>NZ_JAMPQI010000004.1:0-320610 GCF_028482365.1 Providencia sp. PROV122 | reverse complement strand
GAATAGCTAGAAAGCCTTAGTAATAAAATTTGTGCGCGCGCAAAAAAGGAATTAATCTGTTAATGCTGAGCGTTTTCAATCAGGTCAATTATGAATGAATCCTTAATGAATAGGAATGATATTTTTTACTGATTAATGAAACTATGTTTATGAAAAGAGTATTTTACTGAATGAAAACTTTATCTCTTTGTTATATGCCTTTTATTTAAAATAATGCCTATTAATTATTCAGTATGGTTCAATAAAGTTATCATGGTAAAAGAAGCTTTTATTAGAACACTTATATAAAGTGAATAGATTTATGCCTGACAAATATGAATGGTGGGAGCCAATTTTGCGTTGGCTACAATATTATCTTCCGCTTATTGGCGGATTTTCTATTGCAACAACGATTGCCTATATTCGTGAACGACGCGAAGGGATGCTTTGGAAACAATCTTTATTGGAAGCGTTGATGTGTGGTTTGCTGAGTGTGGGCACAATCCGGTTTATTGAATGGTGGTTAGCACAAAATGGCAATACCGAGTCTTGGAGCTTATTAGCCGAATTTTGTGGTGTTGTGATCGGTTTTTTAGGAACAAAAAAACTCTATGGCATCTTTGAGATGATCATCCAATTTATTAAAAATCGATTTGGAGTTTAATGATGAATCAATTTTTTCTTAGCCAGCGTAGTGAACAAAACTTACGGGGTGTTCATCCTGATTTAGTCAAAGTGGTGCGCCGAGCGATCAAATTGAGCCGTGTTGATTTCATGGTTATTGAAGGAAAACGCAATGAAGCTCGCCAACGGCAATTAGTGGCTAATGGACAAAGTCAAACGATGAATAGTCGGCACCTAACAGGGCATGCCGTCGACTGCGCTCCATTAATTCACCGTCAAATTCCATGGAATGATTGGTCTAAGTTCGAGCTGGTTGCTCGAGCAATGAAAAAGGCCGCGGCGGAATTAAACGTGGAAATTGAATGGGGAGGTGACTGGGTTAATTTTAAAGACGGACCACATTTTCAATTGTCATACCGCGCTTACCCTCTATGACATCGCTAACCAAGGTATTTACGGCAACCAGCCTGGTCCTAGCTTTTTGGTTGTGGTGGGTAATGCGTGATTATGACAAGTTAAATCGCCAATATATGTCACTGAATCATCAAATGGCAGCGCAACAGGCTTTATTTAATGGGTATTTAAAATTTTCAGCACAACTCAATAAAATTACCAAAAATCATCTTAACCAACGAAATGAGGTGGATCTTAGTTCTGAACAAACCAAAGAAGTTATTAAAAAGAGGCTTTCTGACACTATTTGTGCCACTCATCGTGTGCCTAGTGATGCTACTGTCCAGTTGCACAAACATTCAGAAAGAATACGTTCCACAGCCGCAAATGGCGATCCCAGCTTATTTACTCGATGATTGTTTACCCCCGATTATTCCTCTCGAATTAACTTGGGGTGATTCGCTTCTACTGAATGAGACATTATTAACTATTATCGAACAATGTAATTTAGATAAGCAAGCCATCAGAGTGATTGAACAACAACGCCATGCCCTCTTTTTCAAGTAAGCGTTTATTACATCTTTAACTAATTGAATAGCAGATAAAACAACCGACTATCACCGATAGCGCGGAAGATTGTCTATGCCTAATTATTGGGAATTCACATGGAAACAACAACGCTTTCACGGCTCAACCTAGATAAATTGCGCCAAATTATCGTGCTGCTCACACGACTACCGGAAGAACGCGTTCTTGATGGCAGTGTTTATACCGATGTATCGAAATGGGATGACTTTATCACTGTCACGCCATTGGTATCTCATTCTATCGGTACGGAAGTTAAATTCGAAGCAGAAAACAGTAGAGAAGTGGTGACGACGACACGGGAAACCACGGTTTCGATTACCGCACAAGGTAAGCAGGCGTTCTTATTGATTGAAGACTTAGCCGCGCAAATGCACACATACCTTGCTTTGCAACAACTTAAAGCCATGGGGGCGGGATTAGTTCACGGATCAGAAATTCAATATTTCCCCGAGGAGGAGCCTGAAGGAAAGCAACAAAGAGCACAGCTCAATTTAACACTATCACATATTCATCGTATCGAATCATCACTGACTTATGGTGAATCGGTCGTTATAACCACGCTAAAGGAACCATTATGAGTTTATCTATTAAAGAGATCATTAATGCACAAATTTTACCCCAAGCGGCAGCCGTGCAACGTCGTGATCTAAGTATGATTGCGATTTTTACGTCTGAAATGGGCAATGCGTTTGTTGATGCATCTTCGCGTTATGTATTTGTTTCTAATGAACAAGATGTTGCTAATTTATTTGGTACAAAATCGTCAACCTATAAAGCAGCACAAGCACTGTTTTCTGCGCGCCCTAAATTGAAGCGTGCGATGATCGCGCGTTTTGCGAAAGAGAAACAGACAATTGCCGCAACCGCGAATGCGCTAAAAGGCTCAACGATTTCTGTTGGACTGAATGTATTAAAGGCGATTACTGATGGTGCAATGACTTTGAACCTTGCGGGCTCTGATATTTTACTGTCGGCCCTCGACTTTAGTAAAGCTATTGATTTTTCAGACATTGCAAAAGTTATTAATCAAAAGCTACCTAGTGATGCCAACGTACAAGCGGTGTGGGATGCCATCGGTAAGCGCATGATCATTCAATCGAAAACGGCAGGAGTAGATGCAAAAACGCGTTTCGGTTATGTGAAGCCATCCACTAGCGGTACTTATGTGGGTAATTTACTCAAATTGGAAGAAGGCCAAGCTACGCTAACGGTGGGAGCCGCCGCACAAACTGTTAATGCTGAGCTACCTTCCGAAGCCTTGCATAAACTACAAAATGTCTATCAAAACTGGTATGGCGTCTATTTCGCAGACTCTCTCACCGATGAACAGCTTGATGATGCTCATGCATGGGTGACCGCGGCTGACTTAAAAGTTATGGCCTATACCGCGACGCGTGATGAGCAGATTGAGTGGAACAACAGTAACATACTGAAAAAGCTGTTTGATAAAAACAGTGGTCGGTTGATGGTGCAATTCAACAAAACGGGAGATAACCATGCCGGTGCTGAGTTGTTGGCGATTGCCGTTTCAACGGTTTGGCAAGGACAGAACACCGCAAAAACTGTCAAATTTAAGCAACAAACGTCGGTACGCTCTGACGATCGCGTGACTCAAGATGCGGCACAAAAATGCCGTCGTTTGGGGATCAATTTTTATACCGATTATGACGGTATCAATATGTTAGCTGAAGGCACGATGCTCGGCGGCACATTTATTGATGAAGTGATGGGGCTGGATGCGTTTATCGATGCGTGCCAAAAACAAGCCTTCACGACTTTACAAGCAAGCCCTACAAAAATTCCTCAAACCGATAAAGGCCAAGCGATGCTAATTGGCTCCTTGATTGTCATTGGCAACGAATTTAAACGCAATGGCTTCTTAGCAGGGGGGATCTGGCGTGGCAGTGATATTGGCGAGGTGACTTTTGGTGACCGCTTAGATGAAGGTTTTTATTTTTACTCGGATAGCTTTGATGTTCAGTCACAAGCGGATCGAGAAGCACGCAAAATGATGCCGATTATGTGTGCAATCAAGCTCGCGGGAGCGGGTCATTCAGCAGATTTATTAATTCAATTCAACCGCTAAGAGGTCACTATGTCTGTTTATAATCACAAAAGTCTTATGGTTAGTATCAATGGTTATGAAATCACAGCCTTTGATGAATCTGCAGATGCGCTATCAATTGCTCCTGTAGGCGATGATGGTGCTTGGACGTTCGGCGCTAATGGGCGTGGGGTTTATGTTTTTAGTGGTAACCAGTCGGGAATATTAACACTGAAGTTACTGCAACACTCTGCAGATAATCATTTTTTATCGAATCTACGTAATCAAATGCTCAGCAGCCAATCTGCTCCCGCACCGCTTGAATTGTATATCAAGGATACGTGGAACGGTGATGAGATTGTGGGGCATGTTGGCTTTTTCACAACACCGCCGACGCAAACTCGTGGGGCTGGCCATAATGCGCAGTCATGGGTGATCCAATTTGAACGTGTGATCACTAAATTGGGTAAAGGAGCCTTTAACTGATGGAAAAAGATAACATCACTTATGAGCATCGTCATAGCAACTTTATCGAAGCGAAAACCCATGCCATGAAGCTATTGGGGATGCTAAAAGGTTGCATTGCAATGAATGGTGAACAGGTTGATATCGATGTGGGGGGCGTACTTGCCAATATTGGCTCCACAGAAATGCAAGGTGTCGAAAAATTCATCTTAAAATGGGTGATAGCAAAAGATGCCGATGGCAATGTTATTCAGCTTGATAAAGTGGATGTGTTTAATACCCATTTTAATACTTATCGTTCCCATTATTATCCACTTATTGTTAATGGCCTAGTCTTTCATTTTGCTGATTTTTTGCCCGATGGAGTCGCATCCAAGGTAAATATGCCCAGTTTGGTCAATCTGACGGCATAACAGATGTAGATTGGTTAAAAATGCTGCCCATTATGGAAGGCAAATATACCGGTCATGATCTTAGAACGACAGCAACGCTCGGCGATGTGCTTGATTTTCATGAGGCCTATGTCGAGCGTTTGTTGTCTCAGCAGAGGGCAGAAGATGGGAATCGAACAACTTCTAACCATTATCGGTCTTAATGAAGAGCAAGTGGTTAAACTAAAAGGTGTCGTCACTGCCCTCGGCGCGGCGGCGACTTCAACGGCAACAGTTATTGGCCAATTAGGTGAGAAATTAAGTAATGCGGGTTTAACGATTGATAATTTGAAAGCAGTGGTTTCTGGTCTCGTGACGGCTATTGATTTTATGTCGAATAAATTCTTTAGCTTTATTGGTGGCGCGGTAGCAGGGGCGAGAGAGCTCTCTCAGGAAAAAAGTGTGTTATTTACCATTTCTGAGAAAGAATTACAGCAAGCTGATGAATATCAATCAGTCACGAAGAAAACTAGCTTATCAATAGAGTCAATAAAAACGAAACTCGTACTAGGGCTACTCCCTAACTTAACGGAGGTGATTAATCGCTTTAATGAATGGCTAGATGCGAATAAGACACTGATATCAGAGGGATTAACTCAGCTGGTCGTGTGGGGGAGTAAAGGCATACAAGCGATAGGGAATGCGGGTCGTGCCATTAATCTCTTAGTCGAAAAAACCATAGGGTGGAAAGCGGCAATCATTGGCGTTATAGCGGTGTTAGCGGCCTTTAAAAAAGCCGCTTTAATAGCCTTTGCCGCGAACCCTGTCATGTGGGTTGCGGCTGCGGTGGCTGGACTGATGGTGCTGCTCGGGGATCTCATGGCTTATCTAGACGGTGGTGAGTCACAATTTAGTGAGTTTTGGGCGCCAGCCATTGAATGGATACAGTCAGTATTAGCTTGGTGGAATACTTTTTATGCTGAAAATAAACTGATTTTCGATGGCATTGCTCAAGCATGGGCGCTCACTATCGATAGTGCTGTGATGATTTTCCGTGGCTTCTTTAAATATATAGGTAATGCCTTAAAGCTACTCTTTGGCTTATTCAGTGGTAATACGGCGATGATGGGGGAAGCATGGGAGGGCATGACCGAGGGATTGAAGGAGATTTGGGCAGGATTTGAACACTACTTTCATGGTTTTGCCACTGCATTTTTAGCATTATGGCAAGTGCTTATCCAAGGGGTTATTCAGGCTTGGGATGTCATTAAAAATGCAGCGAAAATGGCTTTTGAATGGGTATTGAGTGTTGCAAAAACCTTTATTGATGGTTTAAGTACAGTATTTTTTGCGATTATCGATTACCTATTGGCACCATTTCAGTCAGCGTTTGATTTGATACAATCGTTATATGAAATATTCACCGACGATTCAACGTCATGGACGAAAAAACTTAATTTAGCATTTGCCGCAATTCAGGAATTCTTAACCGCACCATTTAAAGCGGGATGGGAATTTATTAGAAATCTTTTTGATCTCAGTGATACCGATATTGGCAAGTTTATTCATGATCTTGCGAATACGTTTAATGGGGTGACTGAATTAATTAAAAAGCCTTTCGAGTTGGCATTTAATTGGGTAAACCAAAAGCTTGATGAGTTGACATCGGGTATTATTTCAATATTAAAAGCACTGGGTGTTATTGACGATAAATATCAAAGTGAAAAAAAATTAGTACAAATCTCAAATCTTGCTGGCGGCTTAATTAAGCAAAACCTAGCTGATCCCAATTTATCTAATGTCACAACTAGCAATCATAAGAGCATTGTTGTTAACCAAGGGGATGTTAATGTGAAACAAGATATTCATACCATGGATAGCCGACAAGCGGGTGTATTGGCGGTAGAGGGGATCAATCAATATGTTAATGAGATTGCATACCATTCCTTAAAGAGTGCGAATGCTGATTAACCCGCCGTTTTAAAGAATGAGTTGGGTTCAATTCAACTGATAAGGTCACTTAATGTGGCCTTTTTTATTTAGGCAATAGATTATGGATATTACAAGCGGAATATTTACTGGTCGAGCGTCTGTTATTACAAGAACGATTGGTCAGTTTGAACTTGATTGTACGATCCGCGAGACTCATACCTCTGCATTAAGGATCACAAAAAACCCCGTTGAATCGGGGGCTGATATTGCTGATCACGCATTTCTTGAGCCGAAATCACTGAGTATTACGGGAACGGTAGTGGGCTATGAACCTGCGAAATATTTTAATGATTTTTTAGGGTTCGATACCGAGGCTATGGGGGAATACCCTCTGCCGTTAGAAATATCGTCATCAATACGGCAAGCGGAAGCGATGCTGGGGCAATATATAATGATAGGACGGGTGTTAGCCAATAAAGTGCAGAAGGTGATTGCACCTTGGTATCCGGATGTATTGAAACCTTTTGCTGATAGTTCGCAGACATTAGATCGTGCTGGTCGTGCTTATGAATCATTATTGGCAATACAAAAAATGGGGGAGCCGATTGATGTACAAACAGGGCTTCGTTTGTACAAGAATATGATGTTAACCAGTATTGGCGCGACACAGGATAAGCCTGGGGCGGTTGAATTTAGTTTAAATTTAGAGGAAGTGTTTATTGTCGAGAGTCAGACGGTAAAAGGATTACACCCTGATTTAAAACAACAACCTCAAAAAAGTAATATGGGAAGAACTCAGCCTGAGGCCAAATCTGCCCATACTTTCCGTGAAACATTAGGGGGACGTTCATGATTTATGAAATACCCGTATCTAACGAGCCGATCCAAGAGCAATTATTTACCTTATTTGGTAAGGCCTTAAAGCTAACTTTGTACTACAACAAAATTTCAAAAAATTGGCAGTTTGATTTATTCGACATCAATGAGAATAAAGTTATTACACAAATGCAAGGATTAGCTGTTAATGCTCCTTCATTAATAGAGAAAAATCTCCCCTTTATTTTGACGTTAAGTGATAAATCACGTTTTGGTATTAATTCAATATCACAAAGTGAATTAGGTGAAAGGCTTTTGCTCTATATTGTTGATAAAGGATTTTGGTATGAAACAATTAGGCAGACAACTTAAGCTTGTTATTGGTAATGATGATGAATCTTTCGAAATAACACAATTACGCGTCACGTTTGATATCAAAAAAACATTAACACCAGAGCCTAACCCTGCTGTTATCCGTATTTACAACCTTAATGCGTCACATCGAAACTTATTAACCAGCAAGGTATTTAATCGGGCAGCACTTTCGGTTGGTTATGAAGAGCTGCAACTAATTTATGCAGGGGATATTATTGAGGTTAAGGTAACTGAAAGTGCGGAAGATATTATTTGTGAATTAATTTGTGGCGATGGATTTAAGGCTTATACCTGTACGTTAGTTAATAAAACATTATCTTCGGGTAATCGCGATCGTGATATTTTAACAGAAAATGCGCAGGCGATGGATATTGATATTGGTGTTATAGAGTTGCCAAATGATCGTCAACTTCCGCGTGCAAAAGTGATGTTTGGTGATGCAAGGGAATTACTGCATAAAATCGCGAAAAATAACCAGTCAGATTGGTCTATTCAGGATGGGCAACTCATGTTATTGCCAAAACAAAAGGTGATAACGGATAACGAAAGTTTTGTTTTATCGCAAGAAACGGGGCTAATTGGTAAACCCGAAAAAAGTGAAGATGGCTTGACGATAACCTGTTTATGTCATCCTACATTAAAAATTGGTGCCCTCATTCGGCTTCAATCCATTACATCTGAATTTAATGGTGACTATAAAATTACGCAGCTAAGTCATACGGGCGATTTTATGGAGAGGGATTGGTATAGCAGGCTCGTTTGTGTTGATGGTACGTTTGATAAGGTGAAACAATGAAACAGCCAACACTTCTTGATGTGATGAATCAACACGCTCAGAACCAGCGCTACGATATTCATACTGCGTTGCCTGGTAAATTACTGTCTTGCAATGGGCATAGTGCGACGGTTGAATTAATGATCAGCCATGTCACTAAAGAGGGAAAAGTGATTGCGTTGCCGCCGTTAGTTGATGTTCCGGTTGGATTTTATCGGGGAGGTGGTTTCTGTGTCACAGTGCCTGTACGTGAGGGGGATGAGGGGCTGGTGATTTTTGCCGAGCGTTGCATTGACGGCTGGTATGTTTCCGGTAAACAGTCGCAACCGCTTGATCACCGTTTTCATGACCTATCCGATGCCTTCTTTTTACCTCAAGGTAGTAGTCAACCCAATAAAATTCCTAATTATTCGAGTGATTCACTATCGCTACAAACGGATGATGGCTCGACGTTTATTCGTATGCAGTCGGGAAAGATCATGATTAAAGGCGATATTGAACACCAAGGTAATTATCAGTTAACAGGTAATGCGTTGATTAAAGGTAACCATTCAGTGAATGGTAATAGTGAATCATCCGGCGGCACACTTAAACATAATGGCAAAAATATTGGCGATACCCACACGCACAGCGGAGTGCAAACGGGAGGAGGCAATACAGGAGGTCCTAACTAATGAAAGTACGTCTGCTTGATGATAACCATGATTGGTGTTTTGGGCGAGGGAGAGCAGATTACAACATTCGCTCGGAAGCTATCGCACAATCGGTGCTAACTCGCCTATTGTCATTGAAACAGGATTGGTTTCTTAATCGCGAACATGGCATTAAATGGTTCGATTATTTACGCAAAAACCCTAATTTGATAGCGATGGAGGCTGAAATAAAAGCGAGTGTATTAAATACGCAAGGGGTTGAGCAAATTACCGAATTTGATATTCAACTCAATCCTGATACAAGGTTGATGGCGATATCAGTCACTTATATTGATATTTACGGCCATAAAAAAGAGGTAATGACAGATGCTCCAAATTACTGAAACGGGCATAGTGATTGATAAGCTGACTGACGTTCACCAACGCTTAACGGAAGGGTTTAAACGTATCTATGGGGATGACATTAATCTGGATGCGGATAGCCCTGACGGCCAAATGATCGGCCTATTTTCTCAAGAGATAGATAATATTAATCAAGCAATTGCCCTGATAGCGCAGATGCTTGACCCCTATAAGGCCATTGGATCATGGCTAGAACAACGCGCAATGTATGCCGGCATTGTTCGCCGAGGGGCCGATTACAGTTATCTCAATGAGGTGGTGATCACAGGTAAACAGGGCGTTACCGTACATAAAGGAAGCTTATTGTCTGATGATAATCGCACCAAGTGGGTCACATTGGCGGATGTCACGTTAGGGAGTAACGGCTCCGCAAGAGTGGATCTACGAAGTCAGGAGCTTGGCGCTTTTTCGTTGCCAGCAAATCGCCCCTTAACCATGGACACGGTGACCATTGGGGTTGATAGCATCACAACCACAAAAGCGGCAAAAGAGGGCGCTTTTGAGGAAACGGATGGCAATTTGTTATTACGTTTTATGCGTTCGCATGCCATCAATAATCATGATGATTATCAAGGACTAGAAGGCGCTCTGCTTGATTTACCGGATGTAAAACAAGCTAAGGTCTACGAAAACTACACCAATCAAACGGATGAAAAAGGCATTCCACCGCACACATTAAATGCCGTTGTTATTGGTGGCCATGATAATGATATTGGGCGAACGATTTTAAGTAAGAAAGTGGGCGGGTGTGGGGTATTTGGGCGTATCAGTAATACACAAACGTATGCTGGCGCACCGCGAACCGTCTATTTTGATCGCGCCGCTTTGGTGAATGTTAAAGTCAAATTACTACTTGAACGAGTGGGAGGCTTCCATGATATCGATACCGATGCCATTAAAGCCGCGTTAGCCGCCACTGAATTTGATATTGGTGAATCGGTTTATGCGATGCGTTTAACTTGCCAAGTAAATGCAGTACAAGGCTTTTACATTAAATCAATTACCGTAAATGGGCGCGATGCTGTTTCAATAGGGGTTCGCCAATGCGCACAAATCAGGCCAGAAGATGTGGAGGTGCTGATTGAGTAAACCACGCGAAGACTTTTTGATTTGGCAGTACCGAGGAAAACCTAAAGCCCGACAAACCGTCGGGCTTTTGCTTTCTGAAACAAAGCAACTCTTTGAATCGGTCATTACGTTATCGACCATTTTAAATATCGACACTGCTACGGGGTATGGACTCGATTTAATCGGCAAACATGTCGGTCTTCATCGGGTCATGAAGTCATTGGTGCCGAAAGACTATTTTGGCTTTCGGGGGATTGAAGGCGCGCTAGGCTTCAATATTGGGGCCTTTTATCGTTATGGTGATTCACTCAAAGGATCATCGGTATTGGGGGATGATGATTACCGCTTTTTTATCAAAGCCAAGATCATTAAAAATTACCAAAAACCCGATATCGCCAATATTACCTATTCCTTACGTCACTTATTGGGGGAACAAGCCTTTATTATCGACAATTATGATATGTCGATGAATGTGGTTATCCCTGCCAATTATTTAACACCGTTTCGGATCCATGCCATCAAAGATCTCGATATTTTATCGAGGCCTATAGGGGTTAATTATCAATATCTCGTTATTACCGATGCACACCCATTTGGTTGGGTGGGGGATCAATCGGCATTTGGTTTTAACGATGGAAAATTCACGAGGTTAATGAATGTCAGTCATTAAAAAGCCAGACTTAAAAATATTCGCGCAAGATGCGAAAACGGGGGAAATTGAAACATTCCCAGATGTATTGCGTGGGTGGGGGATTACTTTAGACAAAACCGCTGGCAAGCCGCCATTGGAATGGTTTAACGCCATAGGTAAGCGTGTTGATGAGTGGTTGATGTATCTTACTCAACGTGGTGTCGCGGAGTGGGATGCGGCGCTATCTTACCCGAAAACGGCCATCGTTCAGTGGAATGGGGTTATCTATGTTTCCAATAAAGAAACGAAAGGGGAGCAACCGGATAAATCGCAAGCTGCATGGTCTACGCTGGGTGTGTTTTTGGGGTTGGGTAATTATTACACTAAAACAGATACGGACACTAAATTTCAACTTAAAGGTAATTATGCACTAAAAGGGGAAAGCTACACTAAAGTTGAATCGGATACTCGATTCCAACCTAAAGGTAATTACCTCCCGTCAGGCTACAGTTATTCAAAATCAGAGTCTGATACTAAGTATCAACCAAAGGGGAATTATGCCCCAGCGGGAGACTATGCAACAAATACGGCGCTAAAAAATGGGTTAAATGGAAAGTTTGATAAAACTGGGGGAAATATTGAAGGGCTTACGCGAGTAAAAAATACACTAGATGCAAATATGGTTCAAGTAACAGGAAAAGATGATGCATATATGCAACTTGACATGTCTGTAGCTAATGTTGCAAGAATCAATTCAAAAAGAGCAGGAAAGCAATGGTGTAATCATATTTTACCCGATGTCAGCGGAACGATAATGCAGGTTGGTGATTATGGATGGGGTGGAAAAGGGGCTGTAATTAATCTAGATGAGAAGTCCTATGTTTCATTTTTAAAGGGATTAAATACAGAGTCTCAAATATTTAGGAACTCTGCTACTACATCAAAATATCATTATCAGCATGGTGTAGCGATATACGGAAAGTCTCATGACACATATACTGTAATTTCAGCAGACTATGTAGGAAAGGGTGTTATTGCTATTGGTGGCAATTCAAATACTTTTTATGAATATAATTTATATAGTGATAGAAACACAACAAAAGACCACAACGGAAATTTAAAAGTTTCAGGTTCATCATCTGAATTAAGTGATTACCCCGTGGGAGCACCTATCCCTTGGCCTCAAGCCACGGCTCCTAGCGGATATTTAATCTGCAATGGTCAGACATTTAATAAAACGACTTACCCCTTGCTTGCTAAAGCTTATCCATCTGGCGTATTACCTGATTTACGCGGTGAGTTTATTCGCGGCCTTGACGCTGGGCGGAATATTGATAACGGGCGAGTAGTTTTATCTGCTCAAACTGATGCAATTCAAAATATTAAAGGAGAAATTTCAATTTCTTCTGAAAAAACACCATCAAGTGGTTCGAGCGGAGCTTTTACATCAATAACAGCAAATGGAACAGTTGTCACATCATCATTTGTAACACGACAAATTCAAAAATTCAGCTTTGACGCTTCAAATAGCGCAAGAACAGCAAATGAAACTCGCCCCCGTAACATTGCATTTTTATATATCGTGAGAGCAGCATAATGAGCAAATATAATTTAGATATTATTACTGGTGTAATTGGCCAAGATGGTTACGTGTCAAACAATGGCTGGCTAAAAACGTATTACATCAATGAAGCAACGCGCGAGTATATCGGCGCGACAATGGAGTATGTCACGATTGGCGGTGGTTTACCTGCCGGCGCTTATTTAGACGCACCGGAATTACCCGAAAAGCCTGACGTTGCAATTATACGAAGTGCTGATGAACAATCGTGGTTGCATGTTGCTGACCATCGAGGGAAAACGGCTTACAACACAGAGACCCGTCAGCCTGTTGAAGTCGATTTTATGGGCGATTTACCTGAAACACTCACACTCTTAGAGCCAAAAACAGAATTTGATAAGTGGAACGGTAAAAAATGGGTCACTGACACAGAAGCCCAAAAAGCCGCATTAATCGCGCAGGCTGAACAGGAGAAATCACAACGACTGGATGAAGCAAATAATATGCTGACTTATCTGCAAGACTCCATCGATACAGGACTGGCAACCGATGAAGAAGCCGCAGCGCTGCAAGCGTGGAAAAAATACCGCGTTTTACTAAATCGTGTTGATACTTCTTTAGCACCTAATATTGAGTGGCCGGAAAAACCGTAATTTTTACTTATCCATAGCCGCTTTATGAAAAGCGGCTATTTTAAAATGCATCGGCTATTCTATTTCATAAAAAGCCTTGTTATGTCCGTTTAGTCACATTGAGAGAAGCAGCTTTATTCCTAATATAGGCATTCCGATAAATTATTTTTTATTTATGCGGAGTGTAATGACATGGTAGTGAAAGCCACTGATAACCCCTTTAAACAAGAATAAACTGGACTTTTTATCAAATACACACTAAATATTTTTATATGTCCACCATACTAGTATTACGCGTATCATTTTCCAGTGATTACCAATTAACAGAGTATTGCTAGTTATTCAATTCATAAAATGGCTGATATATTAATTGATTAGCTGGCTTATTTTATAAATATAGCCTTTCTGCATTATTAGGCCAGTCATCATATAGATGGTCAGTATAAAGTAAAAAGCATTCTGTGATGGCCCTATTAAGTACCTTATGGTGCACAATATCCCCTTCCGTTGAACGAACTTCCCAAATATTGCTTTTATAAAGTTTTGTGACTGTCATTGAACAACCGCCCATCACACTCATCGCTTCTTGAGTATCGTTAATAAGATCAAATAGCTCCCCCATTGAGTCGTAAACCTTCATTGTATCGATATGATAATAGTATTCAGAACCGTTACGTCGAAATCCGCAAGTCACATTAATTTGAAAACTAGTGTAATGGCTATATTTATTGGTTAATTGCTCAAAATCATCCTGATAAAGGTCTTTATTGTTATTTATTTGGGCATTGTGTTGCGCTGCTCGGATATAAGGAGCCTCATCGAACTCAAGTAATGTTGCAGATATCTCTAGGGTTGAGTTCACAATAAAAGCGTATAAAACTGTACCGTAATATTTGCCTTGAGCTGTTTGTACCGTTGCATTTTCTTCTATTTGAAAAGCTTGTTTAGGGTCAAAAGATGCTTTATCGGGGAAAACAGCGCCTATACTTTCTGTTATTTTTATGAGCTGAGCGCCTGTAAGTTGTATCGATGCCCTTAAAGGATCCTTTAAAAAAATACGTATATTGATTATAAAGTTAAGAAGTGATCAGCGATACGTATCACCGTATTTATTCTCCACTGAAAAATAGTGTATTGCGGTAGGAAATAAGTAAATCATCAGATAATTCCTGAAAATATTTCTAATGATATTCAAAAATAATTATCGGCTAATAAAGTTAGGCCTAGTTATTGCTATATCACTTTGAGATTGCTAGAGTCATTTCGCTTAAGCATTTTTATATAAAAGGATATTTTATGGCAAACCGCTCTTACCTTTACAGTATATCTAATCAACCAAGCTCTTATTATGACCGACCAGATATTGCGAATGGACTTTCTGAATGGTCATATGCAATACCAATGACCTATCGTATATTGATGTCTGGAAACCCAAAATTATGTGAGTCACTGCTATATCATGGGTACGATCATGAAGAAGAAGGGGAAAAAACACCTTTTTATGCGTTGACAAGTGATTTTGATATCGGGTTTGCAAGATTAAAGAAATTTTTTACCTCAATTGAACCGTTATTTTTAGAAAATGGTTATGATGCGAGTAAAGAAATCAAAGAAGCCCTTGAATTTTTAGAGCAGCATAAACAGCCATTTTTGCTATTAGAAACGATTGAATTAGATATGATGCTGACGGAAGGAGCGGATAATTTACGTCAAGCAGTTGAAGATGAAATACAAAGATGTTTACTGGTGGGGCGGGGCATTGATGCAATACCAGATGATAAAGAAACGGCAATTGAGGTAATTAAATGGGCAGCATCTGACTCAGAAAATTTATTTTCTGCTATCAATTTTAATAGCGAATGTGACTATGTTGATGCAGGTTATCCGATGGGCTTATCTTATTGGGAATCTAGCCTATATTATAGGATCTTGAATAAAAAAGAGTTCGAAGAAGAGTCATAGTACTATTGAAATATCATGCTATTGGGGGATTAATATAGATATTTTCGATACAATCCCCCTATTATCTGCGATTAACGCCGCGTAGCACAGTGTTTTTTTATGCTTAACGAAAGATAATTGATAGTGAGTTAACTTTACGATAAAGAGAGCAAATAGGCTCACTCAAATAGCGTTATTGCCTTTGTTTCAATTTCCGATAGATGAATGGGCTATATAAAACGATAGCTAGAATGATATAGCCTAATACCCATTTGAGTTGAAACCCATGAAAATATAGGCCAATAAAAGCAATGAGTAATATTGTAATTCTAATACCGAAAAGTTGAAAAAGATTTAACAAGAGTTCAATACAAAAAGCAAAAAACCTAGCGACGGCCTCGAAAAGAGCATCCATATTTTATCCCTATTCTCCACTGTTTTTATTGGCACTCATGGTACAGCATTAAGTTAAATTATCGTAGTGATAAATTGACACAAAATAATTTATCGGAAAAATGCCAATACCCATAACCTATTATCGGCACTTCTCCTGCGCTGACTTTCTCGCCTTGGTCTTGTATCTATTATTCCCCTTTAATCAGGCGTATCGCTAAATCAGGGCTAAAAACCCCTGCTTTAGGGCCGCCATGGCAATTAGCTGTTGGAGAAAAGTCGCCATCTGATTCCCCCGGTGGCTTTATCCAAGCGGTTTTAACGGTTGCTGAAATATCTTTTGGGCCTTCACCTATCTTACGGCCAAGTGGATTGCACCATTGATTTGGCAATGCTGGTGCACCATGACCATTGCGTGAGGTATCAATAATCATATTGGATTTTATCCCTATCAGCGCCATTAAAAATCGATTAATGTCTTCACCATATTTTATAGTGGGCTCGGTCGCATAGTAATTAGAAATATTGAGTGAAAAACCTGATGCATCTTTTATTCCCGCTGCAATGAGTTGTTCTGCCATTGTTTTTGCGGGTTGCCACTTCATATTGCCAGCATCAAGGTATACATGCGCATTAGGGCTTTTTATTTTAAATTGAGTCACAGCATATTTGAGTAAATCTGTTCTATCTTTGCGCTGCAATGGCGTTAGGCAACTCATATCCGCTAAGGCGTCAGGCTCTAAAATAATGGTAAGCTCAGTGTTTGAAATTGTTTTTGTTAATTGATTAATCCATGTTCGATATTTTTGGCTATTAGTAGTGTTGCTGGCGGAGGCTTGGCCTGAGCAATCGCGGTTAGGTAGAGCGTATAACACAAACATAAGCTGAGTTTTTTGCTTATCAGCTTGTGAAATATAACTTGTTATTTGCTGGGCTAATTCAGTCTCATTTTCATGGATTTTAGAAAGCCAAATAGCCGTAGGCACAGACGCTATTTTAGCCCGAATAGCCAGTGCTCTGGGATCGCTCTTGTTTTTTTCTACCCACAATGCGGCAGACGAGGTGGGATCAACGAAATACTCAGTTGCCATTAGGTTTCCGGTATAGCAAGCTGTAATTAAGCTTAAGAAAAGTATTTTATACATAAAATCGACTCCGGATTTAATAAGAAAAAATGGCTATTAATTATTAATATTGGTAAATAGCTTAAATTAATTTCTGCCACAGTTAAAACGATATAAATAGATCGTTATTTAACGTGCCATACTAAACCGGATTGAATAATTCAAATTAACAGCGATATGTTAATAAAACAGTAAGTTAGAAAACAAATAATAGAATATATTTATATTATAATTTGAATAAGCTGATTTTTTAACATGCCTAGTTAGTAAAGTAAATATACTTACTCGCTGTTATTAAAAATTGTGTTGTTTATCACGGTTTTACATTAATAATTTAAGATGAAATTTAATCAATATATTAATAAGATCTCAATCGATGTTAGATTATAATTTTTAGGAAATAGATAAAAACACACCGAGTCGTTGCTCGGTGTGTGGAAAGGGATTGTGGATTATCAACCGTTAAAAGGTTTGCTCATACTCACGTGCTTTTTCTTCATCATAATTATGTTCCCACTTGGCAATTACCAAGGCTGCGAGGGCATTACCGACAACGTTTAGTGCAGTTCGAGCCATATCGAGAATACGGTCAACCCCAGCAATAAAGGCTAAGCCCTCCAGTGGAATACCGACACTGCCTAAAGTGGCTAAGAGAACGACGAAGGAGACACCAGGTACGCCTGCAATACCTTTAGAGGTGATCATTAAGGTAAATACAAGGATAAGCTCCTGGCCAATAGACAGTTCAATTCCATAGAGCTGAGCAATAAAGATGGCGGCAATACTTTGGTAGAGTGTTGAGCCATCAAGGTTAAATGAGTAGCCAATTGGTATAACGAAACTGGTTACTGATTTAGGTGCACCGTATTTTTCCATTTTATCCATGATACGTGGAAGCACGGTTTCAGAGCTTGCGGTGGAGTAGGCTAAAAGTAGCTCGTCTTTTAAAATTTTCATTAAGGTAAAAATATTAATTTTGCAATAACGAGCGACAATGCCAAGTACCACAATGGCAAAGAACAAAATTGCACAGTGAACCAGAATCACTAATTTTAGTAGTGGTACTAAAGAGGTAAAACCAAAGTTGGCGACAGTCACGGAGATCAGTGCAAAAACCCCGATAGGGGCATACAACATGATCATATTAGTGACGCGGAACATGGTTTCAGAAAAGGTTTGCAAAACGTCTAATAATGGTTGCTTCTTCTCTTTAGGTAATGAGGAGAGGCCCAAACCAAACAGGACGGCAAAGAAAATGACGGGTAGCATTTCCCCACTGGCCATAGAGGCAAAAATATTGCTCGGCACCATGGTTAAAATGGTATTGATAATACCCGAAGGGTGGCTTTCAACTTCTTGGGTGGTTTTTTCATATTGGGAGATATCAACTTGTGTCAACTGTGACATGTCAATACCAACACCAGGTTGGAAGATATTGGCGAAGCTTATCCCGACAACGATTGCAATAGTGGTGATAATTTCAAAATAGAGGATGGTTTTAAACCCGAGCGACCCAAGTTGTTTCGTATTTCCTACCCCCGCGATACCGACAATTAATGTTGAAATAACAATCGGAACAACGATCATTTTAATTAATTGTATAAATATTTTACCCGCGGGTGATAGAACATTAACGATTAACCAATCTTTATATTCTACGCTTTCATGCAAAAAAGCGCCTACGATAACACCTAAAATCAGTGCGACTAAAATTTGCCATCCTAGGCCAAATTTAAATGGTTTTTTTGTCGAAATGTGGTTTGAAGTCATAATGAAATCTCAAATATATTAATAATTTTTATGTTTGTACTTTTTCTATCGCAATTTTTATAGCGAATATTCGTTAAAACTACAACTGTTAGATCGTAAATATTGAGTTGTTTAGTCGATTAATTGAGCATGGCAATCATTATTCATCGTTGATTTGTATTAAATTGTAATAATTCTTTTCATAATTGATTTGCCACGGTGGAGTAAGAATGGGCTTGGTAGTAAAATGCTTAACCATCAATATTAATTAATTGTTTTCGTGGTGTAACTAAAATGTTAAATACTGAGTGAGGATCATTCTAAATAAAACGAATGAATAGATTGTTTCTATTTATCTATTTAATGGATAAGGAAAATAAGTTATAGGCAGAAAAAGGCAATTATAAAAAACTAATTTTTTAAAATGATGTAAAATCTAAGTCAAGGAATTGTGTGATAGAGGCACTTGATCAACAGGGGAGGATAGAGTACCTATTGTATGAGAAAGAAACATAATAGATTATTGATTGAGCTTTGATTAGCCCTGATATGGGTTGACAACTTTTCGGGTGCTGTTTAGAACTTCATTGAGCATTTAGCACCACTGAGATTATGTGTATTTTATTCATTGGGAAATTTTAAGATTAATTGGTGATGGTACTTGGTATGTTTAATCGAATTAACATTTTTATCTTCTCGATAGTATTACTTCCACTAATAGGCATAGCTAATGGGCATGTTAACGACAATTCTAGGACAAATAATGTTTCATCAACTGCAAGTTCAGGGTTATCTCCCGAAGAAGTTGTTGTGAATTTTTATGAAGGCTATCTCAAAAATATAAATGAAGAAAGTCTAGTGGAGAACTATGTAACCCCTGAATTAGCATTAAAATTATACTATTCGTCAATATGTCACTATGATTCGGATGTAGATGAAAAAGAGTTGGAAAAAATTTGTAAAAAAGAACAAGAGTGCAGAAAAAATAGAGGGAATATTGTTTGTAACTGGGATGGAACTTGGATTGAGACAGATATTAATTATTTTATAAAATCTCAGGGTAATTATCCCTCTTGGGAAAAAAGTATAAAGATATTAAAAATTAAGCAAACTGATGCTTACTCAAAAATAAGTTTAATTTTAGGTGACGGCACTGAGCCAAAATTAAATTTACAGATTATCTTAGTTAAACAGGGAAATAACTGGAAAATAAATCGAGTTACAAAGGTTTAAAGAAAAGAAAGGGGAAGTTATACATGGAAAAACAAAAGCAATCTAGAAATAAAAATAAATCATGATATGGAAGAAATAATATATACATTAAAGCCAAGTGAGGGTAGTATGGTACTCTTATCGGTATATGAGACGGGCTATTAATAAAATGAATTATAAATTGTCAATTTTATTTTTATTCAGCAGCATGACATTTGCAATGGATAACAATATCTTAAGTGCTGGCTTCTTATCCTATTTTCCTAATGAAATCATACTGTATTCAACTGAAAGTAATTTAAACAACAAAACGGTCACGGTTTGTATAAATAATGAACGCAATAATAAAGTCAAGTGTTACCATATGAATGGGCGTGACTTTCAAAAGACTGAAAAAGGTAATGATGGATATAACTCGATAAATAGCGATTTATTACTTAAATATAGTTACAAAAAAGAATTGCATGATAACAATAATGGTCTGTTTTTTGCTTTTATTTATGACGAAAACAATAAGATGAATATTCATTTTACAGCCCAAGATGCATCAAATTTCACTGTAAGTTACAGTCATCACACTTTAAATCTTGCGACTTGTTTAAGTACTGAAGGGCTTTATTTTTATGATAAAATAAACTATAAAGGTCTTAAACTATATTACTCTCTCGGTTATGGCGTTGAAAGTAACTGTCCTGAATACTTATATTCAGAACAATAAAATAAGACGCTGAATATCCAAATTTTACTTCGTCCTAGTAAGGTATCTATACGAGCAAAAAGTAAAAGCAGCAAGCGATATCTCATTAGCGTTATAGATAAAATTAATTTATCTTCTTTTATGCTGCTTGATGTAGCTAAAATTATTTACAAGAGGAAATACAGATTAAAAGTCAATTTAATTCGTTATTTTAGGTGCATGAGATGGTGAGCCCTCTAATAACCTGTGATTCTATTTTTTAAGTACTATTCGATTGTTAATCATACAAAGTTTGTAGGGATAGTATACTTTATTTAACGGATTATTAGATCAATTTAATAACTAAAAAGAACTTGAAATATAATAATATCATTGGATATGCATACAATTTATTTTGTGTGACTATATATTGAATGCTTAACCTAATTTTAAAATCACATAATTTCAAAATATGACATGTAAAAGATTGAGTTTAATATTATAGGTAAGCTCACCCATCTGATCTCATTCGTGCGAATGTAAGAATACATGAAATCAGGATCAGTATGATGCTTACACCATACTGATAAATCATGATTTGCAAGCAAATGATGATTTTTTTCTTTATAAATCGTTAACCTCCGCTTGGCTCCTCGCCTTCAGTGTCTTGCCAATCTATTTGTTCTTTTTGCTGTATTGAAAGAGGAAGAGCTTCTCCAGCTGTTTTAGTCAGCTTTGCTCCTTGCATATTAGCTAAGGTAAATATGCAATTATTAAATTCAGCTAGCCTTAAGTCGGAACCGGATAAGTTACACTCTGTAAAATTTGTATTTTCATAAATAGACGCACGAAGATCCGCACCTGCTAGATTAGCGCGTGTAAAATTGACGCTTATAAAATCATTCCAACACATATTTGACTCAGCTAAGTCAGTGTCTGTGAAGTTACAGCCGACTATTTCTGAACGAGAAAAAAATGTCCTTCTCATGTCTAAGGCGCTTAGGTCTAAGTCTGCTATGCCCATTCGAAAAATACTGAATCCACATGGTTCAGGATCATCAAACTTGGGCATAGCCTCAGGAAGTCGTGGAGATTGGTCATCATAAATTAAGCCTAATTCCCGCAAGGTATTTATAGTTTCATCGAATGTTTTCTTCATGTAATTTTTCCTTGAAAACAAAGTTAAACAAATAAGATTAGAAAGAGCGTAGTCTCAAGAACAATTCGTTCAACTAACATCACTAGAACTATTCAGCGAATTGAAGATAATAAAGTCCCAAATATAGAGACAATTAGTGCATTGGCTTCTGTTTTTAATGTCAGTGTATCTGAACTTGCTTCTATGTCGCTAGTAGAAAATATAGAGTTAGATAACCAAATAGCAGAAATTAGAAAACGGGTAAAGATGAAACTAAGTTACTAAAAAATATAATAGTCGCCGTCATAGTATACTCAACAATATATCATTGTAATTACCCTATTTAGGTTATTACTATCTAGGGAAGTCTTCTGCTCGTAAAATCATTCAAGCTATTCCTTTTAGATAAGTTTTTCTTTAAATCGCAAAAAATAGATTAATGCCTCTTGCCAGAAAGAATTAGCACTGAGTTATTGAAATCTTGCTCCTATTTACCAATATAGTTGATAACAGAAAAGCAGGGGATCCTATTTGTGTAAACAGGCTCTGAATTCCTCAGGATTGACCAGTACTGGATTGATGGCTTTCACACTTTATTAATAAAGAGAATTAATAGCCGGCTTGTTTTCGTTTAAAGGCGGCGAGCAAGGTTCGCTCTGATAAATCTAAATAACGGCTCAATGTATCAGCCGCTTCAAGGTTACGCCCGGCGTCTAATAACTCTAATATCGATTGGTTTTTATCGATATAAGGGGCATATAGAATCTTAGGATCATTAAGATGACCAAAAGCTAGCCGTAACTCAGCGGCGATATTACGGTAAAGCTTAATTAGCCTTTCGCTATCAGACAACTCAACAATGGCAGTGTGAAATTTCATATTGGCTGTTCCCACACCAATCCAATTTTCCATCTTTTCTTGTTCGCGAGCTTCGTTGACGGCTTGCTTCATTTTCTGTACGGCAGGATGCATGGCATAGGCTTGCTTCAATGCATCACATTCAATTAATCGGCGTACTTGGTAAATGTCGATGATAGCAGCCATATCGGGTACTGAAACAAATACGCCCTTATTTGGTGCATAAGTAAGTAACCCTTCTTGTGTCAAAACACGAAATACTTCGCGCAGAGTATTACGAGAAATATCTAACTCTTCACTAAGAGCGGCTTCCGACAAACGTTGGCCTGGCGTAAGTTCCCCAACCGTGATTTTGTAGCGGATCGTTTCGGCGATAGTAACAGCTAAGGTCTGAACAACAGGTTGTTTAGTCATATCAATAGGTTTTAGGTATGAGCCAATGAGGAACAGTGTAAGAGTTTATCTTCACATATTCCCTAGTCGGCTTCAAGGCTCCTTTTGGTGCATGCTCAGCACAAATCCATCGTTTCTTGCACTCATATGGTGCATTTAACCGTAATTAGCATTCAAAAAATGTTAATTATTTATGTGTTTTGTTAAAAAAGTGATCGGTCTTTGATTTTTAAATCGCAAACCACGATTTTGATTGCTTGTTAATTCGCCATTCACTATTAATTGTTCAACAATATATTAAAGATAGATTAACAATAATGTGTATTGGTAGAACAATGGCATGATTATTGCCTTTATAACTAACACAACATCGATAACGACAAAAACAATCCGAAAGGAGTATGCACATGGCAGCTCAAGAAAGTACCAGCACAGCAGAGTTCATAAAAAATAGGCGTACCTCATTGATTGGGGCAATATTTTTAATGGCGACATCTGCAATAGGGCCAGGTTTTATTACTCAAACAGCAACCTTTACTGTCACCTTAGGAGCCGCGTTTGCTTTTGGGATCTTGGCATCCATTATTATTGACTTTGTGGTGCAACAGAATATTTGGCGAGTGGTTACTCTAACCAAAATGCATTCATCGGATATCGCTAATGCCACCATCCCCGGAAGTGGCTATCTGCTTGCAGTATTGGTGATTTTTGGTGGTTTGATTTTTAATATCGGTAATATCGCAGGGGCTGGATTAGGGTTAAATGCCCTTGTCGGGTTAGATCCCAAATGGGGCGGGCTGCTCAGTGCCCTGTTAGCGATATATATCTTCTCTTCCCGTAAAGCGAGTACCTTCATTGACCGCGTGATCATTTTGTTAGGCCTAGTCATGATCGGTTTAACGCTGTTTGTGGCCTTTGCTTCCAATCCACCCGTTGGTGAAGCATTACGCCAAAGCGTGCTACCAGATACCGTTGATTTTGCGATGATTACTACCATTGTTGGCGGTACGGTAGGGGGCTATATCTGCTATGCTGGTGCCCATCGTTTACTAGATAAAGGGGCTGTTGGAGTTGAAAACATCCATGTTGTTTCAAGCGCTGCAACTAAAGGGATCTTAGTTGTCGGATTAATGCGCTATATTTTATTTCTTGCCATTCTTGGTGTGGTGGCAAGTGGCGTGACAATTGATATATCAGGCCAAGCTGCTAACCCTGCCTCTCAAGCTTTCCAAGCGGCAGCTGGGAATTTTGGCTTACGCATTTTCGGGTTGATTTTATGGGCGGCTGCATTAACGAGTGTTATCGGTGCTGCTTATACCTCCATGAGTTTCATTACCGCGTTTAAAAAATCCATTACAGAAAGGCAACGTAATATTGCCACCATCTTATTTATCGCAATATCGCTGGCGGTCTACTTAATGATGGGAACCGCACCTGCCGCATTATTAGTTTTTGCTGGTGGGTTTAATGGTCTGATCTTACCGATTGGTTTAACCATCTTTGTTTATATCGGGTGGAAACGTGCCGATTTGATGTCCGGCTATCACTATCCACGTTGGTTGTTATGGTCCGGTATCATTGTCTGTGCATTAACATGGTATATGGGGGCTATGTCGGTTGAAGCAATTTTTAACTACTTGAAATAGAGGTCAAATAGAACAATGAAAAAAATCATCGATTTAAACAGTGATCTCGGGGAAAGCTTTGGTCAATGGAAAATGGGCAATGATACAGCCATGCTGAAAATTGTCAGTAGTGCAAATATCGCCTGTGGCTTTCATGCAGGCTCGCCAGAAGGTATTTTGCGAACATTAAAAGCGGCGAAATTGAACCATGTTACGGTAGGGGCACATGTAGGCTATCCAGACTTAGTGGGCTTTGGGCGGCGCAATATGGATATCGCCTCGGATGAACTGAGCGCTGATGTTATTTATCAAATAGGTGCACTTAAAGGGCTTGCAACTGCGGTTGGTTGCCAAGTCAGCTATGTTAAGCCTCATGGGGCACTGTATAACACCATCGCCCATGATAAGCGTCAAGCAATGGCTGTTATTGATGCAATATGCGCTATCGATTCACAGTTAGTTTTGGTTGCACTTGCAGGCTCGCCACTGATTGGATGGGCCAAAGAGCGAGGGCTAACCGTTATTGCAGAGGCATTTGCGGATAGGGCTTATCACTCTAATGGTGCTTTGGTTTCCCGTCGGGAAGCCGGTTCGGTATTACATGATCCTGAGCAAGTTGCACAGCGCATGCTGCAATTAGTGAATGAAGGGGGAGTAATATCAATTGAAGGGGATTTTACGCCGATCGAAGCGGGCTCTATTTGTGTTCATGGTGATAGCCCTGGGGCATTAGCGATGGCGCAAAATGTGCGTGAGTTATTACAACAGCATGGTGTTGAAATCAGAGCTTTTTCGGGAGGGGCCCTATGACAAGTTTATTTAAGGCGTCAGAAAAAGCGATTATGGCAGCAAGAGCCGCAAGAGAAGCTATTCGACAAGGTTTTGATAAACCGACGGCGGGCTTGGCTGCTGGATTGACTCAAGCCAATATGATTGCGTTGCCTCGTGATTGGGCCTTTGATTTTTTATTGTATGCACAACGCAATCCGAAAAGCTGCCCTGTACTGGATGTATGCGAAGCGGGGAGTTGGCAAACCATTTTGGCTGAAGGGGCCGACTTGCGAACGGATATTCCTCGTTATCGCGTTTGGCAACAGGGGAAGCTGGTGGATGAGATCACGGATGCCAGCAAGATTTATCATCAACACACTGACTTAGTGACTTTTTTAATCGGTTGCAGCTTTACTTTTGAAACTTCATTGATAGAAGCGGGTATTGATGTACGGCATATCACGGATAAAACCAATGTGCCAATGTATAAAACCAATCGGTTATGCCGTCCAGCAGGGCGATTACATGGAGAGCTCGTGGTTTCAATGCGGCCTATCGCTGCGGATCGTGTAGCGGATGCGGTCAGTATTACAGGGCGTTTTCCATCGGTTCATGGAACCCCTGTTCATATTGGCGCCCCTGAACAATTAGGGATTGTCGATATTATGCAACCTGATTTTGGCGATCCAGTTCGCATTGAAGAGGGAGAAATACCTGTGTTTTGGGCTTGCGGTGTAACGCCACAAGCAGCCGTGATGAAATCAGGCGTCCCATTTGCCTTAAGCCATGCGCCGGGGCATATGTTTATAACAGATATTCCTGATGCAGCCTATCATGTATAAGGGGGGTTTAATGCGATTTTTACCTGTCAATTTAAGCACTTTTATGATTGAGCTACAAAGTCTTGAAGAGACAATGGCTCTGACGGATGTGCTGCGTAACATGTCACGTCAGCTTGCGATTGAAGAAATTACACCAGCAGCAAGAACCGTTTTAGTTCGCTTTAATCCTGTTATTACGAATGCCAATATCATCATTGATGAAATTGAAAGGTTAGATATTTCGAAGGCGGATCTTAAATTAGGCCAGTTGGTGACTATCCCTGTTCACTATAACGGTGAAGATCTTGCTGATGTTGCTGAACACCTAGGGGTGTCAATTGATGAAGTAATAAGAAGACACACTAACAATGAATACCAAGTGGCTTTTTGTGGCTTTGCACCAGGGTTTGCTTATATGGTTGCAAAAAATGCCCAATTAAATGTACCACGTCGGCCATCACCACGGATCCGAATTCCGGCTGGCTCTGTTGCTTTAGCTGGCGAGTTCAGTAGCGTCTATCCTCAAGCAAGTCCAGGGGGATGGCAATTAATTGGCGTTACACCAACGGCTGTATGGGATTTACATCGCACAGAGCCTGCACTGTTAAAACCGGGGTATCGTGTCAATTTTGTTGATGCTGCGAAAACGGGGATCACCTATAGCCTACCTCAGCCAACAGTTGCGCATCATAAGGATAGCCAACGTAGTGATATCACTGTCCTTGCCACAGGATTACAAACGTTATTACAGGATATTGGGCGAATAGGGCAGGCTGCATTGGGAATTTCTGAATCCGGAGCTATGGATAAAGGCGCGCTACGAAGCGCAAATCGGTTGGTAGGAAATGCAATCCATGAAGCAGTGCTGGAAATTACCCAGGGGGGTTTTAAAGCACAGGCAAATAAACCGTTATTGGTAGCAGTCACAGGGGCATGTTGTGATATCGAAATTACGACAGCCGAAGGTGTTACCTATTGCGCACAGCAATATCAAGCGATTCATTTAGCCTCGGGGGATATTATTCGCTTAGGAACGGCAACAAAAGGCGTGCGTAGCTATTTTGCGATACGCGGTGGCATCCAAAGTACGCCTGTTCTTGGTAGCTGTTCTTTTGACACATTAGCACAGGTAGGGCCTGCACCATTAACGGTAGGGCAGACATTAGCGGTTAAATCACTTAAACAACCAACGGCTATTTCACTTGATGAACAACCTGCATTTAACTACCCAAGTACGAGTGATGTGGTGGTGCTAGATATCATTTTAGGGCCTCGAACTGATTGGTTTACTCCACAGGCGGTACAACGGTTAACGTCACAATTATGGCAGGTTACGGCAGCATCCAATCGTATCGGGTTACGCTTGGCGGGCGATACGGCTATTGAGCGTGCAATACATCAAGAGTTACCCAGTGAGGGAACGTGTATTGGGGCAATTCAAATCCCTGCGAATGGACAACCGGTCTTATTTTTGAATGACCATCCGTTAACTGGAGGTTATCCGGTTATTGGTGCGGTATGTGAATATCACTTGGATTTAGCGGGGCAGCTACCCGTTAATGCCCGAATACAATTTAACCCAATCGGGGTATTTAAAGAATATGAAGGGAGTCGGGATACTTATGCCTACAATGAATAATCAAACTAAACATAAAGTATTGATCGCAAACCGTGGCGAAATAGCAGTTCGCATTATTCGTGCGTGTCGAGATATTGGCTTCGATTCAGTCGCGGTTTACGCGGATCCCGATATTAACGCATTGCATGTTCAGATGGCGGATGAAGCATATGGATTATCGGGAAGTACACCCGCCGAAAGCTATCTGGATATGGATAAATTACTTGAGGTAGCGAAAAAATCAGGGGTAACCATGGTTCACCCTGGTTATGGTTTTCTATCAGAACGTGCAGAGTTTGCTCGTGCGGTACAAGGGTTGGGCTTGATTTGGGTTGGCCCAGAACCTGAAACCATTGACATATTGGGTGATAAAGTCAAAGCTCGTCAAATTGCAATGCAGGTCGGCGCACCTTTAGTGGCAGGAACCAAAGAGCCTGTCAAAGAGGCCAAAGAAGTCGTTGAATTTGCCCATACCAATGGTTTGCCGATTGCGATTAAAGCGGCCTATGGCGGTGGCGGTCGAGGCTTAAAGGTAGCATGGCACATGGAAGAGGTAGAGGAGCTATATCACTCTGCGGTGCGAGAGGCGACAGCGGCTTTTGGGCGAGGCGAGTGTTTCCTAGAGCAGTTTTTACATAATCCTCGGCATATTGAAGCGCAAGTTATTGCGGATAAATTTGGCAACGTGGTTGTCGTGGGAACGCGTGATTGTTCTTTACAACGACGAAATCAAAAATTAGTGGAGGAGTCACCAGCGCCATTTTTATCAGAACAATTACAACAACAAGTGATTAAAGCGTCTGTCGATATTTGTAGTCACGCCAATTATGTGGGGGCGGGAACCGTCGAATTTTTGTTAAGCCAAGATGGCAAATTGTCATTTCTTGAGGTGAATACGCGTTTACAAGTTGAACACCCTATTACCGAAGAGACCGCAGGGATTGACTTAGTCATTGAGCAATTACGGATAGCACAAGGTTTACCATTAAGTATCCGCGAAACCCCTAAACCACGAGGGCATGCTTTTGAGTTTCGTATTAACGCAGAAGATGCAGGAAATGGTTTTTTACCCACACCGGGGGTTATCCTTAAATTTGATCCCCCATCCGGCCCGGGTATCCGTTTAGACAGTGGTGTTGTGGCAGGGGCGACTATCCCAAGTACGTTTGATTCTTTAATGGCAAAACTGATTGTCATTGGCAATACACGCGAACAAGCTATCCAGCGCGCTCGCCGTGCTTTAGGCGAATTTTCGATTGAAGGCGTGGCATCCGTACTGCCTTTCCATCGTGCGGTGATGGAGCATGCTGACTTTTGTGAAAGGTTTAATGTGCATACTCGCTGGATTGAAACTGAATTTTCTGTTGAGCTTGCACCAGCAAAACGGCAATTACCACAAAATAACCCACAAATAACGCGTACCTTTATTGAAATCGATGGGAAGCGCTGTGAGCTTGGTTTACCGACACAATGGTTAGCTGGGTTAGCGATGCCATCGACAAAGCAGGCTTCAATAACGAATCATCAAGCGGTCGCACAAGATCAGCAAGTGAATGCCCCTATTTCAGGCGTACTGTTTAGTTGGTTAGTTGAAGAAGGCGACACGGTTGCTCAAGGAGAGGTTATTGGTGTCATGGAAGCGATGAAAATGGAAGTACAGGTGATCGCTCACCGTGCCGGTACGCTGAAATATATTGTCAATAAGGGTGATTATATTGATGCAGATAGCGTAATTGCAGAAATAAATGACTAGTTCACTCTGGAGCAAGTGTTTACTTGCTCCCGTTTAAATAACCATTATCGCGAAATACGTTCAGGGAGTGCACGCAATGGTGGGTTAGGGGCGGGCACACTGTGCTTATCGTCTTTTTTGATTTCTTCGCTATCGCGATAGACTTCACCACACATAAAATAGAGGTTAGGGCGCTTTGATTCGAGATAAGATTTACGGGTGATACACTGATCTTGTGTAAAAATGGTCTCAGTCACAGGCAATGCATCACAGGCATCTGTGCCACAAGGACTTACCCATAATGCCCAGCCAATGAGTACCATATGTCCTGCCATTTCGAGCCGCTCCTCCAACGAGTATTGGGTTAATACCATGCCACAGTGTGGTGGCTGAATTGACTGTTGATGATCTAAATAATGCAATGACAATTGTTAACCCGATAAATGTTGATATAAACGAGCATTAATTGGGTTTACGCGGATCTTACCATTGCATTTATCAAATGTATGTAATTGCGTGAAAAATCATTTTAAATTGGCATTAAATAGCAAATCAATAAAATTATTGGAATGGCAACCGTAAAAAGGGTTAAATCGAACGTATTTTATTTTTAACAATTTGGTTCTACAGCGAACTAGCCAACGAGTATAGGTGTATCGGCCGCGACAGCATAGTGAATAAAATGCTTGATCAAACTACCATAATACATATCGCTTCTATTATAGAACAGTGGTGTACATTGAATAGACGTCAGCGAAGGGCGAATAGTGTAAAGGGCGGATTATTCCAAAATTACGCCACACAGTTGTATTTTTTGTGGGTGAACTCAGCGAAAATAATAGGTCCAAGCCAAAATCCGGTTAAGCTAAATTTTAATGTCACTAGGTGGTAATATATCACTTATGCTATTCCCCCTGAAATATATAATAATGTTATTTCAAGGGGGTATCTTGTTTTGCTTACTGTGGTATTGCTATTTTAATCATCATAAAAAGATGGGTTAAGCACCCGATAAACCATTGCCAGTCATATCGATTGGATTCACATATTTATTAAAGTCTTCTTCACTTATTTTTCCTGAAGCAATAGCGGATTCTTTTAAAGTGATATTTTTGGCTATGGCATTTTCTGCAATATGCGCCGCATTTTGATAACCAATAATAGGTGACAAAGCGGTAACTAACATCACACTGTTATCGACATACTCAGTGATTTTAGTGGTATTTAATTGCGTACCTTCAACAGAAAACTCTCTAAATTTATGGCAACCATCAGCTAAAATACGAATTGAATGTAGCAAGTTATTGATAATAACAGGGCGCATCGCATTTAATTCAAAGTTACCTTGGCTGCCTGACATGGCGATTGCAGTATCATTGCCCATCACTTGAATACCTATCATCACAATTGCTTCGCATTGAGTTGGGTTAACCTTACCTGGCATGATTGAAGAGCCTGGTTCATTAGAAGGTAAAATTAACTCACTAAAGCCACAGCGAGGACCCGAAGCTAACCAGCGCATGTCGTTGGCGATCTTAATGAGTGCGACAGCTAATCCACGAATAGATGCGTGTGTGCGAACTAACGCATCCAGAGAGCCTTGCGCAGTAAATTTATTGGGTGCAGTAATAAAGGGTTTTTGAGTCAACTCAGCTATTTTATCGGCAACATCTTTTGAAAAACCGGCTGGTGCATTGAGACCTGTACCAACCGCGGTGCCGCCAACCGCGAGCTTATAAAGATCTAATTTACTACGTTTAATATCTTCGAGAGCATCTCTGAGTTGACCTGCCCAACCATACCACTCTTGACCAACAGTTAAAGGCACGGCATCTTCCAGATGAGTACGGCCAATTTTCACTACATTCATCCAAGTGCTGGCTTTTTTCTCAATAACATCAATTAAACTTTCAATACTTGGGATTAATTGCTCATCAAGTGCAAAAATGGCAGCAATATGCATCGCGGTTGGGAAGGTATCATTAGATGACTGCCCCATATTGACATCATCATTTGGCCCTATGGGCGATTGACTTCCTAACGTTCCACCAAGCAATTGAATTGCACGATTGGAAATAACTTCATTCACATTCATATTCGATTGTGTGCCAGAGCCAGTCTGCCAAACATAAAGAGGATAATGCTCATCCAATTGACCATTAATAGTTTCATCCGCAGCGATAACAATCGCCTCTTTTTTCCACTCAGGAAGTCGGTTAGCAGCACAGTTAACTAACGCACAAGCTTTTTTGATATAACCATAAGCGTGATACACTTCTTTTGGCATTAAATCGTTGCCAATATTAAAATGCTGTAATGAACGCTGAGTTTGTGCTCCCCAATAACGGTCGGCAGGAACATTTATTTTCCCCATACTATCGAATTCTTCACGAAAACCTGTCTCATTAATACCGATTGGTAATGTCTTATTTAGACTGTATTTATTTTCCATTATAAATTCCTAAATGATGAGAGGATGTATATCTAGGGAATATTATTTAGGATATATATTTTTTGTTCAAATCATTTATAAAAAATAAATAAAAAATCAATTAATGATGATTTGATTTCGATTTCACTTGTAAATTAACAGAAATTAACTGTGAAAAAATTCTATGCAACAAAAATAAATATTAAAAAGAAAAATAAATAGAGGGAAAAGGAGAAATAAATTTATTTAATATTAAGTCAAATAGTTTAAATGGCAAAAGTAGACTTACTTATGTTCTTCTCAAAACATTGTCTAGATAACCCATATTGGTTGTATTAATAGTGAGAATCGTATCAGTGAAGTAAAAAATCATTGAGCATGTAACAATGCCGCGATGAATACGTTATTCATAAGGGGGATAAACGGTGTCTAGTAACATTCCTTTAGTCTCAAGATTATTGGATTATTAATAATACCTATCAGAACAAGTTAACACATGGGATCTGATTATTTTTTATCAGATTTTTAATGGACTATCTATCCTTGATGATTAATTTATATGCACTATTACTCGCTGATTTTGGAAGCGCTTCGCAAAAATACAAAATATTTATCTGAAGATTGCAGTTTTAAGAAGTAGCTCATAACAATACTATAAGGTTTTATTTACGATAAAAAATAACTTATCACTAACAAATTTAGGCTTATAACGATTATGAATACCATGGAAAACGTTTTAACATTTTGGTTTGAGGAGTCAACCTCAAAACAGTGGTTTGAAAAAAATGAAAAGTTTGATGCTCTTATTATGCAGCGTTTCGGCGGAACACTAGAGCGTGCAGCAAAAGGAGAGTTAGCTTATTGGCGTATTTCTATTCGTGGGCGCTTAGCTGAGATTATCGTTTTAGATCAGTTCTCTCGCAATGTGTGGCGTGATACACCGAAAGCTTTTGCCCAAGACCAAATGGCACTGGTATTGGCTCAAGAAGCGATAAAACAAGCAGATTATAATTTGCTGCCACTATCTCAACGCAAATTTATTTTAATGCCGTTTATGCACTCTGAATCAAGCTTTATTCATCAGCAAGCGGTTGAGCTATTTCGTGGCTTAGGGGATGACAATACGCTAAATTATGAAATGCAACATAAGGCGATTATTGATCGTTTTGGTCGTTATCCACATCGAAACCAGATATTGGGGCGTCCTTCTACTAAAGAGGAAATTGCCTTTTTACAGCAACCAAATTCCGCTTTTTAGGTAGTTTCTAAACGCTGGGGTGGCTAGGTTTGCCGTGAATGGAAACACTGCAAACCCCTGTTGACAAAATGAAGAAGATTTAGTGGTATCACTTATTGATTATTGTGAGAAAAAAGGCGAATGTATTGCTGCATTCTTTCGCTTTATTAAAAGATTTATTACTAAGGTTATTTTAAACAGGTGAAAAGGACCTCTCTAATGCCTTCTAATAACCATAATGCGTTGATATCATGTCTATCACTTTGTTTTGGTATAATTTGTTATTATCTTCAAGCTGTACAGCAGCTATTTTTTCCTTTTTATAGAGAAGGGGCAAATACTTATCTGCTATTGCTAGCGTACTACAAATCAATGAGTTTATATTTACTCGGTTATTGGCTCTTTCTAATACCTGTATTTTACTTTTATCTCAAAAAAAGTTTGAATCATTTTCACCGCTACTTATTGTACTTTTTGATCCCAGGCCTTTTTTCTATACTCCTTTGGTTCATAGAACTTCTACCACACAGCCATCAAGTAGAGGGTCTAATAATTGAAATTATAGTAGCGGATATCCTCTTCGCTTATATTATAGGGGGGACATTTATTATCGCGCTAGTTGCGGTAATGTGTGATTTTTTAATGCAGAAAATTGCCTTAAAATGGAATACTGTATTGAGAAGGTTGCAGTGATGCTGGTGGCTTTAATTATTACTTTTGTGTTTATACGCTATTAAAAAAAGAGCCTACATTCGCAGGCTCTTAACGTGATTATTAAATTGATACTCGTGGAACTACATGGTGATTTGCCATAAGTTATAAAAGGCAATACGTCCTGCAAGTTCAGCCAGTAAAACAGCACCCGCACATGTCGCTAATGTCGCTTTTGGTGCACGTTGTTTTAATGCCATACCGATAAATCCTGCCAAAGCAATAACTAAGACAACGACTTGGAAACCCCAGAAGCCAGTTTGCTCAGCGCTCAATGCTGGACCGGTTTCGGATAAGAACGCTTGATACCCCGCACGGCTAGCGAAAATAACCAACGCACCGATAAGGAAAGAGGCGATCCCTAATCCACGAGCGCCAATAGCTATTGCTAAAGCACCACCGCCAACTAACATGGTCATCCACATTTGCAGCGTAGTATAGCCCGTATTCCAGTTTGCGATTGAAGCAATGTTATAAACCTGTGGAATTGACCAAACAAACGCCACACCTGAAATAACCGCGGCAATATTCGCTAATTCACGTAGTAATGCTTGTTTATAAAAGAGTGTAAAAAACAAGGTTGCAGCGGCAAAAGTGACGAAGACACCACTTAAAAAGGCTTCGTTACTCATCGGTGAGCGACCAACACCTAGCAACATATTGAAAAAGCGCAGTGGTTGGCCCACATGTAGGCCACCAATACCTAACCCAATAATCATCACAACAAAGGCGAGGATATTGGCATTTTTCAGTTGCTTTTCATCAATTGAACCTATTTTTTTACTTAAATAAGCTAATAAAAATAGCCCAGCAGCAGACTGCCCCAACACGGTGAAAAAGACTAGTGGTAATTCATGCATTTTACACCTCCGCAGGGTTTTTTAGTTCACCACTTTTATCGCCAGAAGGTTTGGCATCTTTATGTGGTTTAATAACGATGTTTGGATTGGTAAGGCTAGGGTCTGGCATAGGCGCAATACCACACTCTGTACCGTGAAGCTCACGTAGGACATTGATATCATCAAAGTCCAATGCACGTTGTGGGCATGACTCAACGCAAACGGGTTTCATACCTTTAGCAACGCGCTCGTAGCAGCCATCACATTTGCTCATCAGTTTTTTCTTCTCGTCATATTGCGGCGCACCGTATGGGCAGCGTAATTCGCAGTAACGACAACCGACACAAACGGTTTGGTCAACAACGACAAGACCATCTTCGGCACGTTTGTGCATCGCCCCTGTTGGGCAACCTTCCACACAGGTTGGATTAGAGCAATGGTTACAAGAGATAGATAAATAGTAGCTATAGACATTTTGCTGCCAAATACCATCTTGTTTTTGCCAACTACCACCACCAAATTCGTATACACGGCGGAATTTAGGGCCTAAATCGAGATCTTTTTCGTCCTTACAACTGACTTGACACGTTTTACAGCCAGTACATTTTGTGGAGTCAAAATAAAAGCCATACTGTTTCATCAATTAACTCCTTAAGCGCGTTTCACTTCAACAAGATTAGTATGTTGTGGTGTTCCTTTCGCTAGTGGTGAAGGAACTTGTGAGGTGAGGGTATTGATACAGCCTCCTGTATCTAATCCTGCTTGATCCAAAGTGCGCCATGCGCCTTGTGGAACGGCAATAACCCCCGGTAATACGCGCTCAGTCACTTTAACTCTAATCTGAATGCGACCACGGTCGTTGAAAATTTCTGCAATATCACCATTGCTTAAACCACGCTCTTGCGCGTCGATTGGGTTAAGCCAGAATTGATGAGGGATCGCTTCACGTAACATTTCAACATTAAAATAGCTTGAATGGACGTGACCTTTGTCGTGGAAACCGGTCATTAACAGAGGGTAAGTCTGTTGATTACGTTGCTGCTCAACACCTTCTTTGTTTGCACAGTACTCAGGGATGGCAGGAATACGTTGGCCCTCAGGAAGCTCCCAGTTTTTAACACGCTCTGCTAACTGCTCAGAATAGATTTCAATCTTACCTGATGGCGTTTTCAGTGGATTCGCAATCGGGTCATCACGGAAATCTTTTAGGGCAATGTGTTTTGACGTATCAGCAAATCGACGGTCAATAATGCCTGCACCATCTGTTTCACTAAATTCAGGTAGATGAGGCATAGTTTCACGGGTTTTATTGTAGCAATACTCAATCCACTCTTCATAAGTGCGACCTTCAGTAAACTGCTCTTTTACACCCATTTTTTCTGCAATTTCGGCCAATACATCATAGTTAGGGCGATTTTCCCACAATGGCTCGATAGCATTTTGTAAACGCACCAGATAATGATATGCGCCACTTGCGTAAGAGTTGTTGATCAGATCGTTGGTCTCAACAGGAGTAACATCTGGCAACAGTAAATCAGCGTATTTAGCCGATGGAGTATTATGATTATCCCAAACTAAGATAAATTCACATTTTGACTCGTCAGATAGAATTTCATGTGTTTTATTCAAGTCAGCGTGCTGGTTACCAATAACATTACTGGAGTAACACCACATGAACTTAATATCGTTGTTTAGCTTATCTGCGCCTTTGATACCGCCATTTTCTGCGGTTAACTCTTTGCCGCGCACGATCGCTTCTGTCCACATAAAGGATGGCAGCGTTGCTTTGACAGGGTTTGGTAAACTAAATCCGGCAACAGGATAAGCAATGCTATTACCCCATAGGCCAGTGTTAGTACCTGGACGACCGATGTTGCCTGACATAATAGGCAGCATCATAATGGAACGGCAAGCCTGTTCGCCATTCTCAGTACGCTGTAGACCCCAACCTTGTGAAATCCAAGCATGATTTGCGTTACCAATTTCACGAGCCAGTTGAATGATCCGCGAAACAGAAATACCTGTTAGCTTACTTGCCCATTCAGGTGTTTTCGCAATGCCATCAGGGCCATTTCCTAAAATATAATCTTTGTAGGAGCCATTACGTGGCGCTGAAGCAGGGAGTGTGCTCTCATCCCAACCGACACAATAGTTTTTCAAAAACGCTTCATCAGTTAGGCCTTCTTGGATCATCACATAACCCAATGCAGCAACCAGCGCGGCATCCGTACCAGGATAGATTGGGATCCATTCTGCGCCTAGCGTCGTCACGCTGTCAGTGCGACGAGGGTCAATAATGATGACTTTAGCTTTACTTTTCTCAAGTGCGTTCAATGTTTCATAAAATTGACCGCCACCAGACATACGCGTTTCGGCAAGGTTATGACCAAACATCACGACTAAGTCAGAGTTTTGGATCTCAGATAGGAGCGATTCTTCAACGCTACCGTATACATACGGTGTGATTTCCATTAATTGAGCATAGGAATAGGTGCCGTAGTCACCGAGAAAACCACCGGTTAGGCTTAATAAACGTTTACAGGCCGCACGACCATGTAAATTCGCCCCTGTCGAACCCGTACCATACTGATAATAAATGGCATCACTACCATATTTATCAATAGTGTATTTTAGTTTTTCTGCAATGATAGTAGTCGCTTCATCCCAACTGATTTTCTTGAACTTACCTTCGCCACGTTTACCAACACGTACCATTGGGTATTTCAAACGATCTGGGTTATAGGTTTTCCAACGTACAGAGCGACCACGTAAACATGGACGAATTTGGTGTTCGCCCAAAGTTGAGTCGTCGTACATGGTTTCGTTAGAAATACGGCTGATAACACCATCTTTAACATGGACTTTGAGTGGACAACGGCTACCACAGTTAACTAAGCAAGCGCTGTAACTGATTTTCTCGTTGACTTCATCAGGCATGATCTCTGGTGTTTTTGCTTGAGCGGTAAAAGGAAGAGTGATTGAGCCTGCAACAGCAGCAGCGGTAGCAACCGTTGCAGAGGTTTGAATAAACTCCCTCCGACTCAGCTCTCCAAAATGAGTATTTTTATTTGTTTTATGCATTGACATTGCCTATATGTAAAGTTCGACATCACTTTCTTGTTTTATATGTTAAAAAAAGTCACTCATCAGCAACATGACCTACATCAACAATATCCCTGATAAATTAGAGGAAATTAATTATTATCACATTAATTTTTAAAGGATTTTTTCTATTATCTAGAGGGGATAGTCGCATTTAAATTATCTATCGTTATGTGACTATTTATATAGGGAGGTGAGAGAAATAGAGGAAAAGAGGGGTTTCCCCCTCTTAAAAACTACTACCTAAGTTGTAATACCATAAATTAACTTAATTAATCACTGTTGGGTATTAGATCCAGTGACTGTTTGACCGATAGCTCGCATATCTGTGCCTGTTGGTGACTGGTGAACGCGCAGTTCAAACTGTGGCAGAATGGAGAAAATATGGTCAAAGATATCAGATTGGATCCCTTCATACTCAACCCAAACAGTGGTATTGGTAAAGGCATAAATTTCAATAGGTAACCCATTTGAGTCAGATTCAAGCTGCCTTACCATAATTGTCATATTTTTATGGATTTTAGGATGTGCCTTCAAATAAGCTTCAACATAGGCACGGAAAGTACCAATATTGGTTAGCCTACGCTGGTTAAGTGGTGTCACTCTATCTTCGGGAATAGACGAGTTAAAGACTTTAATTTCAGAAATTTTATCACCAATGTAGGGCTCTAAAAGATTCGCCTTAACTAAAGAGTCAATCTGCTCTTGGTCAAGAAAATGGATACTCGTGGTATCTAGGCGAATACTACGTTTAATACGACGCCCCCCTGATTCAGTCATCCCTTTCCAGTTTTTGAATGAGTCTGAAATCAAGGCATAAGTTGGAATAGTTGTAACAGTGTTATCCCAGTTACGCACTTTAACGGTTGTTAAACCAATGTCGGTGACAGCACCATCGGCGCCATATTTAGGCATTTCAAGCCAATCGCCAATGTTAACCATATTGTTTGCAGAGAGTTGGATCCCTGCGACTAACCCCATGATTGGGTCTTTAAAGACCAACATCATGACCGCCGTCATTGCACCTAATCCACTGAGTAGGATCAGAGGGGATTTTCCGATTAGCAGTGCAATGATCATAATTGCAATGAGTACGGATGCGATAAGTTTTACGCTTTGGAAGATCCCACGTAACGGCAGGTGAGCTGTTTTTGCGGCGCGCTGTAATACGCTAAGCAAAATATCGAGAATAGAGAAAAACGTAAGTAACCCAAACAGTAAGCACCAAGCCTGTGAAGCAACACTTAATATCTGTTGTGCGGTAGAGCCTGAATGAAGCCATAGAACGGCTTGGATGTTGACGACAACACCTTGGATAACAAACGCAATGCGATTAAATAGATTAAACTGGGTTAATTGACGTTGCCAGCCACTGCCTTTTTTCTGACCACTTTTCTCTATCCGAGGAAGGATAATTTTGTGCAGAATAAAATGCAAAATTAAGGCGACAACAAGAATTAAGCCTAATACGATTAACAGTGAAGCAATTTCGGCATAATCTTGGTTGAACTGGCGTACCCAGTCTAGCAGTTGCTGCTGCATGTGTTCTCCTTCTTTATTGGCATCCATTGTGCTGAAAGATGCTTTAGTTCAATTTTCCACTTTATAGACAACTTATAGATAGTAACATAAATTTAACCAAAACTCACCCATAATAGCGAAACAATCTAAGATAGCCAAAAATATAAGCCGAAAATATGAGTTTAAAGCGAAATGTGAGCCTTAAATAAACCTATAGAGGCTTAATTAGCAGGTAATAAAAACGGCTGACTGTATTGACAAGATATGGCTCGTCAATAGGCGGCATATCTCATTTAGTTATTTATGATGACTAAGTAGAGGGAGAGGAATCGGTGATATGGGGGCAACTGTGATTAACGCTATAGTTGGATAAAAAAACAGCCTTAATGAGTTAAGGCTGTATTGCAAAAAAATATGCACAGAACGCTAAAGATGAGGTAATAAAATATGCGCTGTCTTACATAAAACGTTTAGCAAGTAATTCAATAACTTCTTGAACATCACTAATAAATTCTTTAAGGGTATGCATGGGAACTCCAAATGTTAAAGTGTGATCTAGATCACTTGATGGCATTTTAACTATTGGAAAAGGAAAGTCAAGCTTGGATTAAATATTATTTTAATTTTTAAAAAATATTTGATGGCGAGTTTGTTAGGTAGGTAACAGGGGGGAACTCGCCATCAATCATGGGCTATTTATTGGTGCTTTTTAAGGCTCCAGCCAGTAGGAACAGGGTGAAAGAGCTAAAGAGCAATTCAATACCAATAAACAGGGTTAATAGGGTGATGGAAGTTTGAGCATTTCCGCTTAGTAGCATATAGGCGATGATAAAATCTAAAATACCAATCAAAATATTCATCATTCCGGCTGCTGAACTAAACAGCTTAGTACCTGCGTAGATTCGAATGACCCCGCCGAAAATAAATAAAATAGCGACAAAAATGGCGAGAAATAACAAGCTTTGTAGTGGGTCTGAGAGGAACGCATAACCTAAAATAAGGTAGGCGATACCGACGATTAAACTGAATAAAATAGACATATTCGCGTAGAGTCGGTTGAAGAAAATATTCAAAATAACGGCTACGCCACTGACTAATAACACCACGCCAATGAAAGAACTGAATACGATCCCAGATACAAGCGGATTAGTAATACAGACAATCCCCCCAATGAGCAATAATAAGGCAACGAGATAAATAATCGTTCTATGACCTTTTAATTGTGACTCTGCAAGGTTTTTAAGTTGATCTGGATTGATATTAAGCATGATAAGGCTCTCCCTTATGTCAAATAAAGAGTAGTTGACGGGGTTGATTTGTATTAATTTTAAAAATATAGGGCATTAGCATTTAGTTCAATAGCTATTTCACAAAAATAACAAAAATGACTATTGTTAATACTAGAGAATCAATCTAAAAGTGATGAATTTTGATCTCACATTAATATTCATCAATAAAAAACACTCAACTAATGAGCGTCTAAAATAGATTTTATTGCAACAATGACGTTTTTATTGTGTGGCATGGCTGTCGATCTCTATTTCATCACATAACTTGGTGTGTGCAATTTGAAAAGGAAAAGTAACGCTATGATGACTTATATCAATGGGCGGTTTATCCCAGAGGAGCAGGCCTCGATATCAATTTTTGACCGTGGGTTTTTATTTGCCGATGCTGTATATGAGGTAACAGCTGTCATTAACGGGAAGTTAATTGATTTTAAAAACCATATAGCAAGGTTAAAACGGTCATGTCATGAATTGGAATTAGCACTACCTTATACAGAGGATGTATTATTTGATATTCATCGGCAACTTATTGAAAAAAATAACCTCACTGAAGGCCTCATCTATTTACAATTAACACGTGGAAATGCAGGGCAGCGTAATTTCTTATTTCCTGATAAAACGATCCCCCCAACATTGGTTCTTTTTGCTCAGCAGGCATCTATTATTGAGAACCCTCGTGTAAAAACAGGGATTAGAGTTGTGACATTTGAGGATATTCGTTGGCAGCGTTGTGATATTAAAACAGTTGCATTACTTGCAGCATGTTTAGCAAAAGAATATGCCCGCTCTCAGGGAGTTGAAGATGCCCTTTTTGTCAAAGATGGTTTTATAACAGAGGGCAGTTCCAGCAATTTTTTTATTATCACCGCTGAAAATAAAATTAAAACACGTAGCTTAAGCCATGAAATATTGCCTGGTATCACAAGGCAAGCCATTTTAACCCTTGCGCAAGAACAAAACTTAGCGGTTGAAGAAAGTGCATTTACTGTTGAAGAGGCAATAACTGCTAAGGAAGCGTTTATTACTTCATCAACAACGCTTGTTTGGCCGGTGATTGAAATTGATGGGCAGAAAATTGCTGGGGGCAAGCCAGGGCAGTTAGCACTCCGGCTTCGCGATATTTATATCCAGAAAATGTTAGCACTATAAAAACAATAATCAGTAGGATGGTTTGACGTTTCCTTGCAAAAATTCGGAGAGTGAAGAAACGGTGGCCATTCCTTGTAATGCTTGCATACTTTGTTGATGCAACTCTAAGCTTGCTGCTGCACAAAGTTCATCAATGACGGTAACTTGATAACCAAGATCATGGGCTTGACGAGCGCTGCTTTGAATTGCGAGTAGTGAACTCACTCCGCCAAAAATAACCTGTTTAATATGATTTTCTTGTAACCAATGTGCAAGTTGATTTCCAGTAAATGCACTAACGCCTTTTTTAATCATAATGAGGTCTCGGAGCTGTACATCAAGATCTTTAACCCAATGACAACCAGAACTACTTAATTTTAATGCGTTAAGCTGTTTTGCACGGTGAAACATCGGAGAGCCTGCTGGGATATCTTGATAATCATCAGCAAACCCAACCTTGACCCAAATAACAGGGATGTTGTGGCTACGTGCAAAAGCAGCCGCTTGATTAGCGTTCTCAACAACATGACGTTCTTGCGCTTGTAGGTAACTGGTATTTGATAATCCATTCTTACCTATAATATCTTCAATGAGATCGATAATAATTAATGCTTGAGACATGAGCCTTCCCTTTAACAAAATAAGTAAAAAGACTTATAGAATTAAATTATAGCCCAAAAAACGGTCTAAGCTCTATGATCTTAATGGCAAAATTATTATTAAGGTAAATCAATAATAAATCCAACACCTTTCTTATCTAACCCATCTGTCACTCGGATAGTCGCATCAATTTTTGTCGCAAGATTATGGACAATGGAAAGCCCAAGGCCACTTCCTGTTTCCATTGTTCCGGGTACACGATAAAAACGTGAAAAGATCAGTTGGCGACTTTCTTCAGGGATCCCTCGACCATTATCTTGCACGGTTATAGTGGCACCGAACGGACTTAAATCTCTAATGGTGATCTTAATTTTGCCTTTTTTGTCACTATATTTAATCGCGTTTTCCAGCAAGTTGGTAAAAATAGTGGTCAATGCAAGTTTATCGGTGGTAATAAAAACATTATCAGGACTTTGTAATTCAATATCGATATCTTGGCTGATCGCATGGGGAACATGTGATGAAGTGATATGGGAAATTAAAGTAGGTATATTAATTTGCTCTTTATTGACAGAAAAGTCTTCAGCTTCTAAGCGTGCTAAATCAATAAGTTGGTGAGACAATGAAGCGGCCCGATTTAAAGCGGCTTGCATATCTTTGACAATCTCTTCCCTCTCTTTGACATTGTCTATTTGCATCAATAAATGCAATTGTGCAATCACAGCAGCGATAGGGGTTCGGAGTTCATGGGCGGCATCTGCCATAAAACGTTTTTCGCGCTGGTTGGCGGCATCGACCCGCAACATGAGATTATTGATAGCAGTAATAATAGGGCGGATTTCTTTATATTGCTCTTTGACTTCAATTGGCGTCAAATTCCCCGGCTTACGGCTGGAGATTATAGTTGCAGCTTGTCTGAGTGGTCGCAAACTGAAATAAGCGGTGACAATAATAGCGATTAGCATGATACCTAATATAAATAATAAAGGTATTGCGGTGCCTTCTGCGGGGCTGCCAATTATTGATTTACGGTCAAAATAGGATTCACCAAGGATCACCTCAATGGTGTGCGCGTCATTCCATGACACAGTAAAGTGCCAATTTGGTTGCTGTGCTTGTAATTCATTGAACGTAATATTGTCAGTTATATTAATTTTATCGCTATTACGGTATAGCACTTCACCATGTTGATTACGGATCACAACAAAAGGCTTATAGGAGACTTCCAAGCCATTTTCCATCGCATCGGTATACATTTTTTGTAATGAGGTGGCGATACGATCAAAATATTCAGGATTATTGGTAACGGCGCCTAAAGTATCAGCAAAGCCTTTGGTAACAATTTGTTGTTGCCGGTTAAAATCATCATCAATGCTAGGTAAATAAAAAAATTGTAGCCAGCCAACGAGCAGCCCCCACAGTAAAACCACTGAGCTTATCTGTAAGAAAAAGGTGTAAATAAAAAAGGATTTAACTTTCACTTGGCTGAGCTTCTTTTTTAAGTAAATAACCAATGCCGCGGATAGTGATAATGCGATCTTTACCTATCTTGCGTCGTAAGTTGTGAATATGTACCTCAAGCGAATTACTTTCTATTTTATCATCGAAACCAAATAGGCGCTGTTCAAGATCGGCCTTGCGAACTACATTATCGGCATTTTTCACTAATTCATATAAAAGTTGATACTCTTTGCCTGATAGTAGCAAAAGCTGATCATTTAAGAGCACTTGGTGATTGATTGGATTTAATTGCAGATTATCCAATTGCCAAATTTCCGATGAAAAACCTGCCATACGGCGGCTGACCGCTTTTACACGAGAAATTAACTCTGGCATGGCAAATGGCTTGGTTAAAAAGTCATCGGCACCAGAATCTAGACTGGTTACTAAATTATCCATCTGATTACGTGCGGTCAAAATAATAATCGGTATTGATTGGCCTGAGCGGCGCCATGCGATTAATTCCTCATTACCATCACCATCAGGCAATCCTAAGTCTAGGAGCATGAGATCAAAATTACGGGAATTGAGTTGTTGTTTAGCATCCGAAAGTAACCGTACCCAAAGTGGATTAAAACCTGCAAGTTCTAAGCCACGGCAGAGTGCTTTGCCTAATTGGAGATCATCTTCGACTAATAGAATATTCATTTTATCACCTCTCTGGTGAGCAGTATAAGCAGGCAACATTTTTCCGACAATATAATCAAGGTCAATTCAACGTGAGATTTAATAAAGCCTTAAGGTTTGTTTAACCCATTTTTAAGGTATGAATGAGTAATAATATTATTATTTTAACGTCTTTGCAGTTATAGGAATAACTAAAATGAAATTACAACTTATTGAGAGCACAGCTTTCGTTACGGTTATTTTTATCTCAATGATTTTAATAGGGAAAAATTTTAATTTGCCGAAGGAAAGGTTATTTCCAGCGGTTTCAATAAACGAAATTCATGCTTGTACAAAAATAAAAAGTTGCATTGCAAATGAGAAAATCACTAAAGAAGTAAAGAATGGTACTAATCCGATGAAGGAAATCAAAACGTTTATTAGGCAGAAAATTTATTAATAAATAAGATAGGAAACTTCTAATGAAACAATTGTGTTCAGCGGTAACCTTGGTTGCGGCATTATTACCCTATAGTGCTGTCATGGCAGGGGAAACTATGCTGATATTAGGAGCTGGTGGCTCAGTAATGCCCGCTTATGAGGGATCCAATAAATACCTATTTTCACCGACAGTTGATATTAACTATGGCTATATATCCGATGATTATGGTGTATTTAGTATTGGATTAGAAGGGGCGGAATGGGCAATTGGTTTAACAGATAACTTCACGTTTTCTAGCCGAATTGGCTATGATGCCGGACGAGATGAAAAAATAGGGATTTTGGGCAATAAAAATGAAGATCTCAAAGGGATGGGCGATTTAGATGGTTCAATGACCGTAGGAGCCACAGTCAACTACTCAATCAATAACTACCAGCTTTATGTTTCAGCAGACATGGCAACCAAAGATCGCCACTATGGGGGGCGAAATATTGGTAGAACAGTGAACGTTGAAATCGGTGGTATTGGTAATTACCAAATAAATAGCAAGTGGGATATTGAATATACGTTAGCGACGGTCTGGGGAAATAAAGCTTATAATCAAGCTTATTTTGGCGTATCAAAACAGCAGGCAAGTCGCTCACGCTTTAATGAATATGACGCGGGAAGTGGCTTTAAAGATATTCACGGTGGTGCCATATTAAATTATAACCTAAATGAAGACACCGCGCTTTATACTGGCGTTGGTGCTTATTACCTAGTTGGAGATGCTGCGAAAAGCACGCTTACTGAGCAGCGTTTAGGATGGGTTGGTTTAGCTGGAATAAAATACACTTTTTAAAACGTATTATTTTAGATAGTGGCAAAGGAATGCTGAGCTAATTTAGCCAGACATTCCTTTAATTGACCACATGCCTAATCCATTGAATTTTGTTCAGGGATCCAGCCATCGTCCAGCCAAATTTCCTCTAATATCTCTTCAATACGAGCCTTATCTTGCGCAAGTTTGGTGCCTGAAATATTAATTCGCTGGCTAGAGCTAAAAGCAACCCGCGTTATCATGTCTGGATATTGTGGGCTAAGTTTACGAGTAATTTCAGTTTCAAGTGCTTGCAAGATAATATCACTAGGTTTTTGTGGTGCATTTTTATCAAATAAAATCTCAATGCGTAACATAATCGCCTCTACCTAACACTGTATTCATATACAGTATTTTTAGATTGAGAGAGGGATAAAGTCAATATCAGAATGATAATATTTTTTAAAAGACCAAAGGATTGTTATCCTAAAGAGGTAATTATCTTTTTTTATCTATGAAAAACAAATGATTATATTAGCTTCTTACCCTAAGAGAAAGTGAAAATCAGTTGCCGAGTAATAGGTAATAGGTATGCTAACAGGGTTTGTTTGTAAAATAATGGATTTTAGTTTAATGCTGACCGTCACGAGATTAACAGAGAAAGATTCGATAGAAATAGAAAAGGTCAATGGCCTCTACGATTTGTCATTCCCAGCTTATGAAAAAAGAAGTTATCAAGGACGACAAAGTATACTTAAACATAAAGATTATTATTTGTACTCTTTTTCTGATGAAGGTGTTTTTATTGGTTTTGTAGGAAGTTGGAAAATTGGTGATTATTTTTATATTGAACACCTTGCTATATCGCCTAATTTACGGGGAAAGGGATACGGTCAAAAAGTGCTAAGCGGCTTCTGTGAACAAGTGAGTCGGGTTATTCTGGAAATCGACCCTGTTATCGATGAAATTAGTGAGAAAAGGCTGCGTTTTTACCACCATTGCGGCTTTAAGCAAAATGAATATCAACATGCCCATCCAAGCTATCATCCTGAATATGCACCACATCAATTGGAAATTTTAAGTTATCCAACGAAGATAAATCCGCAAACCTATCAGCAATTTAATGAAAAATTGACAAATGTAGTGATGCACGCTTCTTTGTTATAAGGTTTTAAATTAAACATTATGTTTGCTCAGTGGTAGAAGGTGTTCATCGGCAAAAATAGATCAATTCAGGATCGCCTTCGTCAAGGTTCTCTATTATTCCACTCGGAATAAACTGAGCATTCGCGAGTAATCTTTGCATGGAAACATTTGATTGATTGGTTGAGGTGAATAGTTTTGGAGTCACACAAGTTAATTTAAGCTGTTCTATTAACTGTGAGCCTATGCCTTGTCGCCGAAATTCGCTATCAACCATCAACATTTCAATAAATCCACATCCAAAAAAGCGGTAATGTAAAACGCCATAGGCAATAATTTGGCTCTGGCGTTCGATGAGATAGCAATTCTTCTCATTAATCCAATCATTGTTCCTTTTTAATAATTATCATGCCGCTGTCTTTGTGCTATTAGCGTGTAACTGATTCAGACGGCGTGAAAATCAGCCTCATTAACGTTAGAAAAAACTTGCCGAGATATTGATACATAACCCTAAGATTGCCATGTTAAAAATAAAAGAAATAACGGACTGTAGCAATACCGCACGACGCATAGGAGTTGAGGCAACTTCAACATCCGCTGTTTGTGACGCGACGGCAATAGTAAAAGAGAAATACATAAAATCGGAATAACTCGGCTCAAGCAATTTATCAGGAAACCGCAACCATGGCTGTTGTTTATCTGAATTACTGTAATACAAATGTGCATAGTGCATGGTAAAGCCGGTAGGAAGCAGTAACCACGAAGAAATTAGTGTTGAAGCCGTTAGTGCATAAGAAACAAATTTATCATCTTGCGAAAAATCGCCATGGCCCCCTAACGCAAAAAATAACACCAATAAACTGACACAACAGCCCGCGACGAGAAAAAATATAACCATACGCGCACTTTCATCCTCAACTCTGGTTATTTTGCGTATATCTTTGACTTTATGATTAATAATTCGAGCAAAGAGAAAAAGTAAATAGATCCAAGCAAAGGCGTTCCAACTTAGGATCAAACACATCATAGTGCCTTGATATGGCAACAGAGCGAAAAAGGTAGTCAATGCAACAAGCAAAGAGATAATAAAGCGAGGCCGTGAACGAAATGCATGACGGAGAATATGTGTAATATGAGCAGGGTAACGTAACATCGACTAAACCTTCGACAGACTAGAAAAATAATATTCACTATATCAAATAGTTGTATATTTGTTCTAAGTAAATTGCACTATGATGGAAACCTTTGCACGATAGGTGCGTTGTCGCGGCGCAGTTTTTGCGATATTTCGTTATTAAGTGAGGTATGGTTAAGATACTATCGAACATAATAAATCAGTGTAATTACTATACCTGAGGCTCTAATTTTGCTATTTTTTGCCAGCGAAAAGGGGATTTGTTCTTTTTTTATTGAGAAACACCAGAGATAACTTTTACTGAGCCTGAGATAATATATGAAAACATCTCTGTTATCACAGAAAATGCCATTCGTTGCCATAATAGGCTGGCTGTTGCTTTATTATGTGACAGGTGAGATTTCAGAAATTCTCACGCCACCTAACGCTGAAATTTCCGTTGTCTGGTTTCCTGCCGGAGTAGCAACGACGGCATTTCTATGTATGCATAAACGCCAATGGCCAATATTGTTATTTGGCTTCATTGTGTTAAATCTTTTTTTAGATGGCTTTGATAGTGAAGCTATTCTAATTTCAGTTCTTTACTCTATTTTAGGGGTACTTTCCTGCATTATTATTGCTTGGATTGTACGCAAATATGCCCATCAAGATGATGATTTGCATATTATCTTATTATGGCTATTTACCATCATCATCGTCAGTTTGTTAGATGCGGTATTGTTTTCGGTCAGCATGTATTGGTTGGATCATACTTCGATTAAAAATATCTTTTGGGATGGATTTATTGCTGATATTACGGGGAATATATTTGCTACAACAGTGATGATGGGGTTAATAAATACCCGATTTAAAACGATAACTAATTTGCGGATGCATTTAATTTGGGGCGTCGTCGTTCTTGGCTTACTGATTATGAGTACTATCTTGATATTTAATGATAGTGCAATACAACTGTATAACGCCTATTTCCACCATCAACGTAATCTTATTCGGCTATCTTTGCTGTGTATCCCTGTTTTATTTGCCGTTATTTTATCCTTGCTCTGGGGGAACCGTGGGGGGTCATTAGCATTATTAGTGCTTGCCACTATCACTATCTATTATACCAGTAATCGACAAGGGCCTTTTTATCTTCACGGCTTGTTTCGTCATGAGTCTCTTTGGCTTATTCAAGGTTATTTGACAGTAATATCGCTATTAATGGTATTTTTGCGCGTTGTGACGCGTAGCACTCAACGGATCGATGAAAATCAAGGCATCTATACTCGACAGCATCTTGTTTATCAATTGAATTTAAGCGATGGAACGATTGAATGGGGAAACTCAAATAACGGTATTCCTGATACAGATATTACTGCATGTTCCAATATTAAGCAGCTTATCGAGGCCATTCATCCTGAGGATCAGGAAAAACTTAATCAGCATTGGTATTCACAGCAGCATCATGCTGTTCTTCCCACAATACTATTTCGTTTTGCGGATAGCGATGGCCACTGGTGGACGATAGAAGATCGTGGCAGTGTATTTTTTGGTAGCAGCGATCCCATGATGGTTGTTGGTAATTGGTTTATTTCAAGTGAAGTTTCTTGAAATTGAGGTCATAACAAGGGATAGGTGATGCTACAAATTGCATTATTACTCTTTGGTGCGGAGTTCATCAGAGGAAAAGCTCATTACCTTTGGGGTATAGGGAGCCTTTGGTGTTTGATGGGTATTTTTATTTTTATTGATGGCCTTGATGGGAATGCTTTCTTCCCGATACATCTCTTTGGTTTGTTATTATTACTAGAAAGTTTGGTGACATTAAGTGTCGCTTCGAGTGGGGTTGGTACCCAAAAAGCAATACTCTTTTTTAAAGGTTGCCTATTTCTGTTTTGCGCACTGGTTATATTAATCAATCAAAAATTTAGTAATGTACTGCTATCAGCAATGTTTGGCTTTGCTTACTTTTTTACTGGTTTATTTGTGGTCGTGTCTGCATGGGTTGTTCGTTTCCCCGGATGGCAATTGGTCATGATATGGGGAGGAATTGAAATATTTTTTGCATTCTTTCTGTTTACGCATCATCAAGCCACTATCTCCTTTTTTCTCGGATTTTTAATGATAGGAAGTGGTTTAGGTTGTTTGCGAATTGCATTGCGCGCACGTTATATTCGGCGGGGAACAGCAATATTTGAGCTTATGCGTCCGAGGCCTATGTCATTTAAAAAGACAGGCGCTACCGCAACGAATACGACGGCTTCAACGGCAGATACTTTGAAGCAAAAAATAGATCCTAACTCAGTTTTAACGGTCCATATATGGACACCGGAAGGCTCTGCTAATCAGCGTCCTGTGCCACGCCCAATTATTAATCGCTATATTGCCGCAGTTGATGCCGATGGCGTTATTTCAACAGGGCATGCCGCATTAGAACTTTATCCCTATATCTATATTAGTTTATATCCAGCGGAAGATATTGACCGTTCTCCTTCAGAGTTTTTTAGAATATTGAAGGCAACGGCTGCTAATAATGTGCCGGGGCGTTTCTTACCTGATTATCAAACAGAAGCTTCAGAATGGTGTGATTCAGATAGGAGGATCACTTTCGAGGTTTATAACTCAGCATCATTGATAGCTTTTTGGGAAAAATATCGGCAGCACCCAGTTTATAATCTGACATATCAAAATTGCTCTAGCAGCGTTGCGTATGCGTTAGAGGCTGCATTGGATGGAGTTTTATCTATCCAGAAAAGAAGCAGTTTTTTGGGAGTATTAAGTGTACTTTGTATGCCTGAATTATGGATAGCCGCTCAGATACGGCGTCGCGCACGGATGATGGCCTGGACTCCAGGATTGATGATGGATTATGCACGAGCATTACGCGCTATCGTCCATCCAGCGCCTATACCGTGGTACAAGCGCATACCATGGCGGCGCACGTCATAGCATTATGATGAATCAATAATCTATTTTATTTAACAAGGGAGCGATGAGCTTCCAAAATGAGTCAAAGAGGTCTTTATGCTGAAAGTATACGCAATCTTAATGGTGTCTATATTAGCTGAAACAGCAGCGACAACCATGATGAAAGCGTCTGATGGATTTACCCGCTTGGTGCCGAGTATTATTGTTATCGTAGGTTATGCCGTCTCTTTTTATGGCTTATCGCAGGTCGTAAAAAGTATGAATATTGGCATCGCATATGCGATATGGGCAGGAGTTGGGATATTCCTTGTTTCGGTATTATCGTTCTTTGTTTACAAACAGAAACTCGATCTTCCAGCATTAATTGGACTAGGGTTCATTGCATTGGGCATTATTATTATCCAACTGTTTTCAAAATCGGTTATTCATTAAGCCAGTCTGGTCAAGAGCAGTATGCGGAGGTACTGTATCTTCACGTTAAGAGACTACGATTAAACGACTGATAATAATAAAAAATAAATTTTTCTATAAAATTTGAGCTGGCAGGGTTGAAAAGTGATGAGTCGTCCCTATGTATATTTATGGGTGATAGGTACATCCACTTAATCTCATTAATACTGAAGGAGGAATTATGGCTAACATTAAACCTTTTTCATTATTTCCAACAATTTCTGATAGCTTACTATCTAATCGGTTTGATCAGATAGACCGTTTATTCAGCCAACTCACCGGAAGCAGGCCTATTGCATCACCGGTTCAGACCTATGATCTGAAACAGATTGATGATAGCCATTATGAGCTTACGGTTAGTGTTCCTGGATACCAAGAAAGCGATTTAACTGTTTCATTAAAAGGTGGTCGATTATTGGTAGAAGGGAAACGAGAAGAAAAATCTCAGGAAGATAACGAAAAGTGGCTTCACCGTGGAATATCCTACGGTCAGTTTACGTTGCAGTTTGACCTAGGTAAAAATGTAAGGATAGAAAAAGCGGATCTATCAAGAGGGCTTTTAACGGTGGCCATTGAGTATGAATTGCCGGAAGAAGAGAAACCGCAACTGATAGCAATAGAAAATAAAGATAAAAATTAAGTAATTGATATAGAGTTAGGTTATTAGGCTACACATAAGGTGTAGCCTCAATCTGCAACCCTACCAGCTGGTAGGGTTTTTTGCATTTTATTGTTGCAACTATTTACTCATATTCACTCATTGATAATTAAAAAGTATTGATGATGAAAAGAATATTTTTAGTTGCGTCTCTATTTCTATTGGCGGGAAAAGATACAGCCAGACTTTGAAGACTCCAAAAGCAAACTTTTACCCCGCTTAAATTTTAGATACAAAAAAACCAACCATAACAGGTTGGTTTTCTTAGGGAATTCTGGTCGGCATGAGAGGATTTGAACCTCCGACCCCCGACACCCCATGACGGTGCGCTACCAAGCTGCGCTACATGCCGAACTGCGATTAATACTACTCATTTTCCCCATGAAAGCAAGACATTGATTGCACGACTGATTGATTTTTAAACGTTAATTTTCATTAAAACGCTTAAGCTCTGTGAAAATCTTCAATAACTGTGCAAGATCAGGTTTTTGGTCTTTAACTTCTCGACCTTGCAGGTCATAGATACTAAATTGACCGTTATGATCCATATATAGGGTCGCACTATTGGTCGTGATCACTACATCATTGTCATCGCCGGTAATAACCCACGGGTATTTACGTTCTGGGCTAAATAAATCTTCCCCTTGGCTATAATCCTCAGGCGAGTTAGACACATGCAGTAACCGTTGCATAATCGTCGTCAATACGTCTTGGTGGCTTGTCAGCTTATCAATTTGTTGACTCGGTGTATTAGGCCAATAGATAAGCAGTGGAACCTGCATTTTTTCCCGCTCAAAACGTTTATTACTAAACCAGTTTGTCGTGTCAGATTGTTCAGCATTATTATAATTTGCTGTAATAATAACAATCGTATTTTTCAAGCGACCATCACGTATCAGTGACTCTATTACTTGATTGATTTGTTGATCCGTCTGGTTACTTCCCGGTTTACCTTTAATATTTAAGAAGGAGAACCAAGGCGATTCATTTTTTAAACCTTTTAACCAGGAATCCCACTGAGAAATTGTTTGTGTATCACTATCAGCCGCTTTTGCAGGTAATGAATAATCGGCCAAGATAGCTTGACGGAAAAGCGGGGAATTAAAGCCATCGGTAGAGAATAGGCCGAATTGATACCCTTGTTTCTGCAATGCTTGGATAAGCACAGAGGCATACCGCTCATTAAGAATATTATCAAAATAGCTGGATGAGATACCATAAAATAGGCCAAAGAGAGCAGTATCGTTACGTAAACCCGTCGTATAGTGGTTGGTGAATTCGGTACTCATCTCTTTAAATGATTTCAGCGATGACATGCTATTTTGCTGTGTTTTATTGCCTAAATCATCAACAACAACTAACAGCAGGTTATAACCCATACCTTGGTCATAGTAGCTGAGCGGTTTTAATGGATACTGGATTTTTAGTGCAGTAGGGCTACCTTGTTGGAAAACACGATTTTGATGTTCTGATAAGTCCAGCAGACCGTATTTATCAAGCAGTTTCCTTGCCGTCATAGGTTGTGACAGCGGGTAATTATAACGCTGCATGGTAATGGGGCGATAGAAATTAGCATCAGACCATGCATACATTAGGTGCGACATAATAAAGGTCGCAATAAATATCCCCGCAAGTGGCTTACCAAAAGTTTGCCTGTTCAAACTGCGTAACTTTTGCCAACTCCACGTTGCAAATAGCATTTGAACGAGAAAGATAATTGGGATGGTGATAAACATGAGTTGCCACTCGCGAGCCATTTCACCTTTGTCAGGGTTGATGACAAGATCCCAAACTTGTGGCGTTAGGTGTAGGCCAAATTGGCTAAATACCCGAATATCAAAGAGTAATAATGTGGTGCCAACGGTGGCAAGGGCAACACAAATCAGCCTCAGCAGCCGCTGAGACATCACAATAAAGGTCAGAGGAAAGACAATGAGCAAGTAGCAAGCAAAAACGACAAAGCTAAAATGGCCAATCCAACTGACGAAGGCAAAAATACGCCCAGCTAGCGTATCAGGCCAATCGAAAATAAACAGATAGCTACTGCTTAGCCCAAGGCTAAGCAGTATATTGAAAAGTGCAAACCAGTGCCCCCAACTTATCATTTGGGAGACTTTGTCACGGTAGCGCTGCTGGGTCACCATACTGTTTATTTCATTAGTCTATTTAGTGAGATTGATCTTCTTTAACAGAAGACAACAAAGCGTTGGCGAAAGAGTCTGCAATCATTTTACGTTGAGTTGGCGCAACAGACGTATTAAGCAGATTGGTCACCATATTGCCTAACACCATAAGTGAAAGATCTACAGGAGTATGGTTTTTTTCTAACACGCTGACAAGTTCAGCAAGCAAAGTTTCAACTTTTTCATCACTATAGCGAGATGACTGTGGCATAAATTTCGACATCCTAAATTAGTTAAAGCTCACCTATGATAGCGTATAGCGGGATGTTTTTCTTCATTCTTCGCAAGAAATTTATATTCAAGTGAGAATAATGCTTATTAAGATAATTTGAATGAGTATTAGTTCAATTTTGCTAAGTAAAAATAGGTAGAGATGACGGTTTCAGTTGCAGATAAATAGCATCGGTGTTTGAATACGCGCGACAATATTTCTGCTTGAACAAGGAGCCTACAATGAGTCTGGAAATTACCCAGATAGCTTTACATCAGTTGATCAAACGCGATGAACAAACACTCGAAGTGATGTTACGTGATTCTCTGTTGTCAACCGATAACGTTGTGCAAGACATGATGGCAGAATTACACCGAGTATACAGTGCGAAGAGCAAAGCGTTTGGCGAGTTTAACGAAGAGAGTGAGCTGGCGGACGCATTGAAATTATTGCGCAAAGGTGAAGAGGAGTTTCTCGGTTTTAGCCGTGCAATGACCGTGCGCTTAAAAGATGAATTGGCAAAATATCCCTTTGCTGAAGGGGGCGTGGTGCTCTTTTGTCAATATCGCTACCTCGCGGTTGAATATTTATTAATCGCGGTATTAAGCAGCTGTGACAGTATGTTCGTGACAGATAACCTCGATTTATCGACGACACATTATCTGGATATCCCTCATGCAGATATTGTAGCGCGTATTGATTTAACTGAGTGGGAAACGAACCCAGAGTCAACCCGTTACTTGACCTTTTTAAAAGGGAGAGTAGGGCGCAAAGTCTCTGACTTTTTTATGGACTTTTTAGCGGCGTCAGAAGGTCTAAATGCAAAAGCTCAAAATAAAGGCTTAGTACAAGCGCTAGATGATTTTTGTGATAATGCTCAGATGGATAAAAATACGCGTCAAGCGTATCGTCAGCAAGTCCATAATTATTGTACTGAGCAGTTGCAATCAGGGGAAGAAATTGAATTACAAGCGCTATCGAATGAGCTGCCGGTAGTTGAGGAACAAAGCTTCAGTGATTTTGCTCGCCAAAATGATTATCAATTAGAAGATAGCTTTCCCGCAGATAGAGGTACGTTAAAGCAACTGACCAAGTTTTCTGGTAGTGGTGGTGGAATAACGATCAGTTTTGATGCATTACTGATGGGAGAGCGTATTTTTTGGGATCCAGTCACAGATACATTAACGATTCGAGGCACTCCGCCAAATTTGCGGGATCAACTGCAACGTCGTAGTGGCAAATAAGGTAACCACTAAAAATAAATAACGCCGCAATTGCGGCGTTATTTACTCGGCGTCCCGATAAATTCTAAAGCTCGGCTTGTGGCTTTAATTAAACGCGCAGGAAGTCAATGTGCGTCACTTTTGGCTTGAATGGGTGACGTTGAATTGCCTGAACTTTGACTTTAGTTTCTTTACCATCGATAACCAGGCTCAGAACTTCATAAAATTCTGCTTTGCCTTCTTGGTTAATCACTTCATCATGGTTAAGAGTAACAGAGATAGCTTCTTGGTTGCCACCGTAAACGATAGCTGGAAGCTGGTTTGCTCTGCGCAGGCGGCGGCTCGCACCCTTACCCTGCTCTTTACGTGCAATTGCATTAATAGTTAACATTACTATTTCTCTATACAAGAAAAAAATAAAATCCTGCTACAGGCGACCCAGCAGCAGGTTCGAGATTTGGCTTGTTGATGTGTAATTCGCTGACGCGAAACATCCAAGCGGGCGGCATTTTAACGGAAAACCGTCTTTACAGCAATCATAATCTAATCAATATCAGGAGTAGAGTTGGTCGGCAACTCGAAAACGCCCTTGATAATCAAATATTTTTTGGCGGATCTCCCAATAACTTTCCTTCTTACGAGCCACTATAAATTGAGGATAACGTAATAAAGCCTGCTGAGAGATAATGTCATTAGCCGAAGACCAATGAAAAGGAACGCCTGGCGCACGGAAATGTTCCCGCAAGAAATGGTATTCAAAAGCACGGCGTTGCGCCTGCGTATGCAAACGAAAGCGTTCCGAAACGGAGGTGCCATCTTCATCATAGTACGTGATTTTTAGCCATTCACCTTTGTTATCAGCACCATTGGTTAGTGCCATGCCGCCGCAACGTAAGATCAACGCATCTTTTAATTTCAAAGCCGCTTTTAGCATATCGTCAGGATCAGATAATACCCCATCGCATTTTTGGCAGCGGCGAGCGGCAATATCGTTTTCTGCACCACAATGAGGACATTGTTTAAAACGAAAACGGTACTCACATTGCTGCTTTTGACCTAATTCATTCTCTTCCCAGCCTTGGCAGCGGCGACCATAATGCTCGATAATTTGCCCATCTTCGGTGCATTTTCCCCAAAAAGTATTAGCAAACTGACAAAGAGGGCAGAATACCTGAACGGGAACACTGTTGGTGTTAGGCTTAGTTGAACCTACTTCAGGGCGAAAGAGGTCGTGAGGATTCCCTGCATAGTCTAAGATCAGGCACTCGGTTTTTCCCGGTGAAAGGCGCAAGCCTCGGCCTACAATTTGCTGGTATAAACTAACAGATTCTGTTGGGCGTAGAATGGCAATAACATCGACATGCGGGGCATCAAACCCTGTTGTCAGAACAGAAACGTTGACTAAAAAATGCAGCTTTTTCTGCTTAAACTGCTGAATAATAACCTCTCGCTCTATCGCGGGCGTCTCGGCGGTAACTAAGGCGGCGGTCTGTTCAGGTAAATAGCCGAAAATTTCTTTTGCGTGTTCAACGGTAGCGGCAAAGATCATACAACCTTGCCGCGGTAAGGCGTATTCAACAATTTGAGCGACAATTTTAGGTGTAATACGTTTTTGTTTCTTAATAGAAAGGTTTAATTCTTGTTCATTAAAAATGCCGGCGGAACTGAGAGAAACTTGGCTAAAGTCATACTGTAATACTGGCATATCAAGGCGTTCGGGGGTGACTAAGAAATGATTTTTAATCATGTAATGCAAAGGTAACTCATAAATACATTCATGAAAAAAGCAGTTCTCATCGCCTCTTATCATGCCGTGATAATGATATTGATAGATCCATCCTGAACCGAGTCGATAGGGAGTGGCGGTTAAACCTAGGATCTTCAATGCAGGGTTGTACTGACTAAGGTTATTGATAATTTGTTGATATTGGCTTTTCTCATTCGCGCTAATACGATGACATTCATCAATGATAATTAAGGAGAAATTATCATTAAAACTGTCTAAGTTTCGCGCAACGGATTGTACGCTGCCAAAGACGACTTTGCTTTGGGATTGTTTGCGATTTAAGCCAGCAGCGAAAATATCAGCCTCAAGGCCATAAGCGATATATTTTGCATGGTTTTGTTCTACTAATTCTTTGACGTGAGCAAGAACCAATACTCTTCCTCGAGCTAAGCGAGCAAGTTCGGCAATGACCAAGCTTTTTCCTGCTCCCGTTGGTAGCACAATCACGGCAGGTTGCGTGTGTTGGCGAAAATAACGAACGGTCGCATCGACAGCTTCTTGTTGATAGGGACGAAGGACAAAAGGCATATTATTCAGTATTAATTAAAAATAGTGAGTCGCTTAATGTAAAATTTAGGTTAACACAATGGGTTGAGCTAAAAACACGTGTTAATTTTGAGACGCTATCACTTGTAGTTAGTTATTGATATAATAAAAGATGTGAGCACAATCACAATAACCTTTCAATTTTATTTCTAACAACTTAGTTGTCTTTAGGCACTAAGTTACTATTCCATCAAATTAAGAGTGTTTATGCGACTGGATAAGTTTTTGTCCCAGCAATTAGGGATTAGCCGGAGCCTAGTGGCGCGAGAGCTGCGTGCCGGAAAAGTCACTGTAGATGATGAAATTGTCAAATCAGGTGCGGTACAAGTCAGCCCTGAACAAGTTGTCGCTTATGAAGGCAGTGTTTTAGTGCATGTTACAGGCCCGCGTTATTTTATGTTGCATAAGCCTCAAGGCTATGTTTGCTCAACAGACGATCCTGCACATCCCACCATTCTCTATTTTATTGATGAGCCGCTGGCAGACAAATTGCACTCAGCAGGGCGCCTTGATATTGATACCACAGGGTTAGTATTGCTAACCGATGATGGTCAGTGGTCACATCGCATAACCTCTCCCAAGCACCACTGCGAAAAAACGTATCGAGTTGAGTTAGAAAACGACATTGCTGACGATGTTGCAAAACGCTTTGCCGAAGGCGTCATGCTAAATGGCGAAAAATATCCAACCAAGCCAGCTCAGTTGGAGGTCATCTCTCCAAAAGAAGTGCTATTGACCATCAGCGAAGGGCGCTATCACCAAGTAAAAAGAATGTTTGCAGCAGTAGGAAATCATGTTTGTGGGCTACACCGCGAGCGTATTGGTGATATTTGGCTCGATGATGATCTTGCTCCCGGCGAGTATCGTGAGTTAACTGAAGACGAAATCAACAGCGTTATCGTTCCGCGCTAACGATAAATTATTAATAAAAATAAATAAAATCGTTTCTGGTGTGCGACATATCTTTAAGGTGTGTCGTATCAGGCGAGAGCGAGATAGGAGTTTAAAGAGTGCAACAGCAAAAATCATCCTACATAGGGTTGATATTAATATTAGGCTTATTATCAATGCTTATGCCTTTAGCCATTGATATGTATTTACCTAGCTTTTTAGTGATGGGTGAGTACTTCAATGTCGATGAAGGGCGTATCCAGATGACGCTTAATAGCTATATTTTTGGCTTTGCAATTGGGCAGCTATTTTATGGTCCAATGGCCGATAGTCTGGGTCGTAAGCCTGTGATTTTAGGCGGCGTCATCGTATTTGCCATCGCCTCAGCAGCATGTGCGCTTTCTGAATCAATCGAATCACTCATCTTGTTTCGCTTCCTACATGGTTTTGCTGCTGCGGCGGCTAGTGTTGTGATCAACGCATTAATGAGGGATATGTTTACGCGTGATGAGTTTTCACGCAGTATGTCATTTGTTGTTTTAGTGATGACAATAGCTCCACTATTGGCACCGATTTTAGGTGGCAAGGTGATGTTATGGTTCTCATGGCATGCCATTTTTTGGAGTATTTCGATAGCGGCCGTGATTGCGGTTATTTTAGTGAGTTTATTTATACGTGAAACGTTACCTGTTGAGAAACGGCAACCCTTTCATTTAGGTAATACATTAAGGCAGTTTGCAACCCTTTTTCGTGCCAAAAAAGTGCTGTTTTATATTTTAGCGAGTTCATTTTCATTTGCGGGAATGTTTTCATTTTTGAATGCGAGCCCGTTTGTTTATATTGAACTGAATGGCGTGGCGCCAGAAAATTTTGGTTACTTTTTTGGTATTAATATTATTTTCTTATTCATTATGACCACATTTAATGGTCGTTATGTTAGGCGCTTTGGGGCAGAGCGCATGCTCTACCTAGGGATCATTGTCCAATTCACCATGGGAATTTGGTTACTGGCGACTACGGCAATGGATGTTGGCTTCTGGGCTCTGGTGCTTGGTGTGGCGATTTATGTCAGTGGGATTGCAATGATAACCTCAAATGCAATGGCGGTAATTTTAGATAATTATCCACATATTGCAGGTACGGTTTCCTCATTAGCGGGAACAATCCGTTTTTCCATTGGGGCTTTGATAGGAACTTTACTATCGATGATCCCCGCTAAGTCAGCATGGCCGATGGTTGGCTCTATGGTTGCGTGCGTGGCTTGCTCAATGCTATTTGTTTTATTGGCGAAACGCGCCAAAAAATAAATTAATCCAATAAGACTGGCTGTTTCATGGATGAAACAGTGGTTTCCTTCGTACTTATTTCATTTCGTGACCATCTCTTTTTATATAGTGTTAAGCAAAAATTAATTACTCGGTAAAACCGAATTTTTTGCCAGTAAAATTGGAAAGTATGAATAAAAATGATCTAAATCAATAATCATTTGATAGTGATTTGTTAAATTTGTGTATTAAACTCAGGTAATTGCAGTTAAGTCATAAGTTGGTGGAGTTAGTGAGTTTTCTTCAAAATTACTCAGCTTATTATTAATGCCCGTTTAATAATGTAAAAAAAATGACTAATAGTTAGTCTCGGTGTTGAGTTTTAAGATCAAAAAAAATTTAAAATTTAACATTCATAGTAAAAAAATGTGCATGCAAGGATTTATGTCACAAAAATTTAACGACACGAGTAATGTTTAATGTTATATTTAGGTATGTATATTTAACAAACCCGTTACTTTTGGGCTTTGTCGCGAATTCGGTTTGAACGAAGTTTGATATCGTTTACTGACCTCTAAACATTTATTTAGAGGAGGGAGAGTCAAAGCTTAAGGCTCGTAGGTATCTCGCCATAAAGGCAGCCTCAGCGAAGCGTTGATTAAGTAAATAGCCTTCGTTCAACGAACACTATGATGGTTTAGGTAGCAATAGGAATTTGTTGTGGAAAAATCAGGTCTTTCGGTTGTGCACAGGCTGCCGCAAAGTTACCGCTGGTTATCTGGGAAAATAGGCACGGACGTTGAAGTCGTACCTACAGATGACTTCGATAGCGATAAACTTGTGGGGCTGAAATTACTCAGCCATGACTGTGCTACAGATTGCATTGCAATGAAGCAGTTGTCAGAATCATTGTCTGAATTGCAAATTGAAAGTGCGATTTTAGAATGGCAAAAAGAAATTTGCCTCTTTATTCATGCTAGTGATGAACTTGCCGCCATGTGCCGCTTAAAGGCGGCTGGTGTTGCTATCGCGGAGCTTGAGTCAGGTTTTTATTCATCCTAACATCGCTATTGAACGCAATAAAAAAGCTTCCAGTTTTTAACTTGGAAGCTTTTTTATTGGCAAGGAATTTAAAAAGGTATTATCGGTTATGAACCATTAATGATGCGGCGACCAGCGTAGTACCGTTTGCTCCAATACTCATTAGTCATTTCTGATACGATAACACCACTGCTGGTAGAGGCGTGAACAAACTTATTGTCACCAATATAGATACCAACATGCTTCATGCGGCGACCGGTTTTAAAGAGAACCAAGTCACCTGCTTTTAAATTGTTACGGTTAACACTCTTACCGGAAGACTCTTGCTCTGAGGTCGTACGTGGTAAGGCAACACCAAATTGTTCAATAAAGGTACGTTGCACAAAGCTTGAACAATCAATACCACTTTTTGTTGTACCGCCAAGACGATATCTCACACCTTTCCAATTTGCATATTGATTCATGATCTTCGATTTGGTATCGACGCTTTGAACGAGTTGTTCGAACTCATCTTGAGAAGCCATTGCTAACGAATCGGAAGAACCATTTAACATACGTGGTTCAGAATGAGTGGTACGTTGAGCATTTCTTGAAGAATCAGGGGCAGTACAAGCTGACAGTGTCGCGGCAATTGCTATTGCTGGTATGATGCGAAAAATGTTGCGCTTAAATTTTTCAGATGTTGCCATTATTGTTAATATCCCTTGCCATTTCTTATTGTGTTTTTTTCCACACAACAAACGTAAACTTATCCCTGTGAAAAGCGCATTTTACAAAATGCGACACTGGCTTTTCACAGAAAGCGTTTAATACAGAACAACTAAAACTTGTATATGAGCAAAACGACGATTTGCTGCGTTGGCGACACATCTGTTATGTCAACATAACAACAAACTGTTAAACACTCACCGTTAGAGTTTGGCAGTTGCATACTTATTTCGCCAAACATAGAGAGCATACATAAACGAAAGCAAAATGGCGAGTTAATAAGGTAATAATTTACAAAACATTATATTAAGCATGGATGTGTATCATCTTTTGTACATTTAGAGTTAAAAAAGTGTGTGTGTTATCGTTAGGTACTCAAATAATCGAGTAAAAATAACGATCTAGATCACGCTTTGAGTGAAACAACATTTGCTTAATAGCATAACAGCGTCTACAGGCTTTTTTGAATTGTAAAGAAGTTTAAATTTTTCTAAATTGAATAATCTAATACGATGGTGAAGCATACGATATTGCGCCGCAAGATCAAAGCAACGCAATATCGTTTTGCCACTAGTTTATTTGCATATTAGCCAGTTTGACGTGATATTCTCTTAGCATTCGCTGTTCAAAATCGGTAAATCGACGAGTGAGTGTGGCTCGAGCGATTGTAGATGAAAAGTAGTCGACGGGAATTAAGGTCGCACAACCTAGATTATCAATGATAAAAAATTGGCCGTGGGGTTTATAGCCTAATTGATAAACAATATTGTAAGGCTTTAATGCCATTGTCACTATTGCATCTTTAAAAACAGTCTTTTTAAAAATATCATAGGCAATTCTCATATTTTTTTGATGTTTTAAAAAAGCATTTTTATTTTTTAAATAATAATCCAGCGTATTGGATACATTTCCCGCTTTATCTTTTATTAACTGAAATACGTAGCCTGTACCTAACGTGGTTTTTTGAATGCCATAATAATGGGCAATCGCATCTGATGATGATTTATTTCGGTAAATTCGTTTGTAATACTTAATTTCACGTATTGTTTCTCGATCATCTCTATTTGAATGATGAACTTTGACACATAAATCATCACGCTCAGGATGCTGATAACATGCACGTTGCCGACCACTTGCAATCAAGAGGGATGGCGTCAATTCGATGGTTTTTGAAAGTAATGTTTTCATAGTGAATTAGGTTATAAGTCTATTAGTGATCATAACGATTATTGTTAAGGCTTCTATTTCTAAAAATATCCGTACTAATTTTAATAGATTAAACCTAATGGGAGTTGCAATATGTGTGATCGTCTCAAATTTGTGATCAACTTAACTAATTATGTGTTATTTCTTAGAGTTTGAGAAAAATAAAAAACTACGACTGTAAGTTAAATATTGTTTCATTCATTCAAATTAAGATTCGGTTATTCAGTAATAAAAAGTAAAAAATTATTACAGATATAAATAATTCATCGCAGATGACGATAACCTAATTTTAAGCGGATGACTTTTATGAAACTTACAGCAAATAAAATTTCTTTGACAGCGCTATTAGCAATAACCATTTTTAGCTTTTTTCCTTTTGGTAGTGTTCAAGCAAAAGAAAAAAACTATGTTGGCGGTGGAACGATTACCTTTATCGGTGCAATTGTTATGCCTCCATGTCAAATTGGTGCAATTGATGGGCATATTGAAACCACATGTTGGTCTAGCAATAAAGGTAAACCAGAAATAACAAAAACGTCTTTAAAAAAATTGAGAGTAGGCATCCATGAATTGCCTAATAGTCAAGGCACTCAAAGCTTTAAATGGATAAATAAAGAACAGACGTTGGGTGTGTATACACTGACATATAACTGAATAAAAAAACTTAAGCGGTTTATTAGGTAGGAAGTTAGTTTAATTTGTTTAAGAAAAAGAAAGCCCTATGGGCTAATGCCCATAGGTGATATATCTAATTAATCGCAGCGGCCCATATAGCGGCGTTCAGGAATATGAATACGAATTTTTTCACCACTCGTGAGGTATTCAGGGACTTGAACCGTTAGGCCTGTTGCCATTGTTGCAGGTTTTGTTCGCGCACTGGCTGAAGCACCTTTAATTGCAGGTGTTGTTTCTACAATAACCATATCAACGGTTTGTGGAAGTTCGAGCGCCAATACTTGCCCATCCATCGTGAGCACCTGCATGCCAGGCAATCCCTCTTCAGGGATAAATAACAGCTCCTCTTCAATGTCTGCACGTTTAAAGAGATAAGGCGTATAGTCTTCATTATCCATGAAAACATATTCATCACCGTCGATATAAGAGAAGCTAACAGCGCGACGAGTTAAAGAGATGGTTTCTAAAATATCATCACCTTTAAAGCGTTCTTCGACTTTTTGGCCAGTCTTAATATCAGTAAAGCGCATTTTATATAAAGTACTGGCGCCACGAGCGCTTGGTGCCTGAATATCGATATCTTTAACCAAGAGCAGCTTGCCGTTGTAACTCACCGCAAACCCGCGTTTGATCTCATTGGCTTTTGCCATAAATAACCTTCTTTATTATCGTCAGAAAAGAGTGCGACAAAATTACTCGCAGATAGGCGATTAGGCAAGATAGGAAACGTACTTTTCAATAAAAAAAATCTCCCCAACGGTGATGTTGGGGAGGGTATCATCAGTAAACAGGCAGTAAACCAGATAAGGAGAGTATGTGTGCTACGGCATTAATGACACCAAACAAGATAACAAATAGGATGATACCAATGCCGCCAGGCGCCCTATAACTGTTATTCGGGAAACGCTTACGACTTGCCCTTGCCATCAGCGCGGGCACAATCACTGCCCAAATAGTGGCAGCGAGGCCTGCAAAGCCAATGGCATAAATAAAGCCATTAGGAAAAGCTAGGGCAAATACAGCCGGTGGCAGGAAAGTGATTAAGGCAGATTTTAAACGGCCTTGTTTGCTATCGTTGAATTTAAAGAAGTCAGCAATAAAGTCAAACAGCCCCAAAGATACACCTAAGAATGAACTTGCCAGTGCCATATACGAGAACAAATTCAAAAACTTCGAAATAAAATCGCTGTTGGTAGACAAATTCATTTGCTTAAGCAGTGCACCAATATTATTGCCGTCCTCACGAATTTGGATAAAGGCAGAGCGTGGAATATTCCCTTGGACCGCATACTGCCACAAGATATAAATGGCAACGGTGATAATCGCACCATAGACAAGGCTACGAACCACAGAACGGCTATCTTTATTATAGTATTTTACAAGCCCAGGAACGTTACCGTGATAGCCGAACGATGTCAGCAAATAGGGCAGTGCAGCGAGGGCATAAGGTAAATAATGTGTATTGCCTTGATCGACTTGGTTAAACAGAATCGAAGGTGAGGCTGTGGTGACCATACCGCCAACTGACATAATAAAGGTGATAACCATACCACCAATTAAAATGGTACTTAAACGGTCGACGGCACGCGTAGATAGCCAAACAACAAAGGCAACCAGAAGTGCGAAGAACAATCCAGAAACGGCTTGTGGAACGTCCATTTTTATATAGGAAGATAAATTTTCCGAGATAATCGAGCTACCCGCGGAAATATAAGCATACGTTAAAATATAAAGGACAAAAGTAATGGATAGCCCATTAATTGAGTTCCATACAGGCCCAAGTAAATCTTTAACCATGGTATGAAAACTTGCGCCAGCAGGGTAATTCATATTGGCTTCTAAAATCATTAATCCTGAAAGCAGCATACAAAAAAAGGTATACAGCAAAAGTAGGATAGAGCCTGTAAACCAGACACCGGAGGTCACCATGGGGATTGAAAACATACCAGCGCCAACGGCTGTACCCGCGATGATCATCGCCCCACCTAAGATGGAGGGCTGCTTATTTGTTTTTACTGCATCAACAGACATGGAAACTCCCGATTAATGTTTCTTTGTACTAGCTTAATGATACAGTTGAGACATGTTGATGTAAACAATAATTAAAGCACAAATAGGTAAAATTAAGAGTAGTAATAATAGGTTGGGTGATTATTGTACAAATAGCCTTGAGCTATTTGTACCTGAGTAAAGCGATTAAGCGGGGTGATGATAAAATTGTTGGTTTAGCCAAAGGTCAATGGCATTACGGCTAGCCTCAAAATGGGGTTCTGGGAGTTCATTCGGGGATACCCACATCAAGCTTTCGCACTTATCTTTTTCCATGATTTGCGGCTCGATATCGCCATTATATTCAACATGCATGCAGATAGAGACAGTATGTTTACCTTCTTGGTGATAGGTATTTATATTGTTACTAATACCAAAAACCGTTGGGGCGGTAATATCAATACCAATTTCTTCTTTTATTTCACGAATAGCACAGGTTTCGAATGATTCCCCAGCATCGACATGCCCCCCAAATATTGACCAATAAGGTGCGTGCTTGCTGCTGCGTTTGCCCATTAAAATTTGGCCTTGTGAATTCGTGATAATTACGCCAACACCAACGACAACGCCATCAACAGTAGACATCAACTTCTCCTTTCTTTTTTTATTCTATTCGGTGCGATTCTGCCAGTTTATAGCAGAAAAACAATCAGGAAAAACTACAAATATCACTGAAGCCATTGTGTTTTAATGGTATAACTATGGCTGCATACACATGACGATAATGATAAGGGAGATTCGAGGTTATGACTCGCCGGGTTGCTACAATTACATTAAATCCTGCCTATGATCTTGTTGGGCTATGTCCATCAATCGAAGTCGGTGAAGTCAACTTAGTGAAGACGGCTAGCCTCAATGCAGGAGGCAAAGGCGTTAATGTCGCGAAAGTTCTACGAGATCTTGGTATTGATATCACAGTTAGCGGCTTCATGGGGAAAGATAACCAAGAAGAATTCCAACACTTCTTTAGTGATAATGGTATGGCAAACCGCTTTTATATGGTGTCAGGACGCACAAGGATCAACGTAAAGCTGACAGAAGATAATGGTGAATCGACAGATTTCAACTTTTCTGGCTTTGAAGTCAGTAAAGAAGATTGGAACCGTTTCTCAACGGAGTCACTCAATTGGTTAGGCCATTTTGATATGGTGGTGGTGAGTGGTAGCCTACCAAATGGGATTGATCCCGAAGAATTCACTCGTTGGATGAGCCGCTTGCGTCAATTATGTCCATGTATCATTTTCGACAGTAGCCGTGAAGCATTAAAAGCAGGGTTAAAAGCCTCGCCTTGGTTAGTAAAACCCAATCGCCATGAATTAGAAATGTGGGTGGGTCGCAAGTTACCTGAATTGAAAGATGTCATTGCGGCAGCACATGAATTACGCGATAAAGGCATTTCTCATGTGGTTATCTCGCTTGGTGAAGAAGGGGCATTATGGGTGAATGCTTCAGGCTCTTGGTTAGCTAAACCGCCTCGTTGTGAAGTGATCAGCACGGTGGGGGCTGGTGATTCAATGGTTGCAGGCCTCGCTTATGGCTTACTGAATGGTGAATCTAGCGCACACACATTGCGTATGGCCACGGCTATTTCAGCGTTATCCGTATCACAGCCTGATGTTGGCTTAAAAAATCGTAATAAGCTTGCCGATATGATGGCAAAAATTGAGATGGAATCACTGTAAAACGATAAAGGCGGAGGAGGTTAACTCGCCGCCTTTATGCTTTATAGATAGTGACTGGTTATTTTTGCTGTGACTTTAGCCAAGCAATTTCTTGGGGCCAAATATCTGGATTAATGGTTTCAAGGATCAGAGGGATACCATCGAAACGAGGGTCTTTCATTATGTAACTAAAAGGTGTGTAGCCTATATTACCTTCCCCTAAGCTATGGTGACGGTCGACTCGGCTGGCAAACTCACTTTTGGCATCATTTAAGTGCATACCTTTGAGGTACTCAAAACCAACAATGTCAGAAAACTGTTTGAAAGTCTCTTCACAAGCCTCCTCTGTTCGCAAATCATAGCCTGCTGCAAAGGCGTGGCAAGTATCAATACAAACACCTACTCGGCTTTTATCATCTACATCTTCAATGATTTTTGCTAAATGTTCAAAACGATAGCCTAAGTTTGAACCTTGCCCCGCCGTATTTTCGATGACGGCAATGACGCCTTGAGTTTCATTTAGGGCGATATTGATAGATTCGGCAATACGAGCTAAGCAATCATCTATATCGATTTTTTTCAGGTGGCTGCCAGGGTGAAAATTGAGTAGATCAATACCAAGCTGCTCACAGCGTTGCATTTCGTCAATAAATGCGATGCGTGATTTTTCTAACGCTTCTTGCTCTGGATGACCTAAATTAATTAAGTAACTGTCATGCGGTAAAATTTGGTGCTTACCATAACCGTACTTTGCACAGTTAGCCTTAAATTTTTCAATCACCTCCTCGCTAAGAGGTGGGGCTTTCCACTGGCGCTGATTTTTGGTAAACAGCGCGAATGCCGTAGCGTTAATTTCATGAGCGCGAATAACAGCTTGATCAACGCCTCCAGAAGCGCTGACGTGTGCTCCAACATATTTCATTCTTGACTCCTTCTTTTATGAAGAAGTATGCCATTAATAGGCGAATAAATGAAATCAACAAAAAGGCCGCATTAAATGCGGCCAAATTAAAAAATGAACAAAGAATTTATAGGATAGTCTGGATAATGGCATTGATGGCGAAACCACCAATGATTAGCCATACAAATAAGATAAGCGCCATCAATAATGGTTTGATCCCCGCCTGACGTATTGCACTAACATGAGTTGTTAAACCGAGGGCAACCATGGCCATCGCCAACAATACGGTATCTAACGTGATAATGTGTTTTACTATTTCTGTCGGTATCAAATTGAACGAGTTGAACGCAGCGACCAGAATAAAGATAACGGCAAACCAAGGGATCGTGATTTTGCTTTTTTGGGCTGTTTGTCCTTTAGCGATCGCAGAGCGGCGGCTCAAATAAGCAGATAAAATAATTAAGAAGGGTGCAAGCATCATCACTCGGATCATTTTGGTGATCACGGAAGCATTCTCTGCGTCAGGGCCGATAGTGTGACCGATAGCGACGACTTGAGCGACTTCATGCACTGTTGAGCCAATATAAATACCAAAGGTGTCTTGGGTCTGTGTGAACCAACCAAAATGTGCATTAAGTTGATAAAGCCATGGATACACAAAAATGGCGATAGTACCAAAAATCACCACCGTTGAAACGGCGACGGCAACTTTACTGGCAGAGGCTTTGACAACAGGCTCTGTCGCCATAACCGCTGCGGCTCCGCAAATACTGCTACCTGCACCGATTAAAAAAGTGGTTTCATCATCGAGTCCAAACACCTTTTTACCTAACCAAAAGGCCAACAAGAAAGTGGATGCGAGGGTAAGTGCATCAATGAGCAACCCTGTGGCACCAACATCAGTAATTTGTTGGAATGTTAGGCGAAAGCCATAAAGTATGATCCCCGCACGTAAAAAATAGTGTTTGGCAAATTTGATCCCCTCATCGCAACGATGACTAATAGCAGGGTAGATTGTATTCCCGACGATGATGCCTAATAAAATTGCCAATGTCAGGGCGCCTAAACCGACATCAATAAACCATTGCTGCTCTCCAAGATATATCGAAATTGCGGTTAAAACTCCCGCTAAAATAATACCTGAAATTAGTTTTAGAGCTGGGTGCTGTGCGCTCTGTACTAACGTTTTTGTATTGCTTTTATCCATAACTTTACCTTTAGTTACGACTAATACCCTTCATAAAAGCAGTTTATTCAGGGTATAGATAATTTTGGAATAAGCATATAACAAAAACTATAATAATTTAAATTGATTGTTTATATATAATCCATCTGAATTTCTGGTTATAAGTTTCTTCTGGTAAGTTGGTAATAAATCGTTAATATTAACAATATTATTACAAACTCTAGTGAACAATGTTGGGGCTACCTGTATGCGAATAACACTTAGGCAACTCGAGGTATTTACGGAAGTACTAAAAAGTGGCTCCACGACGCAAGCATCCCAATTACTCGCTTTATCGCAATCTGCTGTAAGTGCGTCGTTGACCGACCTTGAAGGGCAACTTGGAGTACAACTGTTTGATCGAGTAGGCAAACGGCTTGTGACTAATGAGCATGGTCGGCTGCTCTATCCCAAGGCATTGGCGTTGCTTGAACAAGCGTTGGAAGTAGAACAATTATTCAAAAAAGAGATGGGGGCGGTGCGTCTCGCTGCCAGTACCACAATTGGTAATTACATGCTGCCATCACTGCTGGCGGAGTATCGTCGTGACCACCCGACGATCCCATTAGAGTTAAATATCAGTAATACAGAGGAAGTTATTAAAGCGGTGATGGAATTTCGCGCTGATGTGGGTCTTATTGAAGGCGTGTGCCATAGCCCCGAGTTAATTACCGAACCATGGCTAAAAGATGAATTGGTGATATTTGCGGCTCCTAGTAATCCATTGGCGGGAAGAACACTCACCTTAAAAGAGTTACGTGATGCGCCTTGGGTGCTGCGTGAAAGAGGCTCAGGTACACGAGATGTGCTCGATCAGCTGTTATTTGCTCATTTACCGGGTTTTCATATTTTTATGGAGCTTGGTAATTCGGAGGCCATTAAGCATGCAGTTCGCTTTGGTATGGGGATCAGTTGCTTATCAAGACGCGTTATTGAGGAGCAATTGACGAACGGGTCGTTAGTAGAGCTAGAGGTTGAAGGGCTACAGTTACAGCGAACACTGTATTTGATTTATCACCGCCAAAAACATTTATCTAATGCAATTAAAAACTTATTAGATTATTGCAAGTAATGTGTTGCTGATTTAACAAAGTTTATGGTTCGTATAAACCCAAATGGTCAACAAGGTTGTTATTTGAACTATGATGCATAGGATATAAGTGTTTTACTAATAATTCCGTTGGGATTATGAAGGTATCTTATAACTGCCAAGAGTTACTTAGTTCTGACAGGATGTTTTGCTAGAATTCCTTCAATATTGATTAAATAAAGAAAAACAGGGAACAGATGTCAGAACAACAAACCACTACGGTACAAGGTAGCGGACAAAGCAAATTACGTCGTGAGTTGAAAGCTCGCCATCTTGCAATGATTGCCATTGGCGGCTCCATTGGCACCGGCCTCTTTGTTGCATCCGGTGCAACCGTTGCACAAGCAGGTCCCGGCGGGGCGCTTCTTTCTTATGCAATTATCGGCTTAATGGTCTATTTTTTGATGACCAGCTTAGGTGAACTTGCGGCTTATATGCCAGTGTCAGGTTCTTTCGCGACCTATGGCGCTAAATATGTTGATGAAGGTTTTGGTTTCGCATTAGGCTGGAACTATTGGTATAACTGGGCTGTAACTATTGCTGTCGACTTGGTTGCCGCGCAACTGGTCATGACTTACTGGTTCCCTGATACGCCAGGTTGGATTTGGAGCGCAATATTTTTAGCCGTCATTTTCTTACTGAACTATATTTCTGTTAAAGGGTTTGGTGAGGCAGAATATTGGTTCTCACTCATTAAAGTGACAACCGTTGTTATTTTCATCGTTGTCGGCGTATTGATGATTTTTGGTATCATGAGTGGTGCTGAAAATGCGGGATGGCATAACTGGACCATCGGGGATGCACCATTTGCTGGTGGTTTCTCTGCCATGATTGGTGTGGCGATGATTGTCGGCTTCTCTTTCCAAGGAACCGAACTGATTGGTATCGCCGCGGGTGAATCTCAAGACCCTGCGAAGAATATCCCTAAAGCAGTACGTAAAGTATTTTGGCGTATCCTTTTGTTCTATATCTTTGCAATCTTGATCATTAGTTTGATTATTCCATATACAGATCCTAATCTACTGCGCAATGATGTTAAAGATATTAGTGTTAGCCCATTTACCTTAGTATTTGAAAATGCTGGGTTGCTATCGGCAGCAGCAGTAATGAATGCGGTTATTTTAACGGCGGTACTATCGGCAGGTAACTCAGGGATGTACGCCTCAACACGTATGCTGTATACCTTAGCCCGTGAAGGTAAAGCACCACGCATTTTTGCTCGCCTCTCAAAAGGTGGGGTACCGCGTTATGCGCTATTTGCCACTACGGTAATTGCTGCTCTGTGCTTCCTAAGTTCAATGTTTGGTAACCAAACTGTCTACTTATGGCTACTGAATACTTCAGGTATGACAGGGTTTATTGCTTGGTTGGGGATTGCAATTAGCCATTATCGTTTCCGTAAAGGTTATATTGCGCAAGGTAAGGATATTAATGACTTACCTTATCGTTCGGGCTTCTTCCCAATTGGTCCTATCTTTGCTTTTGTTCTCTGTTTAGTGATTACATTAGGGCAAAACTATCAAGCGTTTTTAGAAGATAAAATTGATTGGGTAGGGGTTACAGCCACTTATATTGGTATTCCATTATTTTTAGCAATTTGGTTTGGCTATAAAATAGCCAAAAAAACGTCAATTATTCGTTATAAAGACATGGAATTCCCAAGCTACCGTGAAAATCTGAATAAATAATTGCTTAAATTATTTACACATATTCAATAACAGTAAGTTATAAATAAAAATGCCAATCAACAATGAACTGGGGTCAGTTCGAACGTTGATTGGCATTTTTTATAATGGGAAAAACCGAATAATCGGGTCGTTTCCTCATGATATGCTTTGCATGCTGAGTCTGGCGTTATCTTCTTTTTTAAAGACGAAATAGCCAATTTATCAATTGATTAACAAAAATTTTCGTCCACGATCACAATTCAATACATAGATGGAATTAAATCAGCAATCGTATTGATAAGTATTCTTATTTGCTTTATTGTTATGGGCACCAAAATAAAGGGGATAAGAGGTTTGATGTGAAGTTGATGGCAAAGTCGTTAGCAAAAGGGATAGGTTTAGCATTATTTGCAGGCTCTGTGATGAGTATCAGTATTAGCTCATTGGCTGCAACAGTTACTGATGTTGCTGGTAGAACGGTTGAAGTACCTGATAATGTTAATCGTATCTTACTTGGTGAAGGCCGTTTGTTGAGTGCAATTGCTTTACTTGAAGGCGATAAACCGCTTGATAGAATTGTTGGCTGGCAAGGCGACTTACGTAAACTTGATCCACAAACTTACGCGGCTTATAAAGCTAAGTTCCCTCAAATTGATAATATTCCATTAATTGGTAATACCAGCGCTGATAGTGTCAGTGCCGAAAAAGTATTAACACTGAATCCAGACATTGCGATTTTTGGCCTCTCTGGTCATGGCCCCGGTAAAAATAGTGAGTTAGTAGGGCAGTTAGAAAAGGCGGGTGTGCCTGTTGTGTTTGTTGATTTTAGAGACAATCCACTGCAAAACACGCTACCGAGTATCCGTATGCTTGGGAAAGCATTAAATCGCGAACAGACTGCAGAAAAATATGCTGATTTTTACGAAAAAAATCAAAAATTAGTGACTGATATCACCAGTAAAATCCCTGAAGATAAAAAGCCTACCGTGTTTATTGATTTACGTGCTGGTGCATTTGAAGATTGTTGTGGAACCGCAGGCAACGGGAACATGGGGAATTTTATCGACCTAGCGGGTGGGAAAAATATCGCCAAAGATGTGCTACCCGGTGCTTTGGGTAATATGAACCTAGAAAAGGTTATCGCTGTTGACCCACAAATTTATATCGCAACAGGTGCTAAAGCTCCCGGCAGTAAAGATGTCGGAGTGCAATTAGGGGCACAAGGCACTGTTGAAGATGCAAAAAGTAGCTTGAAAAAAATTACTGAACGCAAAGGAATTAGCTCTTTGTCAGCGGTGAAAGATGGCAAAGACTATGCAATTTGGCATAACTATTACAATTCTCCCTACAACGTATTAGCGACTCAAGTATTTGCTAAATGGTTCTATCCGGAGCAGTTTGCTGATCTGGACCCGCAAAAAACCTTGAATGAATTACATAGCCAATTTCTTGCAGTTGAGCCAACCGGCATCTATTGGGTAAGTGAGAAGTAAATTTTGTAGGTAATAATAATGAGTCTTACTACCGAGTCTATATCAACTGTTAAGCCGTCAGTGAGAGAAAATGATAATGGTGTGAAGCAGCATTATCAAAAAATGTTACGTCGTAGGGTAGCATGGATTGCCGTGATCATCGCTGCAATCGTATTATCATTGGTTATTGATTTCACATTAGGCCCATCCGGCTTATCGCTGGAAAAATTATGGCAAACCATCGTATCCCCTGAATCTGTAGAAGCGGGAACTCGTGTGATTGTTTGGGATATCCGTTTGCCTTATGCCCTTATGGCCGTTGTGATTGGCATGTCACTTGGCCTTGCTGGTGCCGAGATGCAAACTATCTTGAATAACCCGTTGGCAAGTCCATTTACCCTCGGTGTTTCCAATGCCGCTGCTTTCGGTGCGGCATTAGCGATTGTTTCCGGTATTGCTATTCCTGGTGTGCCTGATCAGTGGGTAATTTCAGCGAATGCCTTTATTTTTGCACTATTGGCTGCACTGATGTTAGATGCGGTGACCCGTTGGACGCGCGTTGCAACATCGGGTGTCGTATTGTTTGGGATCGCATTGGTATTTACCTTTAATGCTTTAGTTTCAATGATGCAATTTATTGCCACAGAGGACACTCTGCAAGGTCTAGTATTCTGGACAATGGGGAGCCTTTCAAAAGCAACATGGGTAAAACTCGGTGTGATGACACTCGTCTTTGCTCTAATTTTCCCATTGGCGATGATGAGTTCATGGAAACTGACTGCACTGAGGTTGGGCGAAGACCGAGCGATCAGTTTTGGTATTGATGTCCGTCGGTTACGTTTAACCACATTGTTGCGTATCAGTATCTTATCAGCGTTGGCAGTCGCATTTGTGGGGCCTATCGCCTTTATCGGTCTGGTTGCTCCTCATATCGCGCGCTTGATGTTTGGTGAAGATCACCGCTTTTATTTGCCAGCAAGCGCATTAATTGGTGCCTTAGTCTTATCCATGGCATCTATTGCATCTAAAAATATTATACCGGGTGTCATTATTCCTGTTGGTATTGTGACCTCACTCGTTGGTGTACCGTTCTTCTTAAGTATTATTTTACGTCATAGAGGTAGTGTGTCATGACAGATGGCCTGATTATTAATCGCTTTAATGCAGGTTATCCTAAAAACCCTGTGATTGAAGGGCTGACAACAGAAGCTTTACCAAGAGGTCAGATCACTGTGTTATTAGGGCCAAATGGAAGCGGCAAATCGACTCTGCTGCGCTCTTTGGCTGGTTTAAATAAAGCTACAGGGCAATTGCTGTTAGATGGAATGGATTTAACACAGCAAAACTTTGCTCAGCGTGCGCAAAATGTTGTCTATTTACCTCAAAGCTTACCAGCAGGTGTTCATCTTTATGTCTTGGAATCAGTGATCGTTGCTCAAAGAGCATCGGGTGGTCTGAGTCATGAAAATAGTAAAGATGAAGTGATGCATTTATTGCGTCAATTAGGTATTGAACATTTAGCATTAAGTTATTTAGACCAATTATCAGGTGGTCAAAAGCAATTGGTTGGTTTGGCACAATCATTAATTCGTCAACCAAACTTATTGTTATTAGATGAGCCATTAAGTGCATTAGATTTAAATTACCAATATCACGTTATGGATTTAGTGGCGAAAGAAACAAAGCGTCGCAATATTATTACGGTGGTTGTGGTTCATGATATCAATATTGCGTTAAGACATGCTGAACATGTTTTAATGCTAAAAAAAGGCAAACTGATTGCTCAAGGTGAACCAGAGGCCGTGATTACGCCAGATAGCTTGGCTGATGTGTACGGTGTTAGGGGGCGAATAGAGCGCTGTTCTCAAGGGGTACCACAAGTTTTAATTGATGGCTTAGTGGATAAGTTAGCGAGCTAGTTTTGATATAAATTAATAGTGTCAATGAAATTTAGATTGGCACTATTAATTGAATAAGAGAATAAAGGTTATATTTTTCTAGCGATAATTAGTTATAGAAAATTTCAATATATACAAATAGTATTTACCATAAATTTTCTATGGGTAATTTTTATTATCTAATAACCAAAAAAATAATAATAGTAATGATAGGGTTATAGACCCGAATATTGAGCTTATGTCATATCAAAATTCAAATCAAAATTATCTCTTGGAGAGTTGGGAATGGTAGTTTTCAATAAAAGAAAAATTGCAATAAGCGTTATTGCGGCAATCACAGCAGCCCCTGTATTTGCGGATGATAGTAAAGACACGATTATGGTTACCACCGCATCTGGCTTCCAACAAAAAATTGAAGATGCGCCGGCGTCTATTTCTGTGGTAACGCGTGAGCAACTAGAAAATAAAGCTTACCGTGATGTCACCGATGCATTGAAAGACGTTCCGGGCGTTCTAGTCACCGGCGGCGGTAGTAGTTCAGATATCAGTATTCGTGGTATGGATGCAAAATACACGATGATCTTGATTGATGGTAAGCGTGTTGATACGCGCAGTACGCGCCCAAATAGTGACGGTTCAGGTATCGAACAGGGATGGCTGCCACCACTACCTGCAATAGAACGTATTGAAGTTGTTCGTGGGCCTATGTCTTCCCTCTATGGTTCTGATGCTATGGGTGGGGTAATTAACATTATTACTCGCCGTGTGCAGCAAGAGTGGACGACAAGTTTACGTGCTGATACGACAATTACTGAGCGTAGAAATTCAGGAAACACTGGACAAGGCAGTTTCTATACTTCTGGTCCACTGATTGATGGCTTGTTAGGCGTGAAGCTTAGCGGTCAATATTCACACCGTGGTGAAGATAAAATCGTTGATGGTTTCGGTCGTCAAATCGTTGCAAGTGGTGGTGGAACACTGTCATTAACACCAGATGAAAAGAACACCTTTGATTTGGATTTCAAAAAAGATAGCCAGCATAGGGACTATCGTGAAGGCTATACGTATAAAGAAGGTGATAGTAGCAGCTTTAGTAAATATGAGATGACGCATACTGCATTAACTCATACAGGGGTTTATGACCTAGCTAACACTGATACTTATATTCAATACGATGAAACTAAGAACCCAACTCGTAAGATGAAATTTGATGATCTCATCATACGTAATCAAAGTGTCTTCTTAATTGGTGATCACAGTTTAAGTTTAGGTGGCCAATATCGTAAGGAAAAATTAGAAGCAGGTGATAATAAATTTGCACTAAACAAACTTGACCGTTATAGCTGGGCGCTGTTTGCGGAAGATGAATGGTTAATGACCAATGATTTCGCTTTAACCGGCGGTATCCGTATGGATAAAGACGAAAACTATGGTACTCACTGGACACCTCGTCTTTATGGTGTTTGGCATGCTGACGACCAATGGACCATCAAAGGTGGTGTGTCTACAGGTTATAAAGCACCTGACTTACGTCAATCTTCAGCAGACTGGGGGCAATCAACGGGTGGGCGCGCAGGTAACGCAGTGATTTACGGTAACCCGAATTTGAAACCGGAGAAAAGTGTTACAGAAGAAATTGGTGTAATTTGGAATAACCAAGACAATATTACCGCAGGGATCACGATCTATAATACCGATTTCAAAGATAAAATTACAGAAGTTAGACGCTGTGATAATAGCAATGCAAATATCAGAGACTGTACATTAGATGATGGTATTGGTGATAATGGTAAGCCATACCGTTTTGTTAGTGACCGTGAAAACGTTGATAAAGCAAGAATGCGTGGTGTTGAGTTAACGTTTAACTGGGGCATTCTGGATAATTTAGCGTTTTCGGCGAACTATACTTACACCGACACCGAACAAAGAAGTGGTGTCAATAAAGGTAAGCCGCTAAACAAGCAACCAAAACATATGGGTAATACGACATTGACATGGGATACAACTGAAGAGTTGCAAACATGGGCACGCATGAACTTCCGCGGTAAAACGTCTGATTACCAAGGCCGTGGTGAGACAATGAATAATGGTACGGCGTCATATGCATTGTTTGATTTAGGGGCAAGCTACCAGTTGAACAAGAATGCAAATATTGTCGGTGGTGTCTATAACGTGCTAGATCGCCGCATTGACTCAACAAACTATGGTGCTGAATTAGAAGGTCGTCGATACAATATAGGTATCAACTATAACTTCTAATGAGTTTGATAACTGACTGAATTAAGGCCCTCTTATTGAGTTAAGAGGGCCTTGTTTTTTGGCGTGCGAAAAAGAGTAAAAAATGTCTTTTAATAGCAAAAATTTATAGAAGAAAACAAGTTATTAGCTACCAGCGCAAAATCGGCAAATTTATCAAAAATTCTCATCAAATATTGTCTGTTTTTTTAACAATACCTATTGCTATTTGATAACTTGAAGTGCAAAATGCGCGAACTAAAAAAATGACTGATACCTCAATTTCCGGTATCGGTTTTTTTTTGCTTTTTAAGTTCGTTTAATTTTATGGGGCCGGATAATAGGCCGGATAGATAAATTATATTTTTACGTGTAGCAAACATTTTATGCTACCGATTTGAGGAATGCTTGCATGGCTTACTTTTTCGCATTCGCAGCAGGGCCTGGTGGCCGTGGCTGCCGCATCGATGATTACGGAGCAATTGGCTGCTTCGCAACTTCACCATTTAACCTTTCATCTTTCTTCTCTGCCTATAGGCAGATGCAAAGTCTTCCCAGTAACTGTCGATTAAGTAGGTCAAATAGTACTCAATCGAAAGTTATGGGAGGGCTTTATCATGCCAAATAATTCAGTACCATTATCCATCGGTAGCAACCAAACTGGTGCAAACAACCGCGTAGAGCTGGCAAAAACGCTCACCCTGTTACAAGTGGTGATGATTGGTCTTGCTTATATTCAGCCAATGACGATTTTCGATACTTTTGGTATGGTATCGGATAAAACCGGTGGTCACGTCCCGACTTCCTATATTATTGCACTTGCTGCGATACTATTTACTGCTCTGAGCTACGGCAAATTGGTAAAACGTTTTCCATCTGCTGGCTCGGCGTATACCTACGCTCAAAAATCAATGAGCCCACATATTGGCTTCCTTGTAGGATGGACCTCGCTGCTGTCTTACATCTTTATGCCAATGATCAACATATTATTAGCGAAGATTTATTTACAAGATATCTTCCCAACGGTTGAGCCTGCTATTTTTGTTGTGGGGCTAGTTATTCTGATGACTGCCGCTAACTTACGCGGTATCAACGTCATCGCTAATCTAAGTACCGTGATTGCCATTATTCAAATAGGGGTCATGGTTGTATTTACCTTGATTGTGATTCATGGTGTATCGAATGGCGAAGGAACGGGTGAAGTTTGGACCTTCCGACCATTTGCTGATGAGCACACGGAATTGATCCCTCTGATAGCCGGAGCGACAATACTCTGCTTTTCATTCTTAGGTTTTGATGGGTTAAGCTCTCTGTCAGAAGAGACACCAAATGCAGGTAAAGTGATCCCGCGTGCTATTTTCCTGACAGCACTTATCGGTGGGATTATTTTCATTACCGTGTCATTCTTCTTACAACAATTTTTCCCAGATGTTTCGCGCTTTAAAAACATCAATGAAACACAACCTGACATTATGAGATTTGTTGCTGGGGCATTCTTCCAGTCCATTATTTTGGTTTTCTCATGTGTTACCGTATTAGCTTCAGGTATGGCTGCACATGCAGGTAGTGCTCGCTTGATGTATGTGATGGGGCGTGATGGGGTGTTCCCAGAAAAAATCTTTGGCCACGTAAGTCCAAGATGGCGTACTCCGTCTTATAACGTATTAATGGTCGGTGTGTTAGCACTTGGCGCTATTTGGTTTGAGATGGACTTTGCAACAGCATTAATTAACTTTGGTGCACTGATTGCGTTTACGTTCGTTAACATTTCAGTTATCAGCCAGTTCTTCATTCGTGAACGCCGTATACATGGGATTAAGAATATCCTTAACTATTTGATTTTGCCTGTCATTGGTACGCTGACCGTTTGTGTACTATGGTTAAATATCGAAGAGGATTCAATGGTATATGGCTTAATTTGGACGGCTGTCGGTCTGGTCTATATGGCGATATTGACGCGTATGTTCCGTCGTCCAATGCCTCAAATGAGCGATTATTAATTTAGTCGATTGAATAAAAACAGCACCTCAGAGTGCTGTTTTTTTTTTGCCTATTATTCAGGCTGTTAGTCTATTATTTGTTTTAACCTTCCAATCAGCTAATTGTGACACTGCACCGATATCTCAATCTAAAACGCTTTATAATGTGATATGGTTGTTAAATGATTATGACATTACAATTAATTGAACAGTTTATTGATAATTACCCTGACAGGAAGGCGCAGAAATGAATGCAGTAAACAGCCCTGAAAATCAACGATTATTACTGACACTCACCAATATTGTTGGTAAAAAAAATATCCTGACTAAACCCCATAAAACAGAACGTTACCGCAAAGGGTTTCGCTCAGGTATCGGTAATGCTATTGCGGTCGTCTTCCCCACCACGTTATTAGAACAATGGTATGTTTTTAAAGCCTGTGTCGAGGCGGATAAAATAGTGATTATGCAAGCCGCGAACACAGGGCTGACAGAAGGTTCGACGCCAAGCGGTTATGATTATGATCGTGATATCGTTATTATTAGCACATTAAAATTAAATCAAATTCAAGTATTACCTGAATTTAATCAAGTTGTTGCTATGCCAGGCAGTACGCTGTATGACCTCGAGAAATTACTAAAACCATTAGGTCGTGAACCGCATTCCCTCATTGGCTCCTCTTGCATCGGGGCGTCAGTGGTTGGCGGGATCTGTAATAGTTCAGGTGGCTCCCTAGTGCGCCGAGGCCCGGCTTATACGGAGCTAGCCTTATATGGGCGAGTAAATGAAGATGGAAAAGTGGAGTTAGTAAACCACCTAGGGATTAACTTAGGGGATACACCTGAAGAAATTTTAACGAACTTGCAAAATCGACGTTATCGAACAGAAGATGTTGAACACAGTGAAAAGCTGGCGTCAGACCATGAATATGCTCAGCGAGTTCGTGATGTGAATGCGGATACACCATCACGCTTTAACGCAGATGAGCGCCGCTTGTTTGAAGCATCTGGTTGTGCGGGTAAATTAGCCGTATTTGCTGTCCGCCTTGATACTTTCCCTGCCGATACCTCAACACAAGTGTTTTATATTGGCACAAACAATCCGGATGTTCTGGAAGACATTCGTCGTCATATTCTTAGTGAATTTAAAAACTTACCAGTAGCAGGTGAGTATATGCACCGCGGTTGTTTTGATATCGCTGAAGTATACGGAAAAGATACCTTTTTAATGATAGATAAATTTGGCACTGACAAAATGCCACTATTTTTTACTATCAAAGGCCGAATTGATGCCGTATTAAATAAAGTACCGTTGTTACCGTCAAACCTTGTTGACCGCACTATGCAGCTACTCAGTAAATTATGGCCTGCACATTTACCTCCACGTATGAAGCAATTTCGTGATAAGTATGAGCATCATCTGATGTTAAAAATGGCGGGTGAAGGTATTGATGAGGCGAAAGTTTGGCTGAAATCCTTCTTTGCAACGGCGGATGGGGGGTATTTTGAGTGTACACCAGAGGAAGGGGCGAAAGCATTTTTACACCGCTTTGCCGCAGCGGGATCGGCGGTTCGTTACCATGCGGTACACAATAAAGATGTTGAGGATGTATTGCCGCTGGATATCGCTTTACGTCGAAATGATCGTGATTGGTTTGAAAAATTGCCGCCAGAAATTGAAAAATTGTTAGTTCATAAACTGTATTGTGGGCATTTTATGTGTCATGTGATGCACCAAGATTATGTATTGAAAAAAGGCGTCGATCCAAAAGAATTGAAAGAGAAAATGTTAGCGCTGTTAGATGAACGAGGTGCACAATACCCCGCAGAGCATAACGTAGGCCACTTATATAAAGCTCAGCCACAGCTAAAATCTTTCTATAAAAAAGCAGATCCGACTAACACCATGAACCCCGGTTTAGGCAAAACAACGAAACGTAAAAATTGGGAAGGGGATTGTGGTTGCCATCACGATCACTAATCAGTGCAAGCGTTGTTTTTGGGCAGGAAACCCTGCCCAACCCATATTAGCTGGCTAATTCAGCCGCGTAATTGACCAGTGCTTTGAGCTGCTTACAGCGTTCAACATCGTTTTGATGTTCAATCATTAACGACTCAATAGATTGCATATATTCCATTAAACGGCTTTCAGTAAAGTAGTCACGGCGGTGCTGCAACCAGCGTTGCTGCTCATCATAGGATAAGGTTGAGGGGTAATTACGTGCTTTATAACGGAAAAATAGCTCTTTCATACGTGGGTCTTCAAAAGTGAGGTCTAACGCAGGCAGGTTTTTTTCCGGTGTTTCTCTAATAATATCCATCGTCGAGCGGTCAGAGCTACTGAAAAAGCCACTGTAAATTTGAGCATCAACATCATCCGGCTCTTCAAATGGTTGCGCTTGGGCAAAAATTTCAATCACTTTATGACGAATATCGGGGTGCTTACGTAAGATTTCCAAATTGCGTAGGCAGAGATCGCGGTCAACCCCCGTGCGTTCAGCATCTTCTGTACGCAATGTTTTCTCAGGCGCAAGAATAGGGCATTTATTAATGTGTACTAATTTAATCGGAACCGGTAATTCGCCATCTAATTCCGTTTTAGGGGTATATAAGCGCTCACGCAAAGTCTCAACGGGCAAATCAACCAGGGGTGAAATATCCGCCGCTAAATCACACATAATAACCGCATTACGGTTGTCTGGGTGCCATGCTAATGGTGCAACAAGGCTAATATAGGAGCGTAGAGCGCCAAACATGCCAGAAACATGCACCAACGGTGTCATATCGACAATGTCGATTAATTGGCTAACTTTATTTTTATTTCTTAGCTGGTAGAAGTAGTTGAACATTCTAGGTTGAGCGGCTTTGAGCAGCTTCGCCATATTTATGGTGGCGAGTACATCGGACATCGCATCATGAGCATTTTCATGGGCGATACCATTCGCTTTTGTTAGATGTTCAAGGCGCATACTAGGTAAGCCTTCATCATTTTCAGGCCAAATAATCCCTTCAGGGCGTAGCGCAAAACACGCTCTCACAGTATCTAATAAATCCCAACGCGAATTACCTTGCTGCCAGCTATAAGCGTAGGGGTCATAAAAATTACGATAAAAAATATTTCGAGTCACTTCATCATCAAAACGAATATTGTTGTAACCCATAATACAGGTATTCGGTTGGCTAAATTGCTGGTGGATCCGTTTAGCGAATTCAGCCTCATTGACCCCTTGGGCTAAGGCGAGCTGTGGTGTAATACCGGTGATCATCACCGCTTCTGGTTGGGGCAAATAGTCGTCTGTTGGTGCGCAATAAAAGACTTCTGGCTCATCAATAATATTAAAATCGAGATCGGTTCTAACACCTGCAAATTGTGCGGGGCGATCAAGTGCGGGGTGTTTACCAAAGGTTTCATAGTCATGAATAAAAAAGGTAGGCTGCTTTTTAGTCTCTTGCAACGTTATTCTCCGTAAGCCTTTGCTGCTATTTTTGTGATGATGAGGTTTTGTGATGGTTACTGATAAGGGGCAAATAATTTAGGCTAATAAACACAAAAATTGCTCCAGAGAATAGGCGGTAACTTCTCACAAATAGTAGCGACTATCATACCTGATAGATGTGAAAACCTGAACAGAGGCCCTTAAATGGTTGGCGTTGCAATTTAAATATGTAATAGGCACAAACTGCTATCTAATTGATATTTATATCAATCATTTGATATAAGATGCCCTTTTTTCTTGGAAAAACAGGTAAATCAGCGTAAAAATTTGCCTAATAAAGGATGTTTTGATCTACTCTTTTAAATGTGACTAACAAAAAAGAGGATGTGAATATGAATACATATGATGAAAGAACACGTTTAATTTTATCTGAAATAGGTCATGTGACACTAGAGCTATTGGGTAATAGCGACGTGACTAAACAAAGTATTATTGATAAGTTGAAAAAGGACGCAAAAGAAGAAAACAACCCAGCGCGAAAAAGCATTCTTGATGATGCAGTGACCTTTCTAAATAGCCAAGTTTAGATAATACGAGCCCTCGTTTGAGGGCTAGTGACAGCAACATTTATCATTTCATTACGTGACCTTTCTTTCGTTGATCAGAAGATCAACCCGCAAGTTGATATTGCTAAAACAACGGCTCCATACCGACACTGAAGAGTGATTTGCTTCATAAATCAGTAATGTTAACGTTAACAAATGTGCTTAACATCACAATTTGAGTGCGATTTACTGGTTTAGAAAAAATGTTAACCTTAACATTTTTGGCATTTAGGGGAATATGCAGGCGAATAACAATGAATAATGAATCAAGAAAGTACTACGTGTCATTGAGTGCGTTGCTGTTTTTTTTCTTTTTTACTTGGTCGTCAACATTTTCAATTGTTGCTATTTGGCTTAGAAAATATGTTGGTTTAGAAGGCACTGAAACGGGGATCATTTTTTCATGTATTTCCATAGTGGCGCTTTGCGCGCAACCTCTTTATGGCTTTTTACAGGATAAGCTAGGTCTACGAAAGAACTTATTACTGTTTATTGCGATACTCTTGATATCATCTGGCCCATTTTTTATGGTGTTTGGCTATTTATTGCAATGGAATGTGGTGGTAGGAAGCTTAATCGGTGGTCTTTTTATCGGTATGACTTTCCATGCCGGAATTGGGGTACTTGAGTCGTATACGGAACGCGTCAGTCGCTTGCGTGATTTTGAATATGGCAAAGCGAGGATGTGGGGCTCATTAGGTTGGGCGATTGCGACATTTTTTGCTGGTCGCAATATTAACGTTGACCCTAATTACAATTTTATCATGGCGACCCTCTCCGGTGCGATTTTTCTCGTTATTTTATTAAAACTAAAAACGGCAAAACCAAACGCATTTAATAGCCTAGAGCATGGAAAACCTTCTGGCATAACCCTTGATGACGCCTTGCAATTGTTCACACTTCCTCGTTTTTGGGCGCTGATTTTATTTGTGTTGGGCACATGCATATACAGTGTTTATGATCAGCAATTTATGGTCTATTTCGCACACCAATTCCAAGATGAGAAAACAGGTAATGAAATGTATGGTTATCTGAATTCATTGCAGGTTTTCTTAGAAGCAGGAGGTATGTTTTTAGCTCCATATATTGTTAACCGCATAGGAGCCAAAAAAGGGTTATTGTTTGCGAGTAGTGTGATGGCATTGCGGATTATTGGCTCAGGTTTAGTCGAAGGACCTGTCATGATCTCTATTATGAAATTACTTCATGCTGTAGAGCTGCCAATATTGCTGATTGCAATTTTTAAATATAACAGTCGCCATTTTGATAAGCGTTTATCATCGACACTGTACTTAGTGGGTTTTAGCTGTATTACCTCGATTGTGGGGAGTATTTTATCGCCGTTGGCGGGCTGGGGTTACGATAAAATCGGTTTTGCTGATACCTATCTGGTAATGGGGGGCTTTGTCGTGATCACCACAATTTTATCTGCTTTCTGTTTACGCAGCGATAAAATAGCGCTTGCCAAACAAACTTCCAGAGTTGCTCAGGAAATAGGCGTTAAGGACGAGGTACAAAAGGTATAACTGAAACAATTCAGCTCGTGAGTGGAGTCGATTGAGCAAAAATGCCTTTTTATTTGTTTTTATATCAATGAATAGATGAAATAGGGTTGTAACACGGTGCTGTTAGAAGGTATTGTGTAACGAGTGAATGCGTTTTGTTTTTCTAACAGAGGGTTTTTAAACATGGACAACGCTAACAAACAATCTTTCCATAATGTTTTGGAATTTGTGCGTATGTATCGTCGTAAGAATAAAATTCGTCGTGAAATTACCGACAATGAAAAGAAAATTCGTGATAACCAAAAACGTGTTTTATTGCTTGATAACTTAAGCGACTATATTAAACCGGGTATGACCATCGAGGAAATTCAAGCAATTATCGCGAATATGCGTAGCGATTATGACGACCGTGTTGATGATTACATCATTAAAAATGCGGAACTGTCCAAAGAGCGCCGTGAGATCTCGAATAAATTAAAAGAGATGGGCGAACTCAATAAAAAAGACGTGAAATAATTGAAGACTAGAGCCGAGGTTAGCTCGGCTCAATGTCATCGCATCAACCCCAGTGTGGTTTTAAATCTGGGTCAATAACAGTGTAAACCTGCCTATAGCTACTTTTATCTTCAGCGAGCTTCGCTAATATTCTCGCGACATCCTCTCGACTAACGACACCATGGGCTTCCCCTGTTAATAAAGTTGCGTTACCCGTTGCCGCGCTATTCATTAAGCCCCCAGGTCTTAAAATGGTGTAATTTATTTCGCTAGTCTGTAAATAGGACTCTGCCATTGATTTTTGGCGTACAGATTGCCCAAAAAGGGCTTTTGCTCTTGGTGATAAGGTTGACCAACTGTCGCCACAACCAATTGAAGTGACAAATAATAAACGATGTATCTGATGCTGCTCTGCTTGGCGGATAATATGGTAATTACCAACAAAATCGGCTTGCCCGCCGCCAATAGTGGTGAATATGACGGTATCAGGTGTCATGTGTGCAAAAATCGCCTCTAAAGAAGACGGGTCGGTGGCATCGCCAATAAAGGCTTGTATGCCTTCAGCCGTTAGCCGCTCAGCATCCGTTTGTTGACGCACTAAGGCTGTGACTTGGTGGCCTTGTTGAATGCCAATGTTGGCTAATGCGAGGCCTATTCCTTTTGTTGCACCAAAAATTACCCAATGAGCCATCATATTTTCCTTTCAATTAACGATCAGTAAATAGAAATAATGATGGTTTTTATTTTTATTATCAATAATAGGTTTTGATTTATTGTTCTGTCAAATAAGTGGGAGAGCTATTCAGTGCAGAGAGATAGATATAAAAAAGCCCTGCGAGTTGCAGGGCTGTTTGACGTATTTAAAGAATACTATTCAAAATGAGCCGGTTTTGCCATTTGTGATGTCGCATAATTGGTTGCTACATGCCCACCGGCACCTTTACTGACAAAGTTTGAGGCTTCACGCTGGTAAACCTTGATTTCGAATGTTGATTCGACCACTTCAGGCGCTGGTGCTTTGGTCATTGGTGAGTAAGCATGACGTGCTGCCTTACTTGCAACAATAACCGTTGATTTCGCTACATAAGGCACTTCAACAGCTTCAGCCTTAGGCTCTTCAACTGCATCTGTGCTGGTTTGCGGCTGATCATCTTGTTCGGCTGTCTCTGCTGTAGGCTCCACTTTAGGTTGCTCAATCACAACGTCTTCAATGATCGCGACCGGTGCTTTAGGTTCAACGGTTGGTGCCGTTTCAACAACAGGCTCTGGTTGAGTGTCTTCTAGAGCTTGCTCTGTATGAACGACAGCCGGTTCAGCTTGTGGGGCAATGGCAGGTTCAAGAGAAACTGCATGCTCATCTGCGGATTCAGCCACAAGATTAACGTTGGTTTCAGTGACGGTTTCTACTGGTTCGATAGCGACAGTTTCAACCGTTTCATTAGCCTGCTCGATGACCTGAGAAGGTGTGATATCGGTGGTTTCAACGGCCTCTACACTAACAATACCTTGTTGCTCAAGCATCTCTTCATTGGTCATGATAGCGATGGTTTCTTGTTGTGGTTGAACAACAGGATAGCTGATAAACACCTTACCTGACGCTAACTCAGGTGAGGCTACGGCAGCGAACAGAGGCATTGGTGATTTTGTCAGATGACGCTCATCACGGTAACGACGACGACGCTGACCACTGACACGTAGGTGACGTGGTGAACGACGTGAGCGACGTGGAATGATGGTATCTTGCTTATCTTCTTGGTTAGCAACTTGAACATCTTGTTGTTCTGAGCTATTTACCTCAGCCACTTGCTCATCAACATGAGTCGGAGCAGGGAGTGCTGCGATAGGCATAGCATCATTTTCAACGGCAGTTGCAACTTTAACCACTTCATCTTCTTGCGCTACGGCTTCAACGTTATCAGTGATACGAATTTTTTGTGTCAATTGACGACGTTGACGACGAGGCGTAACAGGGCGCGCTTGAGGCTCTTCTTTCTCTACAGGTGTATTATCAGCACCTTGAACTGCCTCTTGTTGTGCCTTAGCTGCTTGTTGTTGACGTTTTTCATCTTGACGACGACGGCGTTTCAGCACGTTGTTCGCGGCGCGCTGTTGCTGCGCTTCACGGCTATTGCTATCAACGTTTTGCTCATCTTGCTGATTAACGTTCTTATTATTGCGGCCTTTACGATTGTTAGCTTCGTCAGATTGCGCATTACGGTTAGAACGATTATCACGATTTTCGCGGTTGTCACTGTTTTCATCACGATCACGGCGATTATTACGACGATTATTGCGGCGTTCATTGTTACGGCGCTTGTCGTTACCGCTATTTTGGCGATTTTTCTCAGCAGGTTTTTCAGCAACTTTTTCTTCTTCACCAGCGAAGAGTTTTTTGAAGAATTCAGCTACCTTGCTAAAAAAGCTCGGCTGGGCATCCACTTTAACCCCTTGTTTTGGTGTTTCAGTGCGTGCTTTGTTCTCTTTAGACTTAACAGTAACAGGCTGTTCTACAGGCTCTTGTAACGCGAAAGCAGAGATAGCTGGTTGCTCAGGGGCTTTACGTTCAGCGGCTGGATCTTCCGTACTGTTTAAGGTTTCCGTTTCATGGTAGTGAGCTAAGTTATAGCTCAGCGTATTTACTTCTTCACCTTTACGAATACGGATCACGTGAAAATGAGGCGTTTGCATTTGGTCGTTTGGCACAATGACCACGCGAACATTGCGTTGACGCGTTTCGATTTCGCTGACTGCTTTACGCTTTTCGTTAAGTAGATAGGAAGCAATTTGTACCGGAACGATAGCATGAACTTCATGTGTATTCTCTTTTAATGCTTCTTCTTCAATAAGACGCAAAACAGAAAGAGACAATGATTCATTATCACGGATGGTTCCTGTACCCGAACAACGAGGGCACACATGGTGGCTAGATTCACCTAATGATGGGCTTAAACGCTGGCGCGACATCTCTAATAAACCGAAACGCGAGATACGGGCGATTTGAATACGTGCACGGTCTTGACGCACGGCCTCACGTAGGCGGTTTTCAACTTCACGTTGATGCCTGACTGGCGTCATATCGATAAAGTCGATAACAATTAAGCCGCCAAGGTCACGCAGACGTAATTGACGTGCGATCTCATCGGCCGCTTCAAGGTTTGTATTAAATGCGGTCTCTTCAATGTCTCCGCCGCGTGTTGAGCGTGAAGAGTTGATATCGATAGCCGTTAACGCCTCGGTAGTATCAATCACTAATGCACCACCAGATGGAAGGCGTACTTCACGTTGGAAGGCAGATTCAATTTGTGATTCGATTTGATAATGGCTAAATAGCGGAACATCGCCGCTATAATATTTGATTTTGCTGGCAAAATCACCACGGCCAATCGCTTCAATATGGTTACGTGCCATTTCGACCACTTTCGGGTTATCGATAAGGATTTCGCCGATATCTGGGCGTAAATAGTCACGGAACGCACGAACAATGACGTTACTTTCTTGGTGTATTAAGAACGGAGCAGGGCGGTTTTCAGCCGCTTTTTTGATAGCTTCCCAGTGGCGTAAGCGGTAGAGCAAATCTTGTTGTAAAGATTCTGCGGATTTACCCACGCCCGCGGTGCGAACAATCAACCCCATCCCATCCGGGATCTCAAGGGAGGAGAGCGCTTCTTTTAATTCTGTACGATCTTCACCTTCAATACGGCGAGAAATACCACCCGCACGCGGGTTATTTGGCATCAGTACTAAATAACTTCCCGCTAAGCTGATAAACGTGGTGAGTGCAGCACCTTTATTGCCACGCTCTTCTTTATCAACCTGAACGATAACTTCTTGGCCTTCCTTAAGGACATCTTTGATATTGGGGCGGCCTTGAGAGTGGTAATTGCTTGGGAAGTATTCGCGAGCGATCTCTTTGATAGGGAGGAAACCGTGTCTTTCAGCACCGTAATCAACAAAAGCAGCTTCAAGACTTGGTTCGATGCGAGTTATTTTTCCTTTGTAAATATTCGCTTTTTTTTGTTCATGACCTGGACTTTCGATATCCAGATCATAGAGTCGTTGCCCGTCAACAAGGGCAACACGCAACTCTTCCTGTTGAGTCGCGTTTATTAGCATTCTTTTCATATTGTTACTTACTCATTATTTTTTACTTTCAATAAAGAGCAGCGAAAAAGGGAGCTATTGTAAACCGATGGCCTCGTGATTTTTACAAAGCCGCCTGCCTCCCGGCAGTCGTCCGTATAGAGACGCGCAGTATTCGGTGAACCTGATTTTTAGATTAAAAATTCAGCGTTCTTAATCAGGAAGCCGTCATAATTTTGTTAACGGAAGTTCCTAACCCAAAAAGCTAATATTCGTTGCTCGCTAATTATTTGATTTTGCGAAGCGTCTTACGCCATTGCCGCGCTTTTACTCAATCAAATAGCAAATCTGTATTTCATGCCAATTATCGTTTTATCAAACATTATGGCAGTTACATATTATCCCACTGCCAATGACATTATAGCAAGTCGATACATGCGTTATATGAAAATTTTATTTAGAAATATGACTAACGAGCTATTCTTTGACCAAATAAAAAAAAATGATAAAAAAATTTGTGGAGTCGGTATGATATATCCCGCATATAAGGTCGTAATTTAATCAATCAGAGTTAACACATTTTTGAATGAAAACACAAAATCAAGTTCAGTTTATCGATATTAGCGATGACGAAGCCGGACAACGTATTGATAATTTCCTGCTCGCAAAATTAAAAGGTGTTCCTAAGAGTATGATCTATCGCATTATTCGCAAGGGTGAGGTGAGGGTTAATAAGGGGCGTATTAAACCTGAGTATAAACTTATTGCAGGTGATCAAGTCCGTGTACCACCGGTAAGAGTCGCTGAGCGTGAAGAAGCCCCTGTTTCGGCAAAACTGGATAAAGTTTCTGCGTTAGCTGATTGCATTCTCTATGAAGACGACGCAATACTGGTCATTAATAAACCATCAGGCACCGCAGTTCATGGCGGCAGTGGCTTAAGTTTTGGGGTGATTGAAGGGTTAAGAGCGCTTCGCCCAGAAGCACGCTTTTTAGAGTTGGTGCACCGTTTGGATCGCGACACATCTGGGATTTTGCTGGTGGCTAAAAAACGTTCAGCATTAAGAGCGTTACACGAACAGTTGCGCCTTAAACAGATGCAAAAAGATTACCTCGCATTAGTGCGCGGGCATTGGCAATCACATACCAAAGTGATCCAAGCTCCGTTATTAAAAAATATCTTGCAAAGTGGTGAACGTGTTGTTCGTGTTAGCCCTGAAGGTAAACCGTCAGAAACGCGCTTTAAAGTTGAAGAACGTTTTGATAATGCCACTTTGGTTAAAGCAAGCCCAGTAACGGGGCGTACTCACCAAATTCGTGTACATACATTACATGCAGGGCATCCGATTGCGTTTGATAACCGCTATGGCGATAAACAATTTGATAGCCAATTAGCAGATACAGGCCTAAAAAGATTGTTCTTGCATGCCAGCGCATTAAAGTTTATTCACCCTAAAACGGGGGAGGAAATGCGGTTACAAGCGCCGCTTGATAAAGAGCTTAATCAATGCTTAAAGGTTTTACGTTCACGTAAAAACTAAGCATATTAAGTTACCGGCAGACAAATTTGCCGGTAACTTATTGCGTTGTTAATTATCTAATGGATTGTAGCCATGATGGCGTAGCATCTCTAATAGCAGGATCAGAGGCAACCCAATCAATGTATTAGGATCACGCCCTTCAAGCCTATCAAATAAGGCAATCCCTAGCCCTTCCGACTTAAAACTTCCGGCGCATTGGTAAGGCTCTTCTTTGCGCAAGTAAGTCTCGATTTCTTTATCACTTAAAGAACGAAAATAGACATTAAAGGGTTCACACTGCACATGGTAGTTTCCCGTCGTTGAATCTAATAAACATAGACCGGTATAAAATGTGACTTGTTTTCCTGAGGCTCTTTTCAGTTGTTTAAAGGCATTGTCATAATTGTATGGTTTGCCTGCAATTTCACCATCAATCACACAGACTTGGTCCGAGCCGATGATGAGATGTTGTTTATGCTGTTCACTGATGGCATGTGCCTTAGCATGCGCTAAGCGAGTGACCAATGCCTCTGCGGATTCATTTAACACTGGGGTTTCGTCTACATTCGGCGCTACGGCTAAAAAGGGTAATCCCAGCTTTTTTAACAATTGCTGCCGATAGGGAGAGGTTGATGCCAAAATAATCGATTTCATATTTTTTCTCGAAACTCATAGCCAAAAGGGTTAACTCATTTTAAACTATCTGACGCTTAACAGGCGATTTTTTGGTGAAAAGGCGAGTTTTGCCCGCCTTTTTCTTTGACTATAGCTCATTACAAAGTTAATATGCGCGCCTTATGCAAAAGGTAAAATTACCCCTGACTATCGATGCGCAGCGTGCAGCTCAAAAAAACCTCGACTATGTCGGGAGTTACACACCTGAGCAAGTAACACGTATTGCTGAATCAGTAGTCAGTGTAGACAGCGATGTTGAGAGCGAATTATCATTTAAAATTGATAATCAGCGTCTGACGGTCATAGAGGGGCATTCTGATGTGGATGTCACCCTACAATGCCAGCGTTGCAGAAAAGATTTCAAGCATCATGTTTACGTATCGTATTGTTTTAGTCCTGTCGTCAGTGACGAAAAGGCCGAAGCATTACCGGAAGGCTATGAGCCAATTCAAATTGATGAATTTGGTGAAATAGATTTGCTGGGAATGATAGAAGATGAAATAATTCTTTCCCTACCAGTGGTTCCGGTTCATGATTCTGAACACTGTGAAGTGTCCGAAGCGGATATGGTTTTTGGTGAACTACCGCCTGAGGCGGAAAAACCAAACCCATTTGCCGTATTAGCCAGTTTAAAGAAAAGTACTTAAGGAGTAAGGTCAATGGCCGTACAACAGAATAAACCAACTCGTTCAAAACGCGGTATGCGTCGTTCACATGATGCACTGACTGCTACCCTAGTTTCTGTAGACAAAACTACCGGTGAAACTCACCTGCGTCACCACGTGACTGCAGATGGTTACTACCGTGGCCGTAAGGTTATCAACAAGTAATTATAGATTTACAAGTTGATACTTTGGCTAATCTAACCATTGCGTTAGATGCTATGGGCGGGGATGTTGGTCCCCGCGTCACAGTGCCTGCTGCATTGCAGGCTCTGGCATCTAATCCAGCACTCAAATTACTGCTAGTCGGTCAACCTGACGCCATTCAACCACTGCTCGCACAACAAAGTGTTGAGCTGACTTCGCGTGTCGAAATTATTCCTGCTGAAAATGTTATCGCTAATGATGCCAAACCATCAACGGCAATACGTCAAAGCAAAGGAACATCCATGCGAGTGGCGCTTGAGTTAGTGAAGACTGGGCAGGCACAGGCGTGCGTGAGTGCAGGTAATACGGGTGCTTTGATGGGGCTAGCTAAGTTGATGCTTAAATCAATTGATGGCATCGAACGGCCTGCTTTGATGACCATTTTGCCTAATCAACAAAAAGGTCAAACCGTGGTGCTAGACTTAGGAGCTAACGTCAATTGTAGTAGTGATATGCTAGTGCAATTTGCTGTGATGGGATCTGTCGTCGCTGAAGAGGTGGCCAAAATTGCTTCACCAAAAGTGGCACTACTAAATATTGGTGAAGAAGAGAGTAAAGGGCTTGATAATATCCGCGAAGCCGCCGCAATTCTTAAAGAAACCGCGGCAATAAATTACATCGGTTATGTCGAGGGCAATGAGTTGCTGACTGGCAAAACGGATGTATTAGTGTGTGACGGCTTCGCAGGTAACGTCACGCTAAAAACAATGGAAGGGGTGATCCGCGTCATACTTTCCTTGTTGAAATCAACAGATGAAAGCAAAAAGAATAAAAAACCTAGTTGGTTGATTCAATTGGCCAAAAAGTGGCTTAAAAAACGGCTGATGAAGCGTTTCGGGGAGTTGAACCCCGACCAGTATAATGGTGCAACTCTGTTAGGATTAAAGGGAATTGTCATAAAAAGTCATGGCGCTGCAAACGAAAGTGCATTTAAAGCTGCGATTGAACGGGCTGTTCAATCGGTAGATAGACAAGTTCCGGACAGAATAGCAGCTCGGTTGAATATCGTATTACCCAGGAGTGATCAATAACCTATGTATAGTAAAATATTAGGCACAGGCAGCTATTTACCCACACAAATTAGAACAAATGCTGACCTGGAAAAAATGGTTGATACTTCTGATGAGTGGATTGTAACTCGCACAGGTATTCATGAAAGAAGAATTGCTGGTGAAGATGAAAGTGTTGCCACAATGGGGTTTCATGCCGCACAAAAGGCCCTTGAAATGGCGCAAGTCGATAGCAGTGAGATTGGGCTAATTGTTGTCGCAACGACCTCTTCAACACACGCGTTTCCAAGCGCAGCGTGCCAAATTCAACAAATGTTAGGCATTAATGATTGTGCTGCATTTGATGTTGCCGCAGCGTGTGCAGGTTTTACGTATGCGATAAGCATCGTGGACCAGTTTATTAAAACGGGAATGGCAAAAAAAGCATTAGTGATTGGTGCAGATGCACTGTCAAAAACGTTAGACCCAAATGATCGCGGTACTATTATTCTGTTTGGTGATGCGGCAGGCGCGATGGTGCTCGGCGCATCGCAAGAGCCGGGTATTATATCAACACATCTGCATGCCGATGGGCGTTATGGCGAGTTGTTAGCGCTGCCGAATCGTGAACGAGGCTCAGAAGATCAAGCCTACTTAACCATGACAGGCAATGAAGTCTTTAAAGTGGCTGTGCGTGAATTAGCGCACATTGTTGATGAAACATTGGCTGAAAGCGGTATCGCAAAAGAAGAACTCGATTGGTTAGTTCCTCATCAAGCAAATTTGCGTATCATCTCCGCAACAGCGAAAAAACTTGATATGGCCATGGATAAGGTGGTGGTTACGTTAGATAAACATGGTAACACCTCGGCTGCATCCGTGCCGACCGCCTTTGATGAAGCGGTACGTGATGGTCGAATCCAACGTGGTCAGTTAGTGCTCTTAGAAGCATTTGGCGGCGGCTTTACTTGGGGCTCTGCACTTGTTCGTTTTTAATTTACTGAGAAAATAGACATGACACAATTTGCTATGGTTTTTCCCGGTCAGGGATCTCAGTCTCTTGGTATGTTGTCTGCATTAGCGGCGGAAAGTCCGTTAGTAGAACAAACATTCGCTGAGGCGTCTGAAGCATTAGGTTATGACCTTTGGGCTCTTGTTCAGAACGGGCCAGAAGAAGAATTGAACAAAACATGGCAAACCCAGCCAGCGCTGTTAGCTGCATCTGTCGCTATCTTCCGTGTTTGGCAAGAAAAAAAAGGCGCGATGCCTACGATGATGGCAGGGCATAGCCTAGGTGAATATTCAGCTTTAGTGTGCGCGGGTGTTCTTGATTTTAAAGCGGCAATTAAACTGGTTGAGTTGCGTGGTAAATTGATGCAAGAAGCCGTTCCAGAAGGAACAGGCGCGATGTATGCGATCATCGGTTTAGATAACGAATCAATCGAGAAAGCTTGTCAAGATGCCGCTCAAGGCCAAGTCGTCTCTCCTGTGAATTTTAACTCACCAGGTCAAGTGGTGATTGCAGGTGAAAAAGCGGCGGTTGAGCGCGCTGGTGCAGCATGTAAAGAGGCGGGCGCAAAACGTGCATTACCATTATCGGTTAGTGTACCGTCACACTGTGCGTTAATGAAACCAGCGGCTGAAAAATTAGCAGTTGCGTTACAAGAAATAACGTTTAATCAACCAAATTTCCCAGTTATTAACAACGTTGATGTGAAAATTGAGCAATCAGCGGAAAATATTCGTGATGCTTTGGTTCGTCAATTGTATAATCCAGTTCGTTGGACTGAGACGGTAGAATTCATGGTAAATCAAGGTATTGAGCATCTTGTTGAAGTGGGTCCGGGTAAAGTATTAACTGGTCTTACCAAGCGTATTGTCTCTAATTTAACTGCCGTTGCAGTCAATGATCCTGTATCATTAGGCACTGCATTAGAAAACCTCTGAGGACGATATGAGCTTTGAAGGAAAAATTGCACTTGTAACAGGCGCTAGCCGCGGTATCGGGAAAGCGATCGCTTTAACGCTTGCTGCGCGTGGTGCGACGGTTATTGGTACAGCAACCAGCGAAAAAGGAGCAGAAGCGATTTCTGCTTATTTAGATGGAAAAGGCAAAGGTTTTGCTCTTAATGTGACAGACCCTGCATCAATTGACGAAACCTTGAATAATATTCGTCAACAATTTGGCGAAATTGATATACTGGTCAACAATGCAGGTATCACACGTGATAACCTTTTGATGCGTATGAAAGATGATGAGTGGCAAGATATTATTGACACTAACCTCTCATCCGTTTACCGTTTATCAAAAGCCGTATTACGCGCCATGATGAAAAAACGTTGTGGACGTATTATTTCAATCGCATCTGTTGTAGGTGTGATGGGAAATGCGGGTCAAGCGAACTATGCAGCAGCGAAAGCTGGGCTAATTGGTTTTAGCAAATCATTAGCACGCGAAGTCGCTTCCCGTGGCATTACCGTTAATGTCGTTGCACCTGGTTTTATTGAAACTGATATGACCAAGGCATTGACAGATGAGCAGCGTGCAGGCATTTTATCTCAAGTTCCTGCCGACAGGCTTGGTGATGCACAAGAAATTGCCAGTGCTGTAGCGTTTTTAGCTTCTGATGAAGCTGGTTACATCACAGGTGAAACATTACATGTCAATGGCGGCATGTACATGATCTAAAGAAATGATGGAACCATTTGCATTATTAGTGTTAATTAGCGCAAAATAATGCAAAATTTAGGTTTCAACAGCCGGGATTGGGTTGTATCTTTTCCTGTATTTTATAAACTACGAAAACCATCGCGAAAGCGAGTTTTGATAGGAATTTTAATAGTATGAGCACTATCGAAGAACGCGTTAAGAAAATCATCGTTGAGCAACTAGGTGTTAAAGAGGAAGAAGTTGTAACAACAGCTTCGTTTGTTGATGACTTGGGCGCTGATTCTCTTGACACAGTTGAGCTGGTTATGGCTCTGGAAGAAGAGTTCGATATCGAAATCCCTGACGAAGAAGCTGAAAAGATCACAACAGTGCAGGCTGCGATTGATTACGTCGAGAACGCATCTAACTAATTGTTTTAAAACTTGTCTAGGCGGTCACTCGACCGCCTATGTTTCTTTGATAACTTTTTTTCCCTCCTTGGAGGATTTACGTGTCTAAGCGTCGTGTAGTCGTAACCGGACTGGGCATGTTATCTCCTGTCGGCAACACAGTTGAATCATCATGGAAAGCTGTTTGTGACGGACAGAGTGGTATCAGCCTTATCGAACATTTTGATACTACCAACCACGCAACTAAATTTGCTGGCGTAGTTAAAGATTTCAATTACGAAGATTATGGTATCTCCCGCAAAGATGCACGGAAGATGGACCCTTTCATTCAGTATGGAATTGCTGCTGGTAATCAAGCTATCAAAGATTCCGGGCTGGAAGTAACAGAAGCCAATGCTACTCGTATAGGGTTAGCGATTGGTTCTGGTATTGGTGGTCTAGGCCTAATTCAAGAGAACTGTGAAGCATTACAAAATGGCGGTCCTCGTAAAGTTAGCCCATTCTTCGTTCCTTCTACGATCATTAATATGGTCGCAGGTCATTTAAGCATTATTTACGGTTTCCGTGGCCCAAGTATTTCGATTGCCACAGCCTGTACTTCAGGTGTCCACAATATCGGTCATGCCGCACGTATGATTGCTTATGGTGATGCTGATGTAATGATTGCTGGTGGCGCTGAAAAAGCGACAACGCCATTGGGTGTTGCAGGTTTTGGCGCAGCGCGGGCTCTTTCTACGCGTAATGATGATCCGCAAGCGGCTAGCCGCCCATGGGATAAAGACCGTGATGGCTTTGTACTGGGTGACGGTGCGGGTATTATCGTACTTGAAGAATATGAACATGCTAAAGCTCGCGGCGCAAAAATTTACGCTGAAGTTGCTGGTTTCGGCATGAGCAGTGATGCTTATCATATGACATCACCGCCTGAAAATGGTGAAGGTGCTGCTCTGGCGATGGCAAATGCTCTGCATGATGCAGGTATTGAAGCTAATGCAGTGGGCTATATCAATGCTCACGGTACTTCAACACCAGCAGGTGACTTAGCGGAAGCGCAAGCGGTTATTTCGGTCTTTGGTGAAGGAACCGACGTATTAGTTAGCTCAACAAAATCGATGACAGGTCATCTATTAGGTGCCGCTGGTGCCATTGAGTCTATCTTTACGATCCTTTCACTGACAGAGCAAATCGTTCCGCCTACGATCAATCTGGAAAACCCAGATGAAGCTTGCAAACTGGATTTTGTTCCAGGCAAAGCAAGAAAAGTAGAAAATATGGAATATGCTCTGTGCAACTCATTTGGTTTTGGTGGTACAAACGGTTCATTAATTTTCCGTCGCTATCACGAAGAGTAACCCAGACGTATTACTTTACGTTGTAAAGGGTAAAAGCCTCAGTGTTTACAATACTGGGGCTTTATTTTTAGTGTCGTTTTGCAGTCTATGTCAGTTTAGTTTATGATAGTTAATATCCTGTTACTGACTGATTTATCAGCCATTATTATAAGAATTATCAATGCTATACTGGGTTAATGGAGTTGAGTGCCGTCATATTGACGTGACTGATCGGGCTGTGCAATTTGGTGATGGCTGCTTCACCACGATCCATGTGTTTAATCATCAACCAAAAATGCTTGATATGCATATTAGGCGTCTCATGCAGGATAGTTCTCGCCTTAAATTACCCCAACCAGATTGGCAAATGTTAGAGAAGCAGATCCACGCGATTTGCCAACAGCATAATGATGATGAATTCGTTGTTAAAGTGATTATTAGCCGAGGCACGGGAGGCAGAGGCTATAGCACTTTAGGGTTTAATCAGCCAACGGTAATAATGTCTATCGCGCCTTTTCCACAACATTACCAAGCGTTGCAGAAATCAGGTATCCAACTGATATTAAGCCGTATTCCAACGAGTAAAAATCCCTATTTAGCAGGGATCAAACACCTTAATCGCCTTGAGCAGGTGTTAATACGCCAAGAAATTGATGAAGCTCAGGTTGATGAGGCTTTAGTTGTTGATTCTGATGGTATTTTAATTGAATGTTGCAGTGCCAATATTTTTTGGCGCAAAGGCGATACGGTATTTACGCCAAATTTAGCATTTTCTGGCGTAAATGGATTAATGAGACAAAAGATCATAGCGCTTTTAGCTGCTAGTCAGTACCATCTTCGGGAGGTTGAACGTTTTCCCGATGTATTGGGGAACTGTGATGAAGTGTTTATTTGTAATACGTTGATGCCAATACTGCCGGTTGCTACGATCACCTTGGGTAACAATAAACCTCAATGGCAATATTCATCAAGGGAACTGTTTGAATATTTGTTTTTACGTTGCCAACTTTAGTCACTGAATGGTTAATGAATGAAACTCGCTAAAAAAATCTCTATCGCAATTGTCGTTATTCTGTTGGTAATAGGCGTAAGTGCCTATGTGATGTATCAACAGTTTTTGAACTATGCAAAAGAGCCGCTAAATCTAACACAAGAGAAAGTTTTTACGGTTCCTGCTGGAACAGGCCGCGTTGCGCTTGAAGCATTGCTGGTAGACGAAAAAGTGATTAATCAAAGTAACAAATTTCAATGGTTACTAAAATTGCGCCCAGAGTTAGCTAAAATGAAGGCTGGGACTTACCGCCTCCAGCCAAATATGGATATCGCGCAGATGTTAGCATTAATTTCCAGTGGCAAAGAGGCGCAGTTTTCCATTCGTTTTGTCGAAGGTAACCGACTCTCTGATTGGACAAATATCTTACGTGATGCGCCTTACTTAAAACATGAGGCGGAAGGGAAAACACAAGAAGAGTTATACGCGCTAATTGGTTTTGATGGAACGACCACCCTTGAAGGCTGGCTATATCCGGATACCTATCTGTATACGGCGGGAACGCGTGATATTGATATATTAAAACGCGCTCACCAACAAATGAAAAAAAATGTCGATGAAGTTTGGCAAGGGAGAGATAAAGATCTACCTTACAAAAACGCGTATGAGATGCTAATCATGGCTTCAATCATCGAAAAAGAGACGGGTATTGACAGTGAAAGAAACCAAGTGGCGTCGGTATTTGTGAATCGTTTGCAGAAAAATATGCGGTTACAAACAGATCCTACAGTTATCTATGGTTTAGGCGATAAGTATCGCGGGAAAATTTATCGTAGCGACTTAGACAACTATACACCATATAACACCTATCGCATTGATGGGTTACCGCCAACGCCGATAGCAATGCCAAGTCTTGCATCAATTAAAGCCGCGGCACACCCTGCGAAAACGAACTATTTATACTTTGTTGCAGATGGTACAGGTGGGCACACATTCAGTAGTAGCCTTAATGACCATAATCGAGCTGTCAAAGTGTATCGAAAAATTGAAAAACAGAATGATAAGTAAGATGAAAAACGCCTATATCGTTATTGAAGGGTTAGAAGGGGCAGGTAAAACCACTGCGATTAAAACCGTTATTGAAACATTAAATCAAGCAGGGATCCAAGACATTGCCTTTACCCGAGAGCCAGGGGGAACCCCATTAGCAGAAAAGCTACGTGAACTCATTAAACAGGGGATCAGCGGGGAAAAAGTCACTGATAAAGCCGAGCTTTTGATGTTGTATGCCGCACGTGTCCAACTGGTTGAAAACGTCATTAAGCCAGCCTTAGCGGCGGGTAAATGGGTTGTTGGTGATAGGCATGATTTATCTTCACAGGCCTATCAAGGGGGCGGACGTGGTATTGATCGCCAACTTATGCAGTCATTGCGTGATCTGGTTTTGGGGGAATTTAAACCAGCGTTAACACTGTATTTGGACCTACCTCCTGCATTAGGGTTACAGCGTGCACGCGCTCGTGGTGAGCTAGACCGAATTGAGCAAGAGTCTCTGGCATTTTTTGAACGCACTCGTGCACGTTATCGTGAGTTAGCGGCCTCCGATGAGACTATTTTAACGATTGATGCAAGCCAGAATATTGAACAAGTTCAACATGATATTCGCCAAGCTTTGCAGCAATGGTTGGCAAAATAAGGTGATACAATGAATTGGTACCCTTGGTTGAATGAAACGTATCGTCAACTAATTACCTCCTACCAGCAAGGTCGTGGGCACCACGCATTGTTATTGCATTCACTACCGGGTAACGGAGTGGAAGCATTATGCTATGGTATTAGTCGCTGGTTAATTTGCCAAAATACAGACGGGCTAAAAAGCTGTGGGCAATGCCATAGCTGCCAATTGATGTTGGCAGGGACGCACCCTGATTACCATGTTTTAGCGCCAGAGAAGGGCAAAACAACGGTTAGCGTGGAAGCGGTAAGGAAACTGACAGAGACCTTAAGTAGTCATGCACAGCAAAATGGGGCTAAAGTCGCCTATATTCCTCGAACAGAAGCATTGACCGATGCAGCGGCCAACGCGCTCTTAAAAACCTTGGAAGAGCCAACAAAGCAGACCTATTTTTTATTAGGTTGCGAGAAACGTGAAAATCTATTAGCGACGCTACGAAGCCGTTGCTTATATACCTTTTTATCACCACCTGAATCGCAAATTGCGTGGTATTGGTTGCAAAAGCAAATCGTTGGCGTCAACTATAACGACGCATTGACCGCGTTAAAGTTGTGCCAAGGGGCTCCAGTCGCGGCGATGTCATTGTTGCAACCTGAGCATTGGCAACAGCGTAGTGTGCTATGCCAGAAACTCGCTCATGGGATACAACATAATGATATGTTGTCGTTATTACCTGCGATTCATCATGATAAGGCGATTGAGTCGATGGGGTGGCTGCTCGGACTATTAGCCGATAGCATGAAACTGCAACAACATGCAGCCCAATTTTGTTTAAATCAAGACCAATTGCCACTTGTGAGCGTACTTGCATCACGAATGACAAATACACAATTGTTTGAAGTTTATGAGGCTTGGCAAAATTGCCGCCACCAATTGATGACAGTGCCCGCACTGAATCAAGAGTTACTTTTGACAAATCAATTATTACAATGGGAAGCATTAATTGTTACCCCAACACCATAAAAAAGAGTGAAATATGTTTGTAGTTGATTCACACTGCCATCTCGATTGCCTTGATTATGAAAAATTACATACAAGCGTCGATGATGTGATCGCAAAGGCGTCGCAACGCGATGTCGGATTTATGTTAGCGGTTGCCACAACGTTACATGGTTTTGATAACATGAAAACCATGATTGGCAAGCGTGCTAATGTGGCATTTTCTTGCGGTATTCATCCACTTAATTTGGATGAAGGGTATGATTTTGAACGCTTAGCGCAATTAGCTGCTGGTGAAGAAGTGGTCGCGTTAGGGGAAACAGGGCTAGACTATTATTATCAGAAAGAAAATGCAGCACTTCAGCAAGCGTCTTTCCGTCAACATATTCGTATTGGTCGTCAGGTTAATAAACCTGTGATAGTTCACACGCGCGATGCGCGAGAAGATACACTGACTATTTTACGTGAAGAACAAGTGATGGATTGTGGCGGTGTTTTGCACTGCTTTACGGAAGATAAACAGACAGCCATGGAATTGTTAGATCTTGGTATGTATATCTCTTTTTCAGGGATAGTTACCTTCCGCAATGCAGAGCAAATTCGTGAAGCTGCAAGGGTTGTTCCACTAGATAGGATCTTAGTAGAAACGGATTCACCTTATTTAGCCCCCGTGCCGCATCGTGGGAAGGAGAACCAACCTGCTTATGTGCGGGATGTGGCAGAGTATATGGCAGTATTAAAAGGGGTTAGCCCTGAAGAAATGGCACGTATTACCACTGAAAACTTTAACCGCCTATTTCATTTGAATGTCGGCGAGAATAAAGCGTAATAATTAGTCAATATTAAAGGAATTCGCAATGGCAGAAGAAACTATTTTCAGTAAGATCATTCGACGTGAAATCCCGGCAGATATCGTTTATCAGGATGAACTGGTTACCGCATTTCGTGATATTTCGCCACAAACTCCCTCACATATCCTGATTATTCCCAATAAACTCATCCCAACAGTGAATGATGTGACTGCGGAAGATGAACTGGCATTGGGGCGCTTATTTACCGTTGCAGCAAAAATTGCCAAACAAGAAGGGATTGCTGAAAGCGGTTACCGTTTGATCATGAACTGTAATGAACACTCCGGGCAGGAAGTGTTTCATATTCATATGCACCTTGTTGGCGGTCGTCCTCTTGGACCATTGCTGGCAAAATAAGGTAATGATGTGAAAAAGATTTGGGGAACATTGATACGTATATTAACACTCAGTGCTGTGGTGTTTGCGCTGAGCGCTTGCTCATGGGGTAAGCGTGATGGGTTAGTATTCAATGATCAACAACGAGTGATTATGGAGCCTGCGGTTCTTGCGCAAGGTATCATTGTAGAGCAACCTGTAGTCAGCGTTGAGAACTATGCGACGGTGGCTAAGATCAATATGAGCAATAGCCAGCCAAATCCGATGACTGTCATGTACCGTCTCTATTGGTACGACGATAAAGGATTGAAAATCGCAACAACCCATGATTTGCAGCAGATGATACCTGCAAATTCAGTGATTAGTGTTAATGCTGAAAGTACATCATCACTCGCGCGTAATGTACGTGTTTATGTATTTTTACCGCAAATGCTTGGAGACAAATAATGAAACGGATCTTGTTCGTTGCAGCGGCAGCGATGATGCTGGCAGGATGTCCTTCTTTTCAGCAGGATAGGCCTAAAACGCCTCCGCCAGTTGTCCCTGTAGAGCCAACTGAACCCACTGAGCCTACAACTCCACCACCAATCGATAAGGTGCCTACACCACCTAAGCAAAAAACCACAGATTGGTCTGCAGCTGTCTCGCCTTTAGTCGGACAGATGACAGGGGCAAATGGTGTTGAGAGCGGCAAAGTTCTGTTGGTGGATTCAGTTAAAAACAATACGACAGGTTCATTTTCTGTACAAAATGTGACCTCAGCCATCGTAAAAGCGGTTGATGACAGTCATCGCTTTAAAGTCGTACCACAATATGTGGTCAATGCCGCGCGTAGAACGTTAGGTTTATCGCAAGACGATAGCCTTGTTACACGCAGTAAAGCGATTGGCTTAGGGCGTTACGTACAAGCTGATTATGTATTGTATAGTGTGATTTCAGGCTCTAACGACCAACGCGATATCGAAATGCAGCTGATGGCAGTGCAAAGCGGTGAGATCCTTTGGTCAGGAAAAAACGATATTGAGCAATGACAGTGCATTATTGGCACTGCTGGCAGGTTGCTTCCCAAATATTAACGTTAAAACGTGGGAAGTAACCCCATTAGCAGGGCTTTCAGGGGGAACCTATCACTTACGGTCACATACTCTCAATCTGATTGCGCGTGCTCAAAGTCAGGCGCAAACGGCTCTATTCGTGAATAGACGTAAAGAGGCGCGGGTACTACATCAATTACAACACTTTGGTCAAGCGCCCAAAGTGTTAGCAAGAAATTCAGATTGGTTATTACTATCATGGTGTGATGGTCAGCAACCCAGTGATACTCAATTTTTAACACCAACATTTCAATCTTTATTAGCGGCAACAATTGCTAAATTACATACTCAACCCTTACTCACTTATCGTCTACAGCTTAGGCAAGAAATTGCCCATTACGGGTATTTAGTTGATCCAAAACGCCAAGGGCCTCGGTGGCATCGATGGCACCAACATTTTTTATCCGCACCTATGCCAAGGGTTCTAAAGTTAGCCCCCGCCCATATGGATATTCATAAAGGCAATATTGTCTGTACTGAGAGTGGTCAACTGGCTTTATTGGATTGGGAGTATGCGGCAAATACCGATATTGGATTGTCATTGGAAACCTATTTTCAAGCGAACCAATTGAATACCACACAACGTGATTTTTTCTTATCAGAGTATTGCAATAAATACCATGCTTATGGCGATGTTGAACGCTTGGCTCACCAATGCCGGCTATGGACGCCATGGGTCAAATATATGATGTTAATGTGGTATGAAGTGCAATGGAACCAAAGTCAAAATAATGATTTTTTGTTACACTCAAGGTCATTAAGGCAATACTTTAGTTTGCCTAGTTAATTAAATTCGTATAACGCAAGTGCGAGCAAAAATCGTAAAACCGTTTTAAATAGTGAGGCATGTATGGGTCCGATAATGCTAGACGTTCAGGGCTATGAGCTGGACAGTGAAGAGCGTGAAATACTGGCACATCCGCTGGTGGGCGGGTTAATTTTATTTACCCGTAATTTTCATGATGCAGCACAATTAAGGGAGTTAGTTCGCCAAATTCGTGATGCATCCCGTCATCGCTTATTGATAGCGGTTGATCAGGAAGGCGGGCGAGTGCAACGTTTTCGTGATGGCTTTACGGCATTACCTTCCGCTCAAGCATTTGCAGCACTTAATAGCCAATCTGAAGGGGCAAAATTAGCGGAGGAAGCTGGTTGGTTAATGGCATCTGAAATGATTGCTATGGATATCGATATTAGTTTCGCGCCGGTGCTAGATCTTGGGCATCAAAGTATTGCGATTGGCGAGCGCTCGTTCCATGAAGATCCTGAAATTGCCATGATCATGGCGGAACGGTTTATTAAAGGTATGCGTAGTGCGGGGATGAAAACGACAGGGAAGCATTTTCCTGGGCATGGGGCAGTGAAAGCGGATTCTCATAAAGAAACCCCTCGTGATGACCGCGACCTTGAAACTATTCGTAAAAAAGATATGTCAATCTTCAGAGACTTTATTCAGCGCGATTTGCTTGATGCCGTGATGCCTGCACATGTCATTTATACACAAGCAGACGACCGCCCTGCAAGTGGCTCACCATTCTGGCTCAAATCGATTTTACGTGAGCAGTTGGGCTTCAATGGTGTGATCTTCTCTGATGATTTGTCGATGGAAGGGGCGGCTATCATGGGAAGCTATCCAGAGCGTGCAGCCGCTTCGTTGTCAGCCGGTTGTGATATGGTGTTGGTTTGCAACAACCGTGATGGTGCGGTGAGTGTATTAGATAACCTACCAAAGCAGCAAGGGAGCCTAGCTTCATCACTGTTCCATAGTGGTCGACAATATAGCTTGAAAGACTTACAAGGCGCACAACGCTGGCAAGAGAGCCACAATAAACTGGTAGAACTGCATCGTAAATGGCAAGAACAGCGTTAATTATTACCGGCCGTTAGTAAAAAAGCCGTAAACTGAACAGCCCCCAAAAGTTGGATGCTTTTAGTCTCACTTGAAGGGGCTTTTTCTATGGTAAAACAGTCCTTAAAACGTCAGTTTTAAATTACTTAAGCTTGAGCGTTTTTGCGGCAAAAAGTTTAACTCGATTGTTAAACAGGGGAGTCGTGAATGAAGGTATCCATGATTATCACTATGAAAGATGCAAGGTTAAATGAAAAGGACTAAGCCCTGTTGAATACAGAACTCAGTGCTTGAAGACCGCTTAATTCACGGTCAACTTTATGGGAGCGTTCAATTGGGGGAGGAGCCACAGGGGCAAGGCTATGCCGCTTTATCTCTATGTAATCGCCTTGTGGTGGCAATATCAAAAGCAAGACTGCGTAAATTCGGCGTATGATTAATCAATGCACGGTGAGTAGATGCTTGGCTGATAAAGACAAAACTTTCCCCCCAAGGCTGTTGATAATTATCACGGACAATAGGCCCACAACGATGTTTAAGTAAGCCTGCAAGTGGTAAATGGTCATCGCCTTTAGCTAACGTCTTATCAGCTAAATGGGCAAAATCTCGTTTTATCTCTTTGGCTTTCAGATACCAGCGATCACGCGCCCAGATTGCAGCGGTTAAAGCGGTATTGTTATCACTCAGATACCAAACCTGTGGAACAGACTGCTCATGAGGGCATACACCAGAAACCGCATGGTTAAATGTTTTCGCACTGTGTAAGTAACTTGCTAGATTATCGCGTACACGTTGGCATTGCTCTGAAATGATGGAGGTTTTGTATGGGCCGATACGTAACCGCTGCCAGCAGTCGGCATCATAGATATCAAACGGTTCAATGACTTTGCCATGATGATCGATAACGGTTGGATTAGCAGGAAGTAACTGGTAAGCACTCGGGTATCCGGCAATATCATCGGGAGAAAAGCCATAAAAATAGCGACTACCGGCGTAATAGCCAGTTTCCATCATTGACCACGCATGAAACGTTCCTTCCCATGGCGGGCCGAAAGCATACCATTTGGCAATAAGCTGCCGATTCTCTTCACTGGTTTGACGCAACCAGTAGCGTACAGCCAAATTAGATGCCGATTGCGCAATGATAATACATTTTTGTTTGTCACCAAAAAGGGTCTTTATGCGGTTAATCTCGGCATCTAATATTGTAACAAGCTCTCGGTGATCCGCTCGCCAATCATGGGCTAAAAAGAAGAGGTCTTGGCCTTCTCGATAACCTAAACCAACGTGCAAAACATCTTTCAGCTCCTGTGTGACCAATGTTGTGATGAGCTTAGGAACAATCGTGAATTCATGCAGTTGCTCTGTGGCTAAGATATTACAAGGGGTATCGGGAGAAGGAGCCTGATACTCATAATCGCTTTTCGTGAAAACGCCACGATAATCCCCCCAGATAAATGCTTGTTTGGATCTATCAAACAGTTTACTGCCTAAAATACCCGGTAGATAAATAATGGGTAAATTAGGGCTTTTATCATTGAGTTTGGCACGACGTAGCTGCGTGGCGATGGATTGTGCGCGTAGATATGACCATCCACGATTTAACGGCATATTAGCGCCCCTTTAACGGTATAAAAGTCACCGGCACATTTTCACTACCAAGATGGGTTTTCTCTGCTTCCGTGACAGGAAAATGGGCACGGTCATAAACTTCAAATAGTTGGCAAGGTTCATTTAAATGATGATAGAGGCGAATACCTTCCGCGTTAGGGTTACTTTTAGAAAGCATAAAACGACCGCAGTTATTCATATTGATATCGCTAACAGGAGTGCCGTCTTTTGAGACAAATTGGTAATAAATATCCGATTCATGCTGTTGCTCAATATGGCAGGCCTGAATTGGGCCGCGGAACATGTGGGTAATACAATGTAACCCATCTGGTATGCTCAAGACTGTTTTATCGGTGTTCGCATCTTCCCATGGTAAAATAATTGGAGGATGGAAATGACAACGAGGGCAATAGCCTTTATCCATATAAGGTTCTGCAATGAGTCCACTACGTTTTACTAACAGTGTTTGGCATTCAGGGCAGTAGGTATTGGCGCTTTGCGTATCGAATACATTACCGACATAAACATAACGCATTCCATCATTGAGCGCTTGCAAACGTGCTTGTTCAAGGAGTGGGATAGCGGTGCGCTCGACATGGGTATATTGGTAGTCGGGATGAAAACGTACATAGTGTAGCGGGATTTCAGCATCAAGATGGGTTAGCATCCAATCAGAGACTTTTTTAGCCTCTTCTAATGTGTCATTGCGGCCTGTCACACACAGATTGGAGATTTCTAAATGTGGGTAATTACCTGATTTTCGAGCATCATAAACTTGTTTGATCCCATCAAGGATAGGTTGAAGGCGACCACCGGTGTGTTTGCGATAAAAGCTATCCTGCATTGATTTTAATGAAATACTAAAAATATCCATGACGGTGAGTAATTCATCAATCCCTTTTTCACTGATATAAAATGCGCTTTTATAGAGATTTTTTAAGCCTTTTTCACGTGCCAGTTTCGCGGTATCCATGACAAACTCGTGCCAAACAACCGGATCGTTATAAGTCCAAGAAAGAACACGAATATTGTGTTTTAAGGCATAATTCACCACATCTTCTGGGCGATAATATGCCACATGGCTGTCTTGAACATAGCGGGCTTGACTCGTTGTCCAGTTTTGGCAAAAGTCACAACGCAGCATACAACCAATATTACCTAAAGAAAGAATGCGTTCACCGGGAGCGTAATGATAAACGGCTTCGGTTTCAATGGACTCTTGTGTCATAGGAACGGATTTGCCGTAGTTAAGCGTCACTAGGCGACCATTTTCATTGCGACGGACTTTACAAGTCCCGACTCGACCTAGGTTAATTTTACAGGCTCGAGGGCATAATTCACATTGAATACGTGAATTAGAAATCGGGTGCCAAAGGCGAGCAGGATGACTAGTTTGCTGCCATTGCTTCAATATTGCCATTGATCTAAATCCTCACTCATTATTATTTTGCTTATTTGCCAGTCTTGTCGTTTTTCTTTTACCTGCTTGCCAATCGTTAAGTGTTTTCCTTAGTTGCCAAAAAAATGGGGAGCCTTTTGCCGGTGTATTGATTAAATACACACATTCCCCTCGATTTGCTAAATTTGAGATTAGTTTGAATCCAGGACCAAAGGTATAGGGTTTAGTCTTAATAGACTTATTTTTACCCGCTTGGGATTGCGTCAGAAAATCGGCATTTTGTCGTGTGGCATGGACTGTTTCGCGATTACCGCCTTGATAAGGAAAATGACCTGTTAACAGTTTATTGAGCCATATTGGTTTTTTGATGCTGTGTTGAAACTCAACTTGGGGGTGGGCCATTTTTTGGCTAGCGACTAACGCAGTGGCATAACATTCACGGATCAGATCAGGCAAAGCATCGGCTTCATGCTGCCAATCCTCAATATGGTGTTGCAGGATATTGAGAATACTCCAGCGGCAACTTGGCCAAAAATCGGTATATAGCGTTCTGGAACCTCGTTTGAGTACTTTGCCAAGTAATTTATCGGTTAAATGTTGGAACCATACATCAAGTAAGCGCGAAGCTTGGATATTCTCTGTGTTACCATCCCACTGCGATAACATCTTGTCTTCAGGGACGAAAGGTAATAAAAAATGTTTTGCCTGCTGGGCAAAATAATCTGTTTTATCATCCTGAATAGCGGTCAATGTTTCGGTGGTGTGTTGGTCGGTGTGTTGGATCAACGCCTCGATACGTCGTGAACGGCTAGGGGGATGCCAGCGATTAGATAAAGCCACTTTTCCCGTAAACAGTGACTCACTATATTGATTGGCATAAAGAGTATAGCCTCGTTCAGGATTATGTTCGCAAGGTAATTCATCAAAAGGCACATAACCCAACCACTGGTGCTGTGGCTCTGTTAGGCTTAGTACCAAGCTACCGATTTGTTGATGACGCTTTGGAATATATCCCATGGTTTGCAGACCAATATCCCCATGAATATCAGCATAGCCAACCATCATTGGTGAGTTTTTTACATGCTTAAGGGCATCTCTAAATGAAGGCCAATCTTGGCATTTGGCGAGCTGATAAAAGGTAATGTCACCACTTGGGTCATCCAGTGCAGGCCAACGTAAAAACATACCGTAGCCATTTTTTTCTGACACTAACCGCCCTTGAGCAAAGCTATAAGTTGTGAAACTGTGTGATTTACCATTTTTCAGTTTGATTTCATGGATATTTTTAGTTAAAGGCAGATTCCCTGATGCCGTTTCAACCTGCTCATTTTCAAGGTCGAGCTTACCCCAAAATAAGTCTTGGTTATCCGCCATGATACCAACCATTCCCCATGCAGCATGGTTATTACGACCGACGATAATGCCAGGAGAGCCTGGAAAATGAGAGCCGACGACATTGAGTCCTTCATCACTTTCAAGGCGGCAAAGTAGATTAAAATTAGGATTCACATGCCCCATATGAGGGTCGGTAGCCAATAGCGGTTTTCCTGATTGGGTTAATGACCCACTGATGGCAATGACATTCGAGCCCGTATCGGGTGAAGCTAGCCCTAAATACTGCAATCCTTTTAATCCATCTTTGAGTGCCTTAACCACTTCTTGGTGCCAATCCCCATTTTCATTTAGTGGTAGTGGGGGAATTTGATGGCCTTCATGGCTAAAGGTTGCCAATAACTGTTGATGCTGTTTTGGCGTCAATCGATTTGCTATGCGCGTGTGGAATAGTTCATATTGCCAAGCGGAATTAATAAAATATTTCAGTTGTCCTAATAAATAACTGTCTGAGATTGAAAAAATTTCAGGACGATAGTGCAGTAATAAGCACTCGATGGGTAAAACTTTCATTTCACTAAGTGCTTGGTTGATACCGGCAGTATAAGCTTGAATATGTTGATATTGCATAGCCTGCCAAGAGTGAGTTGGTGCGGCACAATCAATGTTTGTCGCACGCTCAGCCAGCTCCACTAATCCTAATCGTCGCTGAAAAACATCGGTACGTAAGGCCCCATTTCCCATAATTTCAGATAAGCGACCACTGGCGACACGGCGGGATAAATCGAGTTGCCATAAACGTAGTTTAGCGGTGCCATAACCTTGACCAAAAAAAACCGCATTATCGCTATTCCCTTTAACGGAAAGTAATTGTGCTGATTCGAGGGATAGAGTGACGTGCCCCCATTGGCATGAGAGATGTTTGGTTTTCATGCTACATCCTTTTTAGCAGATGACAATTGAGTCGCGAGGTGTGATACGTATTCGATAAACTCTTCTTTTGGATAGCCTGCACTCCAACCTAATTGTTGTTGGGCCTTATAGGAAGAATAAGTGTAGGAGCTGCCATCCATTATATGAAGCGCTTCGCAAGATAACGGCATTGTCAGCCCAAGGCTGGCGAGTTTATCCATTAACCAAGCAGGTATTTTCAGTGAAGAAGCCTTTTTGGCAGGTAAAGAAGGTCTGCCACAAAAATGGCTTAGCATCTGAAAAAGTTCGGGCATAGAGAAAGTCTCGCCAGCCAAGATATAGTTTTGGCGAACAATTTCCGGTGATAGTAGTGTGATGAGTCCATCACAAACATGTGACACATGACAAAGTTGAAATGTGCTTGTCGTTGCGATTTGAAAAGGGATTTTTCCAAGTAAAAAGGCGTTTACGGTCTGGGCTAATACGCTGTTATCACCTAAACCAAATACCCCACCGCTGATGGCAATATTGATAGGAGCGCCTTGGCATTGCTGTTTTACAACCAATTCGTGTGCAATATGTTTTGTTTCTTCGTAATAACTACGAAAGATGCCATTGTGCCGGTGAGATTCATCAAGTAATGCGCCTTGGGTTTCGCCTAAAGCAGCGGTTGAGCTCATATAAACGATTTTTGAAATATCAGCATCTTGAGCCGCTGCTAACAGGTTTGAGGTGCCGATGACATTAGTTTGATACATATGCTGCCGTGCTTGGCGGGTTGGCGCTAAACCGACACGGTAATCCGCAGCAAGGTGGATCACGGCATCTTGCCCTGCCAATGCTTGTTTTAAGCTTTGAGGTTGCAAAATATCACCAGTCACCACGTTCACCTTTTCAGGTAATTTGGGGCGATAGGGAATCACACGATTTTGTGGATTTCGAGATAATACAGTTAAATTATGACCTTGTTCAGCAAGCTTATGCAGCAGATGAGAGCCAATAAACCCAGTTCCACCAGTAATTAATAGGTTGCGGTTATTTATCGCCATTTTCTTCCTTACTGATAAAGTTAACGAGGGCAGATAGCATGAAAAAGCCATCATGCGGCGCATGAATAGGGCGCTGGTGCATGCGACCAATTGGGCAATAACGGGTAAAACTGTATTGTTGTAATGACAAAGAATCTAAATCGCCAAAATAACCAAGGGTCTGTAGGCGCCCAGGCCAAAGTGTTTGCGCTTGTTTTAGGCTATCTTCGATAGAAGCAACGACGAGTTGAAAGCCCTGAGTTAACCATGCTTGAGGGGCAAACTCTGTTTGATAAGTGACTCCCCAGCCTGTTTTTTCACTGTAAACACTCGGCTTATCGGGAGCGGATAGCGAATAAGTGAACCGATGTTCGCGAAATTGCGATATGCCTTGTAAGCGTAGGTTGTCAGACAAAATGGGAAGGTGATCAAGTGTGGTTATCAGTTGATGATAAAGCGCTTCTGCCGCTAAGGGGTTATCCAACAAAATGAATCGAGGTGAGCTACAGACTTGTTGGTGAAAAAGGGCGATATCGTACAAAATCAATTCAATTGCAGGAAGTTGCTTGCCAATGATTGCCATGCCACTGATTTTTGGCCCTAGTTCGACCAATTTGATATGTGGCGGTGTGATTTGACGATAGTGTTGGATTAATGCCTCGCCCCCTGCGAGTAAGACCGTATCGACGCCAGAGAGTATCTGCTGATCATTTTGTAAATGACTTTGCCAATCAATGATTTCACACTCCTCATCATCAAGTGACAGAATGCGTTTAACCTGTTGCAAATAATTGATTGATATGCGGGCTTTCAGGCGAATTTTACTGCCAATAAGGTAAGCGGCACATAGCGCTTCTAGTGTACCTAATGGATCTTTTTCAGAAACAATAATCAGCAAACGCTTCGGTGCATGCCAATATTTTCCACCTAATTCACGATGGATCTTTTGTTCCAATAACTGATTTTCAGTCAGACGCTCCAAACGCGATAAACAAAATTGTTGCGTATTTTCATCTTCCGAAAACGACCAATTAGCTTCACGCAAAGTTGTTAGGCACAGTTTGATTTTATTTACACGCGTTTGTAGTGAGTTTTTCATTTTACTTGTGCCGCACAGGTGCCCTCTGGGGTAGATGCTCGTCCTAGATAGCGCAGGAAGGGTAGCGGTTGACCACAGGCACAATTATTGCCCCAACAACCCAGATCTTGCGTTAATAAGCGATGTGAAGGTATTGAGGCAAACAGAGGGCTTTCAAGTACAATGAGTCCATTTTTATTTTCTGGTGCATGGCTCCCATCTTCAGCCATGATTGAAAAACGTGAATAAGCAGGGAGATGAAAATGACCTTCAGGACAACTAATGTAGTGAAGAGGATGTTCAGTCATACCATAAATATCGCGAATATCGACGCTAGGCGCTTGTAAAACTTGTTGCAAACCTTGAATAATCTCAGGGCGTTCAAGTTGTTTTGTCATCCCTTTCCAACCACCGCCGGTTAAGCCTTTTATCGGTGATTTCAAGGTAAATGGTTCAGGGCGTTTTAGGCATAAAAATTCAAAAAACAGTGTTAAGCCTAAAATATAGATAGGGGCAGGATCATTAGCCCAGCGTTTGAGTGTAGACCACGCTAACTCACTATCAAATTGACCTTGCTCTGACACAGTAAAAACAAGCTCTTGTATTGGGGCACATTGGGTGAACTTTAAAAAGGCAGTGGCATAACCTGCATGCTCACCTGTGGCGGGATCAGGAGATAACATTAAAAAGCGAGAAGGTGTGGTTGAAATCAAATGATTATGCAAAAAAATTTGCACCATAGCCGTTTCAATACGTTTTAAACTGAGATTGTCAAAGAAAACGCGTGTTTTCCCATGTTGCCCAGTACCTGAACTATTTAACCATATACCATCAAGCTGGGTATTTGTCGCCAAATCCATGGTTTTAAACAAATTAATAGGGATCAGAGGGTTGGCTTCTGTTTCCCATAACTTTGCATAATTAACATTACGGTTTAAATGCCAGGTATCAGCTTGTTTCATTGCGGCTGAAAATAACGCATCATCAATACTTTCTGGCGCATAGGGTTGCGGGTTATTGATAAGTAAATCAATAGGATTGCTTGTGTTCTCAGACATTTTTTTCACTTATATCAGAATGCTTAGTTATTATTAAGTTTTATTATATGACCTAACTAAAGGTAAATATTCTGAATCAAGCGTTGCAGTTATCACTTTAGGAGAATTTTAAGTTTGAAAAGTTATCATGAAAGCCGTTTTGTTAGTGGTATTTATAGCGGATTGGGGAAATATTAATCGTTGGTAAATAGAAAGTGTCACTTAATTTAGTTGTGTTATTGATTTATTTAAGTGATCAAGCAGTATAAAAAGTTAATGGGGATGACATAGCGTGCTTTTAAGTGCGAAGAGGTAAAGTGATATCTCTTCGCTACAATGTCTCACTTATCGTTTTTTTGCTTTTTATAGGCGATAAATGCTTTATATAAAGGGATTAAACATAGCAATAAAGTTGCATATTTAATGACGGTGATCGTCATATGTAACATCCAAATATTGAGGTTTTCCAAGAAGGTTGGATTTAGGCGAATGAGTAAGATGAGTAGCAAACTAAACAGTAGAGTAACGATGTAGGTGATGACAAGTGAAAATGAAAAAAGAATAAATAAATCAATTCGTTGAATATTATTTTGTTTTTTATATTTAAATAAATTAACACAAAACTCCCAGCGTTTGTTCCGTCTCGCCACTTCATTAATAACGATCACGTATAATGAAAGAAATATTATCGTTATTTTAGTTATTAAAAAATAACCACTGGACAGCTCAAAAGGCAAAGAGGAAAAGACAAGATAGAGTGTAACAAGATGATAGATACAAATAATGCTCGATACAATGCTAGTAATGATTTGATATAAAATAAATTTCATTAATTATGCCTTTCAACAAGAACGATGCCGTTTACCGCCGAAATGATAAAAACCGAGAGATTTATCAGAGAAACTAGCCAAAAATAGCCAAATGATGATCTCTAATATGGGTTGTTTTCTCTACAAAATTTACACTATCCCGCTTTTTTTGTAAGCCCTTAGTGAACAATAAGCTGTCATGGCCCCCTTAAGTCCACATATATTGACTACCAATAATAACTGATTCTCATTATCAAATAGATTGGAAATTGGCTCAAATATTGATTAATATCAATCTATGCAAGCTGACTCGTTTCATTTTGCTAATGAATCACACTTTTTTGTGATCGCTGTCATATTAATCAATTAATTTGATATACATCAATATTTGGTATGACCAAATGACCAAGCATGTTATCCTCAACAAACTTTTGGTCTTATAAGTGGTGATTAATGTTATTTAAGTTTTTTATTTCGAATAAGGCTTAAATAACATTAATTTATTTTGCAATGAGGGAAATATGGCCTTTTCTCAACCAAAAATTGTGATTGTCGGTGGTGGTGCTGGCGGCTTAGAGCTAGCAACACGACTAGGTCGTAAATTAGGGCGTAAAAAACGTGCAGAAATCACTTTAGTGGATCGTAATCCAAGTCATTTATGGAAACCTCTGTTACATGAAGTAGCAACAGGCTCTTTAGATGATGGTGTGGATGCCTTGAGCTATCTTGCCCATGCTCGCCACAACGCATTTAACTTCCAATTAGGCTCTTTGACACAAATCGATCGTGACAATAAAAAGATCATTTTGGGTGAATTACGGGATAAAAACGCGGAGTTATTGGTTCCTGAGCGTGAAATTGATTATGACATTTTAGTCATGGCACTAGGTAGTACTTCAAATGATTTTGGTACGCCGGGTGTTAAAGAGCATTGTATTTTCTTAGATAATCCGCAACAAGCCCATCGATTCCACGATGAAATGCTTAATCTATTTTTACGTTATTCTGTTCGCGACAATGCAGAAGAGAAAGTGAATATTGCGATTGTTGGAGCTGGAGCTACAGGTGTTGAGTTGTCGGCTGAGTTGTATAACGCGGTAGAGCAGCTAACCAGTTATGGATTTAAAGGATTAGATACTGACGCGTTAAATGTGACATTAGTCGAAGCCGGTGAACGTATTCTGCCTGCATTACCACCACGTATTTCTGCGGCAGCGCATCAAGAGTTAAATAAGTTAGGTGTAAAAGTGCTAACTAAAACGATGGTGACCAGCGCTGATGACGATGGCTTGAATACAAAAGAGGGTGAGAAAATTCGTGCTGACTTAATGGTATGGGCAGCCGGTATCAAGGCACCTGATTTTATGAAAGAGATTGCGGGGTTAGAAACGAATCGTATCAATCAGTTGGTCGTTAAGTCGACATTACAGACAACCCGCGATGATACCATTTTTGCGATTGGTGACTGTGCCTCATGCGCTAAGCCTGACGGTGGTTTTGTGCCACCTAGAGCGCAATCTGCACACCAAATGGCGAGCCGCTGTTATGATAATATTTTGGCGATGATAAAAGATAAGCCACTAAAAGATTATATCTATAAAGATCATGGCTCTTTAGTCTCTTTATCGCGTTTTAGTACCGTGGGTAGCTTAATGGGTAACTTGATGCGTGGGGATATGATGGTGGAAGGGCGTATTGCACGTTTTGTGTATATCTCATTGTATCGAATGCACCAAATTGCGCTTCATGGCTATGTGAAAACAGGGTTAATGATGTTAGTCGGAAGTATTAACCGCATTATTCGTCCGAAATTAAAACTTCACTAACGTTTTAGTCAGTCGCAATAAATAGGAAAAATCCTCGTTTTTCATTAAACGGGGATTTTTTTATAAGTATTTTTAAATATAAACTTTAATCAATTGATTGATTATTTATGAATAAACTATTTTGAGCGAACCCCAACGATTAAATACATTATAGGAGGTACACTATAAAGATGCCTGATATGAAGCGGCATTAATTTAAATATGCCATTTTAATTAAATTCTGGATTAGCTTATAAGCTAATATACTTATTATTGGCAGTTGCTACCTTCTATTATGTGGAATTTTTGTTTTATATAAAATTATAAAAGTATCCGTTGAGTCATGCGAGTATCAACCTCATAGTGTCACTTAAAACCGCTCTCAATGGGCGTTGCCGCTAGGTAAATAGAAATGGGGTGAAATCATGTTAAAGCTGTAGGTAAGAAAAGGTAATATAAAAAATGCTAGTCATGTTCTCTGGTGAAAATTAAAAAGGTCGTTTGCATTCATTGAATGAGAAATAAAAAAATAAAGGGGAAAATTGATAGAAATTAATAAAAAGACATCTTCGTGTTATTACTTAAAATAAGTGTAAAAAAGACTTTTTTATAATTATAATTACCAAAAATTGATCGTAATCAATATGTGAAAATAGATTAAAATTTAATTTATTGACTTAACAACCAACAGGAGTAAGTTAAATTTTTATTGACTTGTTCTTGATTAAGAAAACTCTAAATCTTTTGATTGTTTTGCCAGTAACTATCGAATTATTAAAGCGAAAAGTTACAATGGGACTATTCACTAACATTGTCATTAATAAGGGCAGCCTATGAAGCTAACATATAAGGTGTTATTAGCAGCAATAGTTATTTGCCTTATTATTATTGTATCAATAACTTCGCTGCGTTTCTCCAAGGATGAAAGTCGGTTGGCGACGGTAATTTCGATAGAGCCAATAAAATCGCATCGGCTGATTGAACAGGAGAATTGTTCAGTTATGGGGATATTTGATGGATTTAATCAGGAATATCTATCGCGCTATCACCCAGCTCAAAGTGAATGTAAGATGGTATTTATGATTGAGGCACTCCAAAAGGACTCCTTATCATCACTACTTGAACGTGACAATCGTAAATGCATAGTAACAGAAAAAGTAGAACAAATTATTGTGGGTTATGATGTGGTATACCGTATTGGTAATACCCTAGGCAAAGTACGCACCGTTTATGATCCAGGCCTATTTATCCCCCTTGATGAAAATGGGCGATTAGATTTAAGTACCTCTAGTAGTCAACTTTGTAAAGCGGCACGTAACCAGACTGATGCATTAGTGCCGTTTTATTGCGTCAAACTTGATGAAGCTAGCCGAAACTCGCTGAATATGAATAATGCCGTAGAGATTTATGCGGGAAAAAACACCTACGCTTATTTTGAATAAAAATGAGCGGAAAAGCCCCAGTAACATCATTATGTGGCTGGGGCTTTTCATTTGTTCTAACGCATCATAAATTATGCTTCTAGTAAGTTATCCGCACAGTCACGCAACAACTGTTTGATAAACTCAATGCGTGTCACGCGCTCGCTGAGGTCATGCACAAATTTCAACCTTACAGGACCATCGAGGCGGAAGGTTTTCGGTTGATTTTGTAATAGACTGATTAAGAAGTTTGGCGAGACTTTATGTTTTTCACCAAATTCAATAAATCCACCTTGCTCATGAGCTTCAATTCGCTTGATACCTAATTTTTCCGCTTCGAGCCTGATAGCGGCGCTGGCAAGTAAGAAACGTCCAGCATCGGGTAATGTGCCAAAACGGTCAACCAGCTCAGTACGAAGATCATTTAACTCATCTTCATTATGAGCACTGGCGATACGCTTATAGAACGATAAACGAATATTAACATCATGAATGTAATCGTCGGGAAGCAGCACGGGCATGCGCAGTTCAACTTCTGTTTGCTGATTAACTAAGTCCTCTAATGAAGGCTCACGCCCATCTTTTAATGCCTCTACCGCGCGCTTTCCAGTAACTCCATATACAGCGTAAACCCGATCGTCGTCATCTGCCCGCTTTGATCTTCACCGAGCAATTCTCCTGCACCCCGAATTTCCAAATCATGAGTGGCAAGGGCAAATCCCGCACCAAGATCTTCAAGGGAAGAGATAGCTTCTAAACGTTTATGTGCGTCAGCAGTCATCGCTTTTGGATGTGGCGTTAATAAATAGGCATAGGCTTGATGATGAGAGCGGCCTACACGACCTCGTAGCTGGTGTAGCTGCGCTAAGCCAAAATGGTCTGCACGTTCAATAATGATGGTATTCGCTGTTGGAATATCGATACCCGTTTCAATGATGGTCGTACAAATCAGGACATTGAAGCGTTGATGGTGGAAATCGGTCATCACACGCTCCAGTTCGCGCTCACGCATTTGCCCATGACCGACCACAAAGCGCGCTTCTGGTACTAATTCTTCCAGACGTTTTTTGGCTTTTTCAATATTTTCAACATCGTTGTAGAGATAATAAACTTGGCCTCCACGTAATGTTTCACGCAAAATGGCTTCACGAACCACAAGGTCATCATATTGGCGTACAAAGGTTTTCACGGCTAAACGGCGAGCAGGAGGCGTTGCGATAATCGACAGATCCCGCATGCCACTCATGGCCATATTGAGTGTACGAGGGATAGGGGTTGCGGTGAGCGTTAAAATATCCACATCCGCACGCATAGCCTTAATACGCTCTTTATGACGAACACCAAAACGGTGCTCTTCATCGACCACGAGCAACCCTAAGTCATGCCACACTAAGTCACTTTGCAGTAACTTGTGGGTACCAATCAAAATATCGACTTTCCCTTGAGCGGTTTCTTCGAGTATCTGTTGCTGCTCTTTGGCGGTTTTGAAACGAGAGAGCATTTCAATTCTTACCGGCCAATTTGCGAAACGGTCACGGAAATTATCGAAATGTTGTTGAGCCAGCAAAGTGGTAGGCACAAGCACCGCAACCTGTTTATTATTATTGATGGCTAAGAAAGCTGCTCTCATAGCGACTTCGGTTTTACCGAAACCGACATCACCGCACACAAGGCGATCCATTGCGATAGGTTGACACATATCGCTAAGCACGGCATTAATTGCCTGCTCTTGATCGGGGGTCGTTTCAAAAGGGAAGCCTTGACAAAACTCTTGGTACTGCTCTTTGTCATGTTTGAAGGCAAAGCCGGGTTTGGCGGCTCGCTGAGCATAGATATCAAGTAGTTCAGCCGCGACATCACGGACTTTTTCTGCGGCTTTATGTCGCGCTTTCCCCCAACTATCGCTACCAAGGCGGTGTAGCGGGGCATTTTCATCTGCACCACCGGAGTAACGGCTAATAAGATGCAAGGATGAGACAGGAACATATAGCTTGTCGTTACCCGCATAGGTCAAAATCAAATATTCCGCTTTAATTCCACCTGCTTCAAGTGTTGTTAACCCTTGGTAACGACCCACTCCGTGCTCAATATGAACAACTGGCTGCCCAGGACGTAGTTCGGCTAAGTTACGGATCAGCGTATCAGTATTGATGGTTCGGCGGTTATCTGTGCGGCGACGAACAACACGTTCCCCTAATAAATCACTTTCACATATCAACGCACGGTGTTGTACTGATTGAATAAAACCGTGTTCAGCAGCCCCGATCATGATGGCAAAACGGTTGCTTACTGGGCTGGAGTAGTGACTAATAGTCTCAGGGCGAATTTTGATCCTTCCCAATAATTCAGTGACTGTCTCGCGCCGGCCTTCACTTTCAACAGAGAAAATGACGGTGCCATCAAAATGTTCAACAAATTGACGCAATTTTTCAAGCGGCTGTTTACTTTGCCCTTGTGTACCGATATCTGGCAACGGTAGGTAATCTAAATTAGTGTTAGCTGCCTTATCGGCTAATTTTTCAACAGATAGCTGTACTCGCGGCCATTTTTTTAATGCCTGATTGAGTTGCTCGACGGTCAGCCATAAATCTGTCGGTGGCAACAAGGGGCGCATCGGGTCAACACCGCGGCTTTCGAAACGTTGTTGGGTATCACTTTGGAAACGTTCGGCAGCTTCTTGATAATGCTGTGAGATAAACAACGTATTTGTTGGTAGATAGTCAAATAGCGATGGCAAAGGTTGACTAAAAAAGAGCGGTTGCCAGTATTCAATCCCTGTGGGAAGTGTTTTTTTGCTGACTTGTTGATAGATATGTTCAGGGTCGCGCCTGACTTCGAATCGTTCACGCCACTGGCTACGGAAGCGTTCGATGGCATCTTTGTCTGTTGGAAACTCGTGTGCAGGCAACAGGTTGATGCTCTCAACTTCTTCAAGCGTTCTTTGGCTATCGACATCAAAGGTACGCAGACTATCAATTTCGTCATCAAAGAAATCAATTCGGTAAGGGAGTGCGCTCCCCATTGGGTACAGGTCTAATAATGCGCCACGTGTAGCGTATTCCCCGTGTTCCAAAACTTGTTCAACATGGCGATAGCCTGCCTTATCTAGCTCGTCGCGCAAGTTATCGCGCGAAAGTTTGTCACCTTTAGCCATCACGAGTGCATGGCTAGCCAGAAATTCAGATGGGCAAACCTTCTGCATTAAGGTGTTGACCGGAAGGATCAAAACCCCTTTTTGCATAGTAGGTAAGCGATACAGTGTTGATAAACGGTGTGAGATAATTTCTTGATGTGGTGAAAAGTTATCGTAAGGCAAGGTTTCCCAGTCGGACAATGTTTCAATTGGCAGCTGCGTAAACTGTTGAATTTCATCTCGGAGACGCAAGGTGTTTTGCATGTCTCTTGTGATAATGACCACAGGCCCTTGATGACGCTCTATCATCTCTGCACATTCAAGTGCACCCGCGGCCCCAATCAAGCATCCAAGATGACGGACATCACCACCGCGTGTAGGAAGTTCATAACGAAATTTTGAAGACATAAAAATATTCGGTTTCTCAAAGCATAATGGCTAAACGACCTGTTTTACCCCGTACAATTGTCTGAAAGTAAGACAAACAGGCCGTGCCAATAAGAAAAAAATCCACAAAACCGGGGCCGGGTGGTTCCATTCATCATTCGTACCCTTTATTATCGCTGAACACTTCGCTTTGGCAACAGGGGCGTTACAGATTTCATGTCTCAATCTGTCTCAATATTTATAGGTCTGCGTTACATGCGCGGACGAGCTGTCGACAAATTCGGCCGTTTTGTATCCAGTTTATCAGCCATTGGTATCACGCTAGGGGTTGCGGCATTGATCACCGTGACCTCCGTCATGAATGGATTCGAACGATCGTTACAAGATAGCATACTCTCTTATATGCCGCAGGCCGTTTTAACGTCGGCAACGGGGCATATTGACCCACAAAAATACCCCATTGCAGATCTACAGGGCCTGCAAGGTGTTTCTCATATTGCACCGCTTGTGCAGTCGGATGTTGTTTTGCAAAGCCGCTCGAATGTCGGGGTAGGCATGATGCTTGGCATCACTTCTGACGAACGATCACCACTATTAGATAACTTGATTGACGGGCAGCGCTCAGAATTAGTCGAGGGGCAATATCGTGTCTTCTTGGGGAATAAGCTGGCGGAAAATTTAGGTTTAAAGCGTGGCGATGAAGTTCGTTTGATTATCCCTGGAGTCAGTCAGCTTACGCCAATGGGGCGTATTCCTAGCCAACGTTTATTCACGGTGGCGGGGGTGTTCCAAACCAATGGTGAGGCCGATGCCAGCGAACTGATTGTTGCGCAAAATGATGCTGCTAGGATGATGCGCTATCCCGCAGGGCATATTACAGGCTGGCGGTTATTTCTGAATGAACCGTTAAAGGTCGATACGTTGAGCCAACAAAATTTACCTGACGGACTGATTTGGACCGATTGGCGTGAACGCAAAGGTGAGTTTTTTCAAGCGGTCAAAATGGAAAAAAATATGATGGGTCTGTTGCTCAGCCTCATCATTGCTGTCGCGGCTTTCAATATTATTACTTCACTCTCTTTATTAGTTATGGAAAAGCAAGCTGAGGTGGCCATTTTAAAAACGTTAGGTTTAAAGCGTGGGCGCATTTTGGCGATTTTTATGATCCAAGGGGCAGGTGCGGGGATTATTGGCGCATTAATAGGCTCACTGCTTGGTATGTTAATTTCCAGCCAATTGAATTTCTTGATGCCGCTATTTGGCATGTTGCCAAAAGGGGTTCACTTACCCATTGTACTTGATTTTTATGGTATTTTAATTATTGCGGTATCCGCAATGCTCATTTCGCTGCTTGCGACGCTTTATCCTTCTTGGCGTGCGGCGGCTGTGCAACCTGCTGAGGCGTTACGTTATGAATAAACAACCACTTCTTATCTGTGAACATTTAAGCAAGGTCTATCAGGAAGGCGCATTGTCGACGCAAGTATTAAAAGATGTCTGTTTTTCGATTAATGAAAGCGAAATGATGGCAATTGTTGGTAGTTCAGGCTCCGGGAAAAGTACCTTACTGCACCTATTAGGTGGCCTTGACACCCCGTCTGAAGGCGAGGTGATTTTTCGGGGGCAACATATTAACCGCCTCTCATCGGATCAGCGTGCCGCCATCCGTAACAAAGATTTGGGGTTTATTTATCAGTTTCACCACTTATTACCTGATTTCACGGCATTAGAAAATGTGGCTATGCCATTACTGATTGGTGGTATGAATAAATCAGAAGCCTTTGATAGAGCGACTAAAATGCTGGATGCGGTTGGCTTAGCCCACCGTTCAGGGCATAGGCCATCCGAGCTTTCTGGTGGTGAGCGGCAGCGTGTGGCGATTGCTCGAGCATTAGTTAATCAGCCTGCATTGGTACTTGCGGATGAGCCAACAGGGAACCTTGATTTACGTAATGCAGATGCGATTTTTGAGTTACTCGGTGAGTTAAATAAAACCCAAGGCACCGCATTCTTGGTGGTGACTCATGATATGAAGCTAGCGCATCGTTTATCGCGCCAACTTGAGATGCGTGACGGGCACCTTCAACAAGATATCACACTGGGGGCAGTGTAATGTCTGGATTACCGCTGACTTTACTTACAGCGTTACGGTTTAGCCGTGGTCGCCGCCGTACAGGGATGGTATCACTGGTTTCTATCGTTTCAACACTTGGTATTGTTTTAGGTGTGGCCGTCTTGATTATAGGTTTGAGCGCCATGAATGGGTTTGAGCGCGAACTTGAAAATCGCGTTTTATCGGTGGTGCCACATGGGCAAATCTATGCGGTGAAAGCCCCATATCAAGATTGGCAATATGCTGAGAATGTGATCCGCAATACTCCCGGGGTCAAAGCAGTGAGCCCGTATGTTGGGTTTACTGGCTTGCTAGAGCGCGGAGCTAATCTCAAAGCAATACAGATTATGGGGGTTTCGCCGAAAACCGAGTCAGAAGTCAGTGCATTGCCTAAATTTGTACTCGATGATGCGTGGAAAGATTTTAAAGCAGGGAAACAATCGATTATTTTAGGGCAAGGTGTTGCTGACTCACTGAATGTTAAAGTTGGGGATTGGGTAACCATCATGATCCCCAATACAGATGCGAGTTTAAAAATCCAACAACCTAAACGGATCCGTGTTCAAGTTTCAGGTGTTTTTCGTTTAAGTGGACTATTAGATCACCAATTAGCGCTGATCCCTATTGCCGATGCGCAAGCGTATTTAGGCTATGGTGATGGCATTACAGGGTTTGAAATAAAAGCCGATAATCCATTTAATGCGGATAAAGTTGTTTATGATGCGGGCCTGAAAACCATGCATCATGTGGTTGTGAAAAGTTGGATTGGCGACTACGGCTATATGTATAACGATATTCAGATGGTACGTAGTATCATGTACTTGGCTATGATCCTCGTGATAGGGGTTGCTTGTTTTAATATCGTGTCTACGTTGGTCATGGCGGTCAAAGATAAGAGTAGTGATATTGCTGTATTGCGGACACTTGGTGCTAAAGACAGGCAAATTCGGGCGATTTTTTTGTGGTATGGTTTGCTAAGTGGACTCGTTGGCTCCTTAATAGGGGCAATACTTGGCGTGGTTGTTTCATTAAATTTAACCACCATAATCAAAGGACTTGAGTATGTTATCGGGCATCCTATCTTGTCTGGCGATGTCTATTTTATCGACTTCCTTCCTTCTCAATTGCACCTATTAGATGTGGTGTATGTGTTGCTGACAACGGTGGTATTAAGTTTGTTGGCAAGTTGGTATCCTGCACGCCGAGCAAGTAAACTTGACCCAGCTCGTATCCTGAGTGGTCAATGATAACTAACTGGGTAGCCTATCGTTACCCAGCTTGTTTTATTGTTCCCCATTGCGACGCGCAAGTTGTATCTGCTTATAACTGCGCGTTTCTATCAATGTGTCATTGAAATCATATTGTTGAGCGAGAGACATCAACTGCTGTGTGAGCTGAGGGAGCAGTGAAAGCGTGTCTGTCATTATGGCAAATTCAGCAAACCAGCCAATACCCTCTAAATAATCAATAGTGATATGTACATCGCCAAGAAAATAGATGCTACGTTGTTTGCTGGTGGCGAAATAGCATTGATAGCCAAGTGTTGTCAGCATATTTTTGACGTGAGCACAATCTTCAATATTAATCGCTTTACATTCTGAACTACCAGGGCCTTTGACTATCCATAATTTAATGCCTGAAGGGGACATTTCACGGACTGACAGACTTATTCCTTGCTGCGCAAGCTGACCATCAGGCATATCAAAAAAGTCATCTTTTTCCGTATTATTTTCCGTAAAGACTTCAGCGCCATCAGCCATGATCCGTTGTAAAAAACGGTTTGGGTCAGGCAATCTAAATTTAATTTCGGCTTCATATTGACCAACAAAATGTTCACTCATGGTAATTCCTAGTTTTATTTATGGGGCAAGGTATTTTCTTCTAAGCTGTGGAACAATGCAGGTATTTAAATGCGAAAGAGTACAACTTATAAAAAGAGGGAAAAATAGTCTTTCCCTCCGATTTAGATGTGCTATTTGCTTTTTTTCATAATAGATTGATCAAGGTAACCCATCACAAATGCGGATAAAACAAATGTTAAATGGATAATGACATACCACATTAATTTGTTATCAGGGATATTCTGTGAGTTCATAAAAACTTTTAACAAATGGATTGATGAAATGGCTACGATAGAAGCTGCTACTTTATTTTTTAATGAGGTTGCATCCATCTTACCTAACCAACCCAATTTTTCGCTATTCTCAGGGATATTGAGCTGGGAAACAAAGTTCTCATAGCCTGAAAACATCACCATTACGAGTAAACCACCGACTAACGCCATATCAATTAATGATAATAGTATCAGAATTAAATCTGCCTCAGGGATTGAGAAAATATTGGGGATCACATGCCATAGTTCTTGAAAGAACTTAATCGTTAATGCAAATAGAGTCAGTGATAGGCCAAAGTAGATAGGGGCAAGTAACCAACGTGATGCATACAGCGTCTTTTCAAACAATTTTTCCATATAAACCTTTTACTGTGTGATGAATTAATCGTGTTAAAAGTAAACTCGTCTATTTTAGCGAGTCTAAATTCAGACTGCGATATTTAGTTTGGTTATGAAGATATAATCACTGAGAAAAACGTATTATTATGGTTTAGTGGCGTTTAAGATAAGTGATAGATAAACATTTAGCCTCACAATTCCTTTTGTTATTTGTTGCGTTATACTGACATTCGAATTAGGTTTGGGTAACGATTATGATCATTGCGAGTAAGGTATAAAACTCGCGGCGATAACAACATGGAAGAAAAAGGTATTTATTGATGTTGCGATTTCGTCATAGGCTAAAGAAACTTAAAAAAATTAAAATGTTACGTCGTCAACGAGCTCGCGATCGTTTTTTTTACAGTGAAAATAGAATAACCAATATGAAAAATGTGAAAGTCGTCGTACTAACTGGGGCGGGTATTTCTGCTGAATCAGGCATTCAAACTTTTCGTTCTTCGGATGGTTTATGGGAAGAACACCGCGTTGAAGATGTGGCAACACCGGAAGGGTTTGCTCGTGACCCACAATTAGTGCAGCGTTTTTATAATGAACGCCGCCGCCAACTCCAACAAGAGAATATTAAACCAAACCCTGCACATTATGCTTTAGCGCAATTAGAAGATTTGTTAGGGGATAATTTTCTGCTAGTGACTCAAAATATCGACAATTTACATGAGCGTGCGGGTAGTAAGCGTATTATTCATATGCACGGTGAGTTATTAAAAGTCCGGTGTAGTTGGTCAAATCAGGTATTAGAGTGGAAAGGGGATTTATCCACAGATGAACGCTGCCATTGTTGCCAATTTCCTCAACCGCTAAGGCCGCATATAGTTTGGTTTGGTGAGATGCCATTAGGTATGGATGAAATTTATCAGGCTATTGAGAATGCGACACTCTTTATCGCAATTGGCACGTCTGGTCACGTCTATCCTGCGGCAGGTTTTGTGCATGAGGCAAGGCTAAATGGTGCACATACTGTCGAGCTAAATTTAGAGCCAAGTCAGGTTGAGAGTGAATTTGAAGAAAAACATTATGGTTTGGCTAGTGAGGTCGTGGTTGATTATGTGAAGCATCTTATTGCCGAACTGACGATGGCGAGTGAAAGCAAGATTTAACACGCGATTTAATGAAGGGGGGTAAAACCCCTTCATCATATCACTTTCTTGCATGGCGTGATGTTAGACGTTTTCATCTAACATAGCAGGCATCGTAATCTCTTTTACACAAGTTGCGTTACTCGTACTTAAAATAAACTTGACGGCATTAAGGACGTCTTGCAAGGGGATTAATGCACCTTCAGTGCGTGAAATAACGTCATCGACAGGCACTGATAGGGGGTATTCCGTTGCTAAATAACCGAGATTAATCACAGAAATAGCTATTTTATCTTGGCGTAATGTCTCCCTTAGCGAGTGAACAATACCGCGTAGTGCATACTTTGAGGCAGAAAAAGCCACTTCATGACCGTTATGGTTATCTAATCCCCACGTTGAGCCAATTAAGATGATTTTGCTATTTTGGCCAAGTCGTAAATTAGGCAACATTGCCTTGAGGTGCAAGATACAGGCACTGATATTGGTTTGGATCATCGTGAGCAGTTCAACATCATCCGTTGATTCAAATCGATAATCGTCGGTGAACGCATATTTTTCCCAAATGCCGACATTATAAATTAGGCAGTCAATCGGGCTATCTTGCAGGGTGCTCTTTACGGTTTGTACAGAATTCGTTTCCGATAAATCAGCTTGGATCCAATGAAAATTGTTATTGGAGAAAGAAGGCATAGAGCGAGAAACGCCATAAATAGTATCTTGTGCGGTAGGAATACCTTCAATTAATGCTTTTCCCAACCCTTTACTGACACCATAAACTAAAAATTTTTTTGTCATCGATATTCTCTTTATTTTAAGCTGAATGAAATAGATACCGTCGCGATGGTTTGCTTTGCATAGATAATAATAGAGGAATAAAAATAATGCTATTGGGAAGTATAAGCTTTAATTCAGCGATGGCTAAAATAAATAATAGGCAAAGTTAAACAGTTGACTAAAAAATAATAATCCCCTGATAACTGGATAATAATAAGTATAAGAATAGTTTTATTTTGTTGAATGCTGCTATCAAAAATAGGGTTAGGCGATTTATTTTATGGAATTTATTATTTGTTATTAGATATAAATAAATATGCTTATGATAAATATGTTCTGACTAAGAACAAATAATTATTTCTGTTTATCAGAGTAACTCGATAAAGATTAAGGACGGTTAGTTCTTAATGCGAGATAAATATGAATGTCTTAATCATTTCAGGTAGCCCCGCGCTAAAGTCGCGTTCGTCAGCATTGCTTGATTATGCTCAACAATGGCTGAGTCAGTTTAATTTGATAATTCAACGGATAAGTGTGAATGAATTTGATGCGAGTGTGCTGTTACAGGGTAAATATCAACATGCACAAATTCAAAAATTTATCCAACAAGTCAAAGAAGCTGACGGTATTATTATTGCGTCGCCGGTTTACCAATCCTCATACAGCGGCGTACTTAAAGCCGTGATAGACCTATTACCTCAACGCTCTTTATTACATAAAACAGTATTACCCATCATGACAGGGGGGAGTGAACATCATCAGCTAGCATTAGATTATGCCTTTAAACCATTACTTACCGCATTGAAAGCAGAAGAGATTATTAGTGGCATCTATACTAGTGACCAGCATTTTCAGTATTCAGAAAATACGCATCAATATCTTATTTCCCAAGAAATAATTGAGCGACTAAATAGTAATTTACAGGCTTTTTATCACACGTTAAATAAAAATTATTTTCAGCATATTAACTATCAGACTCAATTACCATTAATCAATGAAATGAGGCTTTAAGTATGGGCTACTCACGTATTGTTATTTTGAGTTGGTTAGTGCCACTGAGTTTATTAATCGTTTGGCAATTTTCAGTCAGTACAGGTTGGCTTTCGAGCCGAATATTACCTGAGCCTCTACAAGTTTTTAGTGCGGGGTGGAACCTTATAAAAAATGGTGAACTTTGGGAGAACTTAGGAATTAGTGCATTACGTGCGGGCATTGGATTTATTATTGGCAGCTCAATCGGATTAATCTTGGGATTAATAACAGGACTTTCTCGATTAGGTGAACTCTTATTAGATAGTTCCATTCAAATGATCCGTAATGTGCCCCATTTAGCATTAATTCCCTTGGTGATCCTTTGGTTTGGTATTGATGAATCGGCAAAAATATTTCTTGTCGCACTAGGAACCTTTTTCCCAATTTATTTGAATACGTTGCATGGTATTAAACATCTCGACCATAAATTAATTGAAATGGCAAAAAGCTATGGTTTACACGGTTATAGCCTATTTCGCCATGTTATTTTCCCGGGAGCATTACCTGCAATATTTGTAGGGGTACGTTTTTCATTGGGCTTGATGTGGCTGACATTAATTGTTGCAGAGACGATTTCGGCTAATGCGGGGATCGGCTACTTAGCGATGAACGCTCGCGAGTTTTTAAGAACGGATATCGTGGTTTTCACCTTAATTATTTACGCCTTATTAGGAAAAACAGCCGATACACTCACCTATTTACTCGAAAGGGTTCTACTTCAATGGCATCCCAAATGGCATAAAAAAGAGGTCACAGCATGATAACGAAAACACAATGTTTTGCAGCCAATACGGGGATCCCAATTCAATTAGAGGGCGTGATAAAAGGCTTTAGGGGAAATAACGTCTTACGGTCACTCAATTTTGCTATCCCCGCTGGGCAATTCGTGACCATCGTGGGGCACAGTGGTTGCGGAAAAAGTACCTTATTACGTTTGTTGGCTAATTTAGATTCGCCAACATCAGGGGAGATCACCGTGGCAAAACAGCCTTTATCCAATTTTCATGGGGATATTCGCATCATGTTTCAGGAGCCTCGGCTCTTACCTTGGAAAACGGTGATTGAAAATGTGGCGCTCGGGTTAAACAGAACGTCGCACAATGAGGCACTTAAGGTGCTAGCCTCCGTGGGTCTGTCAGACAAGGCGGGTGAATGGCCAGAAGAACTTTCAGGAGGACAAAAACAACGAGTCGCTTTAGCGAGAGCATTAATCCATCAGCCTCGTTTGTTACTACTCGACGAGCCTTTTGGGGCATTGGACGCCTTAACACGTATGGAAATGCAACAACTGCTGATCAAATTATGGCACCAGTATCAATTTACGGTGGTTTTGGTCACGCATGATATTCATGAAGCAGTATGGACCTCGGAGCGAGTATTGATGCTAAAGGAAGGGATGCTGCATCTGGATATTAATATCAACGAAAACTACCCCAGAAACTTAACCAATGCCTTTTTAATTGATTTGGAATCACAAGTACTCAATGCGTTGACTGAGCGAAAGTTTGCTTGATCACTGAAAATAAGGAATCTCAAGATGACGATACAACAAAAACTGCAATTGTTTTGGTTTTTACCAACGCAAGGGGAAGGGCGTTATTTAGGAACTCAAAAAGGCGGTCGAGCAGTCACACTCCAATATTTACAGCAGATTGCGATTGCAGCCGATAGCCTTGGTTTTCATGGTGTCCTGATCCCGACAGGAAAAAGTTGTGAGGATCCGTGGATAACGGCGGCATCCTTACTCTCAGTCACACAAAAATTACGCTTTTTAGTCGCGGTGAGACCCGGCTTACAGTCACCGACATTGGCGGCTCGAATGACATCAACATTGGATAGGCTCTCTGATGGTCGTGTGTTAATCAATGTGGTGACAGGTGGTGATCCTGTTGAAAACAGAGGCGATGGTATTTTTTTAAATCACAGTGACAGATATAAAGTAACTAAAGAGTTCCTTGATATATACAGACGCCTGATGAGAGGGGAAGCGGTTGATTATCAGGGTGAACATATACAGGTCGAAGATGCCAGTTTGCTATTTCCTCCGGCACAACCATACGGGCCTCCTCTCTATTTTGGCGGGTCATCACCAGAAGCAATGGAGATTGCCGCTGAACAGATTGATACCTATTTAACATGGGGAGAGCCCCTTGCGGAGGTTAGTGAGAAAATTAATGCGGTGAAAAGACATGCTCAAGCTAAAGGGAATTATGTGGAATTTGGTATTCGGTTGCATGTGATTGTGCGAGAGACGGAGCAAGAGGCCATTGATGCCGCCAACCGCCTTATTTCACACATTGCTGATGAAACAATTGCCAAGGCGCAATCGGTCTTTTCTCGGATGGACTCCGCCGGCCAAAAACGCATGCAATCATTGCACAGCGGTTCAAAAGATAACCTTTTCATTGCCCCTAATTTATGGGCGGGGATTGGCTTGGTGCGTTCTGGGGCTGGTACAGCTTTAGTGGGCGATCCTCAGCAAGTTGCGGCACGTATCAGGGAGTACCAATCGCTTGGGATCAGCAAATTTATTTTTTCAGGGTATCCACACTTAGACGAAGCCCATCAATTTGCAGAATTAGTGATGCCGCTGTTAGTGGATAAAGAGGCCGCGGTATCACCGCAACACGTTAGGTCACTTGGTGAAACGATCGGTATCCACATGCGACCAAAGCAGGCAGTGTAGGGTATTAGCCTCACTATTTTATTCGATTCTTGCCAATAATTATTGTTGGCAATGCAACACTATTTAGCGTGTTAGGAGAGCCTTGGTGAAAAAGTTTATTTTATTGATGGTATTGTGGGTTATGTATACCTTTACCAGTTTTGCTTATTCAGAAACGAAAGTGATTAATATTGGGTATCAGAAAGCGAATATTTTAGCATTGCTTAAATATCGGGGAACGCTAGAGCCGGTATTTAAAGAATATAATGTGAATGTTCGCTGGATTGAGTTTCCAGCAGGCCCTCAAATGCTAGAAGGCTTAAATATTGGCAGTATTGACCTTGCGGCAACAGGGGATGCGCCACCAATATTTGCTCAGGCGGCTCAAGCAGATTTTGTATATTTAGGCCATTCCCCCAGTAACCCTCAATCAGAAGCGATTGTCGTACCTAAAAACTCGCCCATTCAATCCGTAAGTGATTTAAAAGGCAAGCGGGTTGCCTTAAATAAAGGCTCCGATGTTAACTATTTGCTAGTTGCTGCCTTACAGCGGGCCGGATTGAAATATAACGAAATAACGCCAGTTTATTTACCACCATCAGATGCCAGAGTGGCTTTTGAACAAGGTGCTGTCGATGCATGGGCGATTTGGGACCCTTTTTTAGCAGAAGTTGAAACAAGCTTGCCTGTACGTGAAATTGTGAATGGGGAAAATTTAGCTTCTCACTATACGTTTTTCCTTGCTAGTCGGCAGTTTGCTGAAAAACAACCACAATACGCTGAAGCGATTATTACGCAATTGAGCCAGCAAAGTGAGTGGGCAAATGCCAACCCGCAAGCAACGGCTGCAATTTTGTCTGCATCAACGGGGCTCGATAAAAAAATATGGTTAAAAGCGTTACAACGCACAAATTATGGTTTTATTCGTATGAGTGATAGTGCATTTTTAGAGCAACAAAATATTGCGAATATCTTCGCGAAGATACGTTTAATACCTGTTGCTATTGATGTCAAAAAGGCACAATGGAAAGTAGAAGCTAATGCAAATAAAGCCTAACGTTATCAACAATAAGTCATAACAAGATAAATTTTATTAAATATTGATAAGGCGACAAAACTTATCAAGAAGTGGTACTCGATTTATCTTATCAGTATTATTTTATCGGAAATAAGCCACCATTAGCCCCAAAGGTGATTTAAAACAAGAATTGTTCATACGTTCTTTCTCATAATAATCTTATTGATACTTGGGGGAATTACGTATGGACAAACTTTTAGAGCGGTTTTTTGAATATACTGCTTTTGATACACAATCAAAATTAAATGCTAAAACAATACCTAGTAGCACAGGCCAGCTAAAATTTGCTCGTGCACTGGTCAAGGAACTAAGAGAGCTCGGTTTTGAAGATGTCGCCCTTTCAGAGCAGGGGTGTGTGACCGCTTGTTTATCTGCGAATGTTGATTGGGATGTTCCTACTATTGGTTTTATTTCACATTTAGACACTTCCCCGGATTGCTCTGGTAAACATGTTTCCCCCCAGATTTTAGAAAATTATCGAGGTGGTGATATTGCTTTAGGCATTGGTGATGAGGTGCTATCTCCAGTGATGTTTCCTGTATTGCATGAGATGATCGGCAAAACATTGATCATGACAGATGGTAAAACCTTACTTGGTGCGGATGATAAAGCAGGTATAGCAGAGATAATAACCGCATTTGTGCGTTTAAAGGCCAATAATGTGCCACATGGTAAAATTTGTCTTGCCTTTACTCCTGATGAAGAGATAGGGCGTGGTGCTCAATATATTGATTTAAATGTCTTTGACGCACGCTGGGCTTATACCGTTGATGGGGGGGCGGTCGGTGAACTCGAGTATGAAAACTTTAATGCCGCGAATGTAGCGATAAAAATCGTGGGTAATAATGTACACCCAGGTACGGCAAAAGGGGTGATGGTGAATGCGTTAACACTGGCAAACCGTATTCACGCTGAATTACCGAGAGAAGAAACACCGGAAAATACCGATGGTTACGAAGGTTTTTATCACCTGAACTCCATGAAGGGGACAGTTGAAAAAACAGAAATGAACTATATTATTCGTGACTTTGATAGCCAAAAATTTGAAGAGCGTAAGAAAAATATTATCCGTATTGCAGAAAAAGTAGGGCAGGGATTACACCCAAGCTGCTACATTGAACTGACTATCGATGATAGCTATTACAATATGCATAAAGAGGTAATGAAACATCCACATGTTATTGAAATAGCTCACCAAGCCATGAGAGATTGCGGTATTGAACCTATCGTGAAGCCGATTCGTGGTGGAACCGATGGCGCTCAACTGTCATACCGAGGCCTACCTTGCCCGAATATTTTTACGGGTGGCTATAACTTTCATAGTAAGCATGAATTTATTACCCAAGAGGGTATGGAGCAGGCTGTAAGCGTGATAATGCGTATTGTTGAGTTGACGGCTGAACGTGCGCGCAATTAAACCGTAGGCGTAGGCTAAGAGTCTGCACCTTATGAATTCACCATAAGGTGCAGAATGATATTATTGATTAGTCATCAAAGTACCAATAACCACTATTGATGAGCGCAGTCATTAACGCAATGAAATTCACGTCATCAATTGCATCACCAAGCTGCTGAGCATTCACAGCGTCATAACGGCATAGGCTATCTGCCGCAGCATAACAAGTCGTTTCTAAGCATTCACCATTAACAAAGAATTGATCGCCGACACGTAATGCCCTGAGGCCATTGAGTTTATACAAGGTCTCTTGCTGTGTTTTAAGCAGATCGTACACCTCATCTTGCTCATAAGGCGGCTCTGGCGGTGCAAGGTCTAGCTCATGGCGTGATTGTGAAATAAATTCACCGAGCCATTTACGGAAAAGCTCAGGGTCGTGGAGCATGGACTCCATCATTTCACGTAACTTGATTTGTTCGCCCTGCAAGATTTCAGCTGGGTTATCTCGGAATGAGAGGTCAGGGTCACTATAGCGGTAGCTCCCCAAATCATTGGAAATCAAATAATCCGCAAAGCTACTAATAAGCTCACGGGTATTCGGTGCACGGAAGCCAACAGAGTAGTTGAGAGAAGGCTCAATGGCGTAACCTTCATGTGGGAACCCAGGTGGAATATACAGAATATCCCCCGGCTCCATCTCTTCATCAATAATGGCATCGAATGGTTGCACTTGCAGAAGATCAGGGTGAGGGCAGTGTTGTTTCATCGGCACTTTTTCACCAACGCGCCAACGCCTACGACCTTCACCTTGAATGATAAAAACATCATATTGGTCTAAATGTGGGCCGACACCGCCGCCAGGAACAGAGTAGGAGATCATTAAGTCATCCATTCGCCAGTCAGACAAGACTCTAAAGGGTTTCATCAACGCCGCGCTGGGATGATGCCAATGGTCAACGGCTTGTACTAGGATAGACCAATTCTCTTCGCCTAAGTGGTCATAACTTTCAAAAGGACCATGAGCAACTTCCCATAACCCTTCTTTATGGCTGACTAAACGACTGTCAACCTCATCTTCCATCGCCAGTCCCGCGAGTTCATCAGGCGAGATAGGATCAATAAAACGTGTAAAACCATTTTTAATGAGTAAAGGGCGTTTCTGCCAATGACTATCCAGAAAACTCTGCCAGTCAAGATTCAGTTTATAATCCATCTTATTGTCCTGCGTTAACATATCTATTGATAGTATACCTGAATTTGCCGCCATAGCAGGGGTTAAACAAGCGCGATGATCACAGATTAATTATCTTGATTCACTTCTTGCCGACGAAAAGTTACTTCCACTCGTGCACCACCGAGCGGGCTGTCACTGATCGTAATATCGCCATCATATTGGTCAATAATTTCAACGGCGATAGATAAGCCAAGGCCTTGACCGGGCCTTAAGGTATCAACACGTTGCCCCCGCGCAAAAATAAGGTTACGTTGGCTTTCGGGTACACCGGGGCCATCATCATCGACAGTGATCACCAAATGGTCATCCCCAACACGGGCGGTCACTTCGACGAACTCAAGGCAGTACTTACAGGCGTTTTCCATTATGTTGCCCATCACTTCCATAAAGTCATTCGGCTGGCCTAGCCAAGTCACTTCAGGCGAAATATCAACGGTGATCGAGACACCTTTATTTTGATAAACCTTATGTAAGGCGCTAGCAAGACTATCGAGCAAAGAGGGAACTGAGGATATCTCGCGCAACATAAGGTTATTGTCACCTTGAGCAGAAGCCCGATGCAAGTAATAACCCACTTGTTGAGAAATACGACCAATTTGCTCAAGCATCACAGGCTCTGCTTGCTCAATCGTCATCTGTTTACCTGTTCTTAGTGAGCGCAAAGTGGACTGTAAAACGGCAAGAGGGGTTTTTAGGCTATGGGTTAAATCAGAAAGCGTGGTGCGATATTTGCTATAACGCTTACGCTCGTTAGTCAGCAAATTATTTAAGTTTCGAACCAAGCCACGCAACTCATAAGGTGGATTTTCATCCAACATCTCGCGTTCACCTTTTTCTAGGCTACTAATTTGTGAAACGAGCGATTTAATGGGGCGCAAGCTCCAATAAGCGGCGAGCCAAAGTAGAGGGATCACTAAAATAAGATTAGCAAGCAGTACATAGCCAAACCATTCCCAGACTAACCCCGTTTTTTGTAAGTCCTGAGGCAATGTATCAACGACCACAATAGTCAGCGGTGGGAGATTTTCTGTCGCACCATATTGATTGACGGACACTGAGTGGGTTAGCGGCTCGTCATTATGGTTCATATCATCAAGTTTACTGTTAAATTCAGGGTTGTTTTGTAACAATAGGCGAGTTTCACCGATATCAGTGTCAATTTCATACAACCCTTCTTTTTTTAACCAATCACGGCGAATGAGGTTTTCGACGTTAGGCATTTCCCGTTGGCGCCATAGGACCTGCCCGTTTTCATTGTATATTATGATTAACGTTGGATTATTTAAGGTGAAATTAGGCGGTACGCGAATATCAATTTTGTTATTTTGCCACTGCACTAAACTATAAATAAGATTGCTTTGGCTACGTAACAAGGTATAGGTCGTTTTATCAAAACTAATTAAATAGCCTAATATGGCGACAATACCATAGGAGAGCGTTAGGGCGAGGATCACCGCTGAGGTCGCACACAAAAAGCGTGCCCTCAGGGATAAAGGCTTAAATTTAAATTTCTTTAGCCGCATATTAGCCATTCACATCAAAACGATAGCCTTGCCCACGGACAGTCACTATCACGTCATTAGCATGAAACTGCTGTATTTTTTTACGTAAACGGCCCATTAACACATCAATTGTATGGCTTTCACGTAGCTCAGCATCAGGGTAGAGCTGGCGCATCAACGAATCTTTGCTAACCACTTTCCCATTGTTACGTAGCAAAGTTTCAATAATCGTGTATTCAAAAGCGGTTAATTTAACGGGTTCACCATTTACCGTGAACTCTTTTCTTGATAAATCAATGACGAAGCCATCTAATTCTAATACCTGAGAGGCGAGGCCACTATTTCTGCGCATCAGAGCTTGCATACGTGCAACCAGCTCTTCAAGATGAAAAGGCTTAGTAACATAATCATCTGCACCACTATTGAGCGCTTGGACCTTTTCTTGCCAACTTTCACGTGCAGTTAGTACCAGTACAGGAATGTTGATTTGTGTACTGCGCCAGCGCTTGATCATAGATAAACCATCTTCATCAGGTAACCCTAGGTCGACCATCGCAATATCGGGACAGCTTTCACGTAAAAAATAGTCAGCTTCTTTAGCGTCTTCGGCTGCATCGACTTGATGACCAAGCTCTTTGAGTTGAACCGTTAGGTGGTGACGAAGAAGAGCATTGTCTTCAACGATAAGAATACGCATCTAAAACCTCACATTAAAAAGAGAGAATTGCTCGATATTATTGCAACAAGAATAGCATTAGAAGCTCTATGGTAAAAAGATAAGCGCTTTACAACAAGTGATTAAGTAAACCAAAGGCAAACAAACCCAAGATATGGGCAGAAACAGTAAAAGTAGGCGGGATATTTCCTGCCTACTTTTGCTTAGAGAGAGGACTTAAAAAGGTGAAAATTATTTTAACTCATCAATAAAAGTGACAGCGTAACCAATGTAATTAGCTGGCGTCATCCCTTTCAAGCGCGTTTTTTCTTCTTCTGGAAGGGCAAGTCCGTCGATAAATTGCTGCATGCCTTCAGCCGTGACGCGTTTACCGCGAGTAAGCTCTTTAAGCTTCTCATAAGGTTTTTCAATGCCATAACGGCGCATAACGGTCTGAATAGGCTCAGCAAGTACTTCCCAGTTTTGGTCTAATTCATCGAGCAGGTGTTGCTCATTAACTTCTAATTTATTTAAACCTTTTAGGGTAGATTGATAAGCGATTAGCGAATAGCCAAGACCAACCCCCAGATTACGCAATACAGTCGAGTCAGTCAGGTCACGTTGCCAACGTGAAACCGGCAGTTTGCTCGCTAAATGGCCCAATACTGCATTCGCTAAACCTAAGTTACCCTCTGAGTTCTCAAAATCAATAGGGTTAACCTTATGTGGCATGGTTGAAGAACCAATTTCACCAGCAATGGTTTTTTGTTTGAAGTGATTCAGTGCAATGTAGCCCCAGATATCACGGTCAAAATCTAACACAATGGTATTAAAGCGTGCGACACAATCGAACAGCTCGGCAATATAATCATGCGGCTCGATTTGCGTGGTGAATGGGTTCCAAGTAATACCTAAAGAAGTGACAAATGTTTCGCTAAACTCGTGCCAGTTAACTTCTGGGTAAGCTGCGATATGCGCATTATAGTTACCAACCGCACCATTAATTTTACCTAAGATCTCAACTTGCTCTAACTGACGGTATTGGCGCTCCATACGGTAAGCAACGTTCGCAAACTCTTTACCGATTGTTGACGGTGTTGCTGGTTGACCATGGGTACGTGACAGCAAAGGTAGGTGACGATATTCCTGAGCCATTGCTTTAACTGTGTCAATAATTTGACGCCATTGTGGCAGTAGCACTTCTTCTCGCGCTGTTTTTAGCATCAGCGCATGAGATAAGTTGTTAATGTCTTCAGAAGTACAGGCAAAGTGAATAAATTCAGAAACAGCGTGTAATGCAGGTACTTGCGCCACTTTTTCTTTTAGAAAGTACTCGACGGCTTTCACATCATGGTTAGTTGTACGCTCGATCTCTTTAATGCGCATAGCATCTTTTTCGCTGAAGTTCGCAACAATTGCATCTAGGTAAGCGTTTGCGTCATCATCAAATGATGGAACTTCTTTGATTTGAGCGGTTGCCGCCAGTTTTTGTAGCCAGCGAACTTCAACTTGCACGCGAAATTTCAGTAAGCCAAACTCACTAAAAATAGTGCGTAGTGCGCTGACTTTATCACCGTAACGGCCGTCAATCGGGGATACAGCGGTCAGTGAGGATAATTCCATTGGTAGCAACTCCAAATTTTAAAAGTGAGACAGAATTTCTTTCGCCTGATTACTCAGACGGCTTCGGGAAAACATTAATTGCAGACGACTTCCCCCAACTTGCTGCCAGAGTACAGCACTACGGATACCACTGAGCAAAAGTGTTCTGACTTTCGCTTGAACCAGTGAATTTTTTAAAATATCAGGGGAGCCAGTCACTTGAATCCGAGGGCCTAGTGGACTAATTACATCCACGTAGATCCCCGCTAATGCGTTAAAAACACCGTCAGACATAGGGTCAAAATAGCTTGCTTGACGCTCAAACTGTTCGATTCGTTGCCCGAGCTTATCCATAGCTTGTTGATTCTTATTGAGGCGGCGTTCTAGTACGATAATACTGAGCATATAGCGGGTCACTTCAGCGGATAATGCGCTTGCGTTATTGCCGCCAGATAACATGCCAAGCATCGCACCAAGACCTGTTTTTAGGTTGATAGGGTCATTCCCATAAACATCGATGGTGGAAGATGGATTCATGTTGGTTAAGCTATTGACCATGACTTCAAGATCATGGTCGTTACAACTACCTTCTTGTGCAAGTTTTTGAACCATGTAACTGGCTTGGCAGATGCCCGCGAGCGCAAGTGTGATATCGCGATAATTTTTAGCCACAACTACTCCTGAATACGAGATTCGATAATACCGCCACCTAGACACACTTCATCAAGGTAAAATACGGCTGATTGACCTGGAGTTACTGCTGCAACAGGGTAATCAAAAATAACTTCAACTTTCCCGTCATTAAGTGGCGTGACAGTACAGGGGATGTCAGCTTGACGATAGCGGGTTTTGACAACACAACGCAGTGTTTGTGTTAAAGGCTCTCTGTCGACCCAATCTAATTGTTGGGCGATCAAACCTGTTGACATCAGACGAGGATGTTCATGCCCTTGTGCAACAATTAGGCGATTATTTTCAACGTCTTTATCGACAACGTACCAAGGTTCATCCGAGCCTTCTTTCATACCGCCAATACCCAGCCCTTTACGTTGGCCTAGCGTGTGGTACATCAAACCTTCGTGTTGACCAATGGTTTCACCATCAACGGTCACAATAGGGCCTGGTTGTGCAGGTAAATAGCGCCCAAGGAAATCACGGAATTTACGCTCACCAATAAAGCAAATCCCCGTAGAGTCTTTTTTCTTTGCGGTGACTAAACCGACTTCTTCTGCAATACGGCGGACTTCTGGTTTCTCTAATTCACCAACAGGGAATAGGCTTTTAGCAATTTGCGCATAGCTGAGGGTATAGAGAAAATAGCTTTGGTCTTTATTGCTATCTAAGCCTCGAAGCAATTGGCTTTTACCATTCACATCGCGGCGGCGCACATAATGGCCCGTTGCGATATAGTCGGCACCGAGATCTTCTGCGGCAAATTCAAGGAAGGCTTTGAATTTGATCTCTTTGTTACACAAAATATCAGGGTTTGGCGTACGGCCTGCTTTGTACTCGGACAAAAAGTGTTCAAACACATTATCCCAATATTCTGCTGCAAAATTAATGGTATGAAGTTCAATGCCTAATTTATCGCAAACAGATTGTGCATCAGCAAGATCGGTCGCGGCGGAACAATACTCTTCGTCATCATCCTCTTCCCAGTTTTTCATGAACAGACCAACAACCTGATACCCTTGCTGTTGAAGCAAATAAGCTGAAACGGATGAGTCTACACCTCCGGACATACCGACGATGACTTTTTTTTGGCTGTTATCTGACATGGAATACTCTCACTGCGGAAAAATTAAGCCCCATACTTTACCATGTTGTACCCTTGTTACGCCAGCGTTAGCAGGGGGAATATTCTAATCATGATTTCTGCTCGAAATGGGTATTGGCATACCCGCAAACGATAAGTATCTGTTAGCGCTTAGAGCCAGCCGTGTTGTGACACAACGTGAATCAGCCAAAGTGCTCCCCAAATGCGGATAATACATCAAGTGGATATTGGGTGCCTTCGAGAAAACAGCGTATGCTTTCGGCGACAAGCGGTGAACGCAAGCAATCACTGTTCAAAATATCCTGCGCGCTCACCCAATGGCAGCAAGTGATATCGCTATCTTGTGGCTGGGTATCACAACGCTCAGGCAGTTCCAATGCAAAGAGAAAGCGAATAAAGGGGGTGTTATCGGGAGCTATCCATTGGTGAATTTTAAGCAGTTTTTGCGGTCGCCCTTTAATGCCCGTTTCTTCGAATAATTCACGTTCAGCAGCGGCTAATAGTGTTTCATCTGCTTCTAGGTGACCTGCGGGTTGGTTCCACGTCGGTTTGCCATTAACCCATTCTTCAACAACCAAAAACTTATCCTTCGCATGGACAATCGTTGCGACAGTAACATGAGGTTTAAACAAGAGTGATCTCCTTCCATTCACCAGGTGCTAAATTATTAAGAGTATACTCACCAATTTGATAGCGAATTAGCCGCAAAGTCGGATAACCAATATGCGCCGTCATGCGCCTAACTTGACGATTTCTTCCTTCACTAAGTGTGATTTTTAGCCAGCTAGTCGGGATGTTCTTACGTTCACGAATTGGTGGGGTTCTCGGCCATAACCAATCAGGTTCATTGACTCGTTCTATACCAGCAGGGCGTGTCGGACCATCTTTAAGAGTCAGACCTTGGCGAAATTTCACAAGAGCCGCGTCATCAGGGATACCTTCAACTTGCGCATAATAGACTTTATTAGTGTTTTTTTGCGGTTGTGTTAAACGCGCTTGTAATTTCCCATCATTAGTCAAAATGAGTAATCCTTCGCTGTCACGATCTAACCTGCCAGCCGCATAAACATCGGTTATTGGAATATATTTTTTTAGGGTATCTCGGCCTTGCTCATCGGTAAACTGCGGTAATACATCGAAAGGTTTATTAAATAAGATCACTTTACGCGACGTAAGGGGCTTAGATTGAGTCCGAGATGACAATGAAGAACGAAAATGCTCAGAGGTGGCTTTTGACCCAAACTTGCGCGGCGCTTTCTTACTGGCTGGTGGTCTAGCTTTATAATTCGATGTAGACATGAGAATCCATTTTAACAGATTAACTAAATATTGATAAAAACAGGCCAACAAAATGTAGGCTGAGCTTTCAGTGTAGTTGATTTTTAAGAAAAATGACACAAAAGAGCAAGGAGGGAGATGAGGTTTATTGTCAATCACAAAGAGAAGATAAAAAATGTCATTTAAAGAGGGGCATTTAAAAAAGTTCAAAATGAAAGATATAAAAGTATAAGGAGACGGAGATAGTTTATTATTTATTAAGCTTGAGAATAATTTTTTATATTTAAAGTTGTATCTCTATCTAGAGATGTTAATTTTATACATCTAAGGCGTATGAGCTTATCTTATTGATAAACTTAACAGAAGAATAATAGAGCTTATTTTTATCAATGGTTATTAATTAAAAAAACCAAATAACATAATAAAAAACTTTAAAATCATTAAATCTGTTAAAACCTATTAATTTACAATGATAAATTGCTTTAATAAACCTAGTTTATGTGAGCAAAACGAATTTTTCTTAATAGCATTTAAGATAAACTGCAAATAGTCTCTTTTTTCAACAACTATTCATTTATTCACTAAATCATCGAAGCAACATCTTGGTTACGTAATTTCTTTAAGATTAGACTTTTATCGTACCTTGTTGATTTAATGGGAAATGTGTTAACTAAATCAACAAAAAATGTGAGTCAGTTAGTACGTTTAATGCGATCCGCATAAAACCTTGAACGACTAACCATTGGCGTTAGAGAAAGTTTGAAGTAGTATTGACAGGTCTCTTACAAAAAATTAACAAGCAAATGCGCAAGTGAAAGGAGAGGTTAATGGAAAGCAAAGTAGTAGTTCCGGCAGAAGGCGCTAAAATTACCATTGATGCTAAAGGCAAACTGAATGTTCCGAACAACCCGATCATTCCTTACATCGAAGGTGATGGTATTGGTGTTGATGTGACGCCAGCGATGTTGAAAGTGGTTGATGCAGCAGTTAAAAAAGCCTACAACGGCGAGCGCAAGATTTCTTGGATGGAAATCTATACCGGCGAAAAATCTACTCAAGTTTATGGTAAAGATGTTTGGTTACCGCAAGAAACTCTCGATTTAATCCGTGATTACCGTGTTTCAATTAAAGGCCCTCTGACAACCCCAGTTGGCGGTGGTATTCGTTCTTTGAACGTAGCGCTACGTCAACAACTCGACCTCTATATCTGTCTACGCCCTGTGCGTTACTATAAAGGTACGCCAAGTCCTGTTAAGCAACCTGAACTCACTGATATGGTTATCTTCCGCGAAAACTCAGAAGATATCTATGCGGGTATTGAATGGAAAGCAGGTAGCGCAGAAGCAGATAAAGTCATTAATTTCCTGAAAAATGAAATGGGTGTAACTAAAATCCGTTTCCCAGAAAATTGTGGTATTGGCGTTAAACCTTGCTCAGAAGAAGGAACAAAACGTCTAGTTCGTGCTGCGATTGAATATGCTATCGATAACGGTCGTGATTCAGTGACTTTGGTTCATAAAGGCAACATTATGAAGTTCACTGAAGGTGCTTTTAAAGATTGGGGTTACCAACTGGCATTAGAAGAGTTCGGTGGTGAGCTACTTGATGGCGGCCCATGGGTGAAAATTAAGAATCCAAAAAATGGCAAAGACATCATTATCAAAGATGTGATTGCTGATGCGTTCTTACAGCAAATTCTTCTGCGCCCAGCGGAATATGATGTTATCGCATGTATGAACCTAAATGGTGACTATATTTCTGATGCATTGGCGGCACAAGTTGGTGGTATCGGTATCGCTCCTGGTGCAAACATTGGTTCAGAATGTGCACTGTTTGAAGCAACACATGGTACAGCACCTAAGTATGCAGGTCAGGATAAAGTGAACCCAGGTTCAATTATTCTTTCCGCAGAGATGATGTTACGTCACATGGGCTGGACAGAAGCCGCTGATCTAATCGTTAAAGGTATGGAAGGCGCAATCGAAGCTAAGACCGTAACTTATGACTTCGAACGTCTGATGGACGGCGCTAAACTACTGAAATGTAGCGAGTTCGGCGACGCAATTATTAGCCATATGTAATTTGTTGCGTAATATAATTAATAACGGGAGCGTAATGGCTCCCGTTTTTTGTTGTCTTAAATTAATTTGATTGTTCTTTTTGGGTTACCTGCCTTAAGGTAGGTATTATATTATTTCTACCATAAACGCGTATTAACTTAGATATATTTCCTCAGCTGATATTATTAAGATGAGTTTTTACTACATGTTAAAATTTCACATATAGTAAAATAATAAGTTAATAATTCATTGTTATATTAATTAATCGAATGTGTTAAAGTTACCTCCTTTATATAAAGGAGAGTTTTTAATGCTTTACGATGTATTGAATAGAATTTGTGAATATAGGCAGGATACATATGGGGATATTTTTAAAACATCTTCAACTGAAGCTAATAAAGTTAAGAAATTATTAAATGATTTTAAAAATAAGATTGAGGAACAACTTTCTGAAGAATTGTTTTTAAATAAAATATCTATAGAAATATCAAAAGGAGCAGGTAATTTTCCTGTAGTATGGCATGTTTGTTTGTTGCCTGAAAATCAGAAAGTTTCCAATGGGATATATGTCGCTATATGTTTTGATAAGGAAGGAAAGGGGGCAGTTGTCGGTTGTGCTGAGTCAAAAACAAATCCGAAAGGTTTAGATACGGTAATCAGAAAGTCTAAATATACTAAATTTTCGGGGTTAAATGTGGATGGTAAGGGGGATGGAACAAAGTATAACAATGTTTTTTATAATCCAATGTCATTTTACTATAAAGTAAAACCTACAAAAGAAGATGAGGAAAGTTTATTAAATCATTTGGTTGTATCTATAAATGATGCTATTTCGATACTAAGTAGTTATAATAATGGATGTAAAATTAAGCAAAAAACAAGTATTAGGACAGCAGTAAATACACATCTCACTTCTGATACTAATCATCATGAGTCATTACCGGAATATGTAACTCGATCTATTTTATATCGTAGAGGGCAACGAAAATTTCGGCAAAGCCTACTCTATGCTTATGAAGGAAAATGTGCAGTTACTGGATGCTCTATTCAGGAGTTACTTGAAGCTGCTCATATTAATCCTTTTTCAAAGTCAGGAAGTCAAGGAGATATTGTTAACAATGGGATTTTACTTAGGGCGGACATACATACATTATTTGATTTAGGCCTATTAAAGATCAATAGTAATTATGAAGTGGAAATTTCCGATGATTTGAATATTGACCCAGTATATAGTGTGCTGCATGGATCCATAATTAATTTACCAAAAGACAAAAGTGATAGACCTAGTATTGAAGAGCTTAGAAAAAAATATATGGGGAAGATATAAAAATATTTGTTGGTTTGTATTGGTATAAAAGTAATACAATAACATATTAATAACAGGAATTTTATGGATGGGCTAATTGTTATTACATTCTCAATCATTATCGGTTTTATTGCTCTGGTCCTTATCCTTCCGGTTATTATTTTGTCACTGTTTGATAAAAGCAGGGAAGCAAAGAAGCACTCAGTAACAAAGTATCAACGTGAAATGGAGAAAATAGAGAAGCCAGAGGTAATAGCAAAACAGATTGATAATGAAGAAAGGATGACCTTGATAATTTTTAGTATAGTTATTCTTATCGTATTGGTAGTAACAATTTATATTCTCTTTTGCTACAGATAACCCGCTTCTTAAGGCGAATTACTCGGGAAATGTAGCTGATTATAGTGAGCAACAGCGATAAAAATGACGGGATCATTTAGACATGCTAGAAATATGATGGATGTTTTTAGTTAGGGTTTAGTGTTTGTGCAGAATTTTGCTATTATTATTACCTATCGTATTTTGAGCTAAAAGTGGAGGGAAAATGTTATCCATCCAGACAGAGAGAATGCCCTTCTGATTAAAGTCATTTAGTAAATAAAAATTCAGAAGGGATATGTTATGAACTATACAAAATTTGATGTAAAAAATTGGGTTCGCCGTGAGCATTTTGAGTTTTATCGGCATCGTTTACCATGTGGTTTTAGCTTAACAAGCAAAATTGATATCACGACGTTAAAAAAGTCATTGGATGATTCAGCGTATAAGTTTTATCCGGTAATGATCTATCTGATTGCTCAGGCCGTGAATCAATTTGATGAGTTGAGAATGGCGATAAAAGATGATGAATTGATCGTATGGGATTCAGTCGACCCACAATTCACCGTATTCCATCAAGAAACAGAGACATTTTCAGCACTGAGTTGCCCATACTCATCCGATATTGATCAATTTATGGTGAATTATTTATCGGTAATGGAACGTTATAAAAGTGATACCAAATTATTTCCTCAAGGGGTAACACCAGAAAATCATTTAAATATTTCAGCATTACCTTGGGTTAATTTTGATAGCTTTAATTTAAATGTTGCTAATTTTACCGATTATTTTGCACCCATTATAACAATGGCAAAATATCAGCAAGAAGGGGATAGACTGTTATTGCCGCTCTCAGTACAGGTTCATCATGCAGTTTGTGATGGCTTCCATGTTGCACGCTTTATTAATCGGCTACAAGAGTTGTGTAACAGTAAATTAAAATAAGCTCAGGTTAAATTAAAGGGTTTCATATCTAGTGAAGCCCTGTTTTATTATGTTTTGAGTTAACTTATCTTCAATGGCGGTCATAGAACCGACTGTTTACCCTCAAATAAATGTGTGAGCCGAATTATTATATCATCCTTCCGTAAAAGGCTAAAAACCATAAACAATAAAATATTTTTTGTCGGCTTTTGTTCGCACTTTTTATCTGTTTCTAGGTATTTTATGATAATTTTTAAAGGTAAGCTTGAAATAACACGTCGATGCCAAGATATCTATCAAATCATGATATATAAACTAAATGGGATAAAGAATGAATAAGATAAAATTTGTTGAACAAGCTCTAACGGATGTGCTTGGCAAAGAGATTGGTTCAGAGGAAGTGATTGAACAATATTTTTCGCCAAACTACATACAAATTGTCGACGGTAAAAAAATTAATTATGAAGAATTTGTTGCGCATCTTAAGGTATTAAAAGAGGCCACGAATAATATTAGTATTACCATAAAATCCATTGCCGAAGGGCAAGACTGTGTACATACCCAACATATTGCACATGCTGAGAAAAAGAGCGGAGATGTTAGTGAATTTGAAGTATTTGCCTGCTTCCATTTATCTGAAGGGAAAATCGTGCGTTGTGAAGAATTAACACGCATGATTGCTGGTGAAAAAGCAGATGGTGACCTTGGCTCTCGAGTTTAATTATAGCACTATCATTAAATTACTAAAAACATTGAAAATAAGTCAATCATGTTAACGCCATGTTGCAATGGTGACTTTTTTACTGTTATTTCGCTGAAAAACATAAAGAGTGACGAAAAAGATTTTTATCGTCACTCAATTTGATTTAATTATGAAGGGTAAGTTAACACTAATCCAACGCCAACTTCTTTAATGGCTGCAAACTTGGAAAGATGAATTTTAGCCGCTAAATCCGTACAATGGCAGGGATGTATTTGATCGACATTAAGTTGGCTAAAATAGTGCCCAGTTTGATTTAAAACCTCATCAGAGGCTTCTTGTAAATGGAAACCGCCGATGACTGTCACTATCTTATCTATTTTTGTCACTTGTTTTGCATATTCAACAATATTGCAAATACCTGAATGCGAACATCCGGTAACTATAATCAACCCTTCCGTGGTTTTTATTGCCAATGCACTATCGTCCCAAACATAGTCATCAATAGTTTGATGGTCTGCATTAATCGTCGTTCCAATAGGTTCTTTCCCTTCAAAAGTATTATTTCTCGGGATCTGCCCTAAGAATATAACATTGTCGGAAAGGTAAAACGGCTTATCTGTTTCATAGTTATCAAAATAAGCCTTTAATACATCTTTGGGGATATTGGCACCAATCACTTTGGTGTCAAATTGCTTTGGAAGAAGTGCATCTGGATGGTAAATCAAGCGGATCTTTTGTGGAAAATAGCAATTACGTCTATCGTAGTGCTGTATTAAATGATTCAGTCCCCATGTATGGTCGTTATGTCCGTGAGACAGGGCTAAATCAGTGATCGTAGCAAGGTCTATCCCTAATGTGTGTGCGTTATCGATAAAAATATCGGAGTAACCAGTGTCAAAAAGAATTTTATGGCCATCAGCTTCGATATGGTAGCAAACACCTGGCTCACCACAAAAGTAGCTATCGATAAGGGTATTGTTATCAACAAGTACAGATATTTTTATTGTCATTTTTACTCATTATTTAATTGGTGAATAGCTAATTAGTCTTACTGTTATATCAGACAAAAAGCAATGAATATCCAATTAAAAATGCTTTTATAGACAGTCGTAAAGGCAGTTACTGAGTAACTACCTTGTTTGGACGAATATGGCTTATTCTTGGTTATGCGATTTGGTTGGTGTAGAGGTAGGTTCAATGTGAAAGGTCGCAATGATCTCCTCAAGTAATTCAGACTGAGTTTTTAAGGATTGTAATGAACCTTGCAATTCTTTCGTCATTGCCGCATTCGCTTGGGTGGTGTTATCGAGTTCATTAATTGCAATATGGATTTGTCCAACACCATGAGTCTGCTCATTAGACGCATGCGAGATGTTCTGTATCATTTCATTAATATTAGCGGTACTTCTTGCGATAGCCACAATATTATCGTTAGCATCAGCGGCTAATTGGAAGCAGTGATGAATTTTTTCATTTGAATTATCAATCAGCACTTTGATTTCTTTAGATGCTTGATTACAGCTCATCGACAGCTCACGTACCTCATTTGCAACAACAGCAAAACCTTTGCCATGCTCGCCAACTCGGGCGGCCTCTACTGCGGCATTTAAAGCCAATAAATTAGTTTGAAAGGCAATATTATCAATGGTTGATGTGATTTTGCTGATCTCTTTAGAGAAATCGACGATATCATCCATGTTCTCAACGACGTCAGAAATAAGTTCACTACTCTTATCAATAGTAATGCCGTTCTGTGCCATTAGTTGGCAGGATTCATGAGTATGGGCGCTATTAAGTTTAAAGGATGAATCTAATTCCTCTATACTTGCAGCCGTTTCCACAATAGCAGCAGCTTGTTGATCTGCACGAATAGATAGGTCCTGATTCATTTGAGTGATATCACCGATCTCATCTTTGATAGTATGGGTATTAGAATAGATATTTTTGACGATATTAATTAACTTACTCTGCATATTCGAAACATGCTGTTTCAACAGTTTAATTTCTGCTAACCCTTTATTGTCAAAATGATGGTGAAGGACCCCTTGACTGACTTTTTCTATGCCATCAATGACTTGATTAAGAGGGCGAATAAATAAATGTTGTAGAACTAAACGTACGAGTAAGGTTACCAATGTTAGGCTAATGATCACCGCGATAATACCAATCAGACTTTTGCGATACAATTCTTCGCTTGCCGCGGTGATATCATGATAACCCTGATTTAACTGCTGATGATAATAATTGAAATTTTGTTCGAAAGTATCTTGAAAACCTTGTGTAGGTTGATTTAAGAATTCATAAGTTTTTCCTTGAACTAAAAATAGAGATAGTTCCATTAACGCTGAATGTAATTGAGTATAGCTTTGTTGTAACTCATTAAATGCTAATTCGTTTTTATTTTGTGTTAATTCTGTAAAAGTTGCCCATTGTGATTCGGTTTTATTCATCTTCTCCTGAAATTGTTGAACTAAACTATCAATATCAGTATTAGCAGTTTGCATTTTGTTTATCACTAACAAATGTCTTGAGCTGGCTCTATTTAAGGTATTTCGAGCCTGTAAAAGAGATTGCCATGTATCATTTAGTGCAGACTGCTCTTGATAAATATCATCTAGTCTTTCTAGTGCCGTTTGATAATTTTTAAGATAACTAAAAAATAACCAACATGAAGAGAGTAATAGTAGGATCAGTAATCCAGATAATATCCAAATGAGAGTTGTTGTTTTAAGACCTGAAAATGAGAACCGGGAAAAAGGGGAATCAGTTTTTTGTGAAGTCGCGAACATCATTATTATTTCCTTACATACTGTCGGTAACATGTTTCAACACGTACAAATAAACGACTTATTTGATATAAGGTGATGATCAAATCGCTAAGTGATTTGCTACACACCTTATGGTGGTCATACAGAAGTCAGGTGTAGGTATTCCCTAATGGTATCGGCAGGAAATGCGTATACTTTATATTCAAACTGAATGCTAACCGAAATATAACGAGGGCTTAATCGAGGGAATTGAAATTAACTTATTGTTTCATAATGATTATTTTTTGGCGGCACAGCAATATACCTAAGCAAAAAAATAACTGATTACTTTTTTATATTTAGAGATAATATAACTGTTAATGTTATTAAATAATAAGATACCACTATGCTTTCATTGTTCTTAAAGTGTTCATTAGGGGCATTAGCCGTTTTAATTATTGCTTTACTATCAAAAAGTAAGACATTTTATATAGCAGGTTTAGTACCTTTGTTCCCAACATTTGCCTTGATCGCCCATGTGATCATTGTTCAAGAGCAGGGAGCATTAGCACTACGTAAGACCGCATTATTTGGTATATGGTCATTAATTCCATATCTATTGTATTTACTGACAGTCTATTGGCTCGCCACAAAATTTTCAGCGTGGTTTTGTTTAGGGTCTGCGACGGTTGTCTGGTGTCTCTCAGCGGCGATATTGATCTACCTCTGGAGAATGTATCAATAATTCACAAAAGACAGTGTTATATATCTACTTATCAGGAATAATTATTTTTTAATGCAAATAATTCATTCTGCGCTCACTTATTTGTCGCATTTTGTTACAATTTCAATATAGTAATTAGGTACGTTTTATAAAAAATCGCTGTGGTAAAAATGTTATTAAGAAGCCTAGTTCTGTTGCTTATGGTTGGTGGTGCTTATATTGCGGGTATTATGACGAATATCGCTCAAGTATCAGAATTCGACACTAAAAAGAAAATTGAAAACTCAGTAGAAGATTTTCTCGCTTACCCAACGGCGGCTAAGTATCGAAATGTTAATTACCATGTGCTGAATAAAACCCAGGATGGTGAAGAAACGGGTTATTATTGTGGTGAAGTATTTGGGTTTAAAAATGAGTTACCCTATGGCTTTAAACGGTTTATCGTGCGCTCCCATAAAAATGCGTCAGGTAACACGATGGTATCCATTCCTTTTGTTGAAGAAATTGATGACATTATCCCAATAGAACAATTTGAATTTGTATGGGAAAAATATTGCCAGCCAAACAAGCAGGCTGATTTATCAAAAAATCAGCTTTCATCATTTCTAAATGACTAGGCGGTTTTAATCGCAAATGTCGCTAAAAAAGTCGGCAGGTAATGGTCAATAACAAATCGAGGGTTAGGTTGCCAATCTTCATAAAACCCAGCGAGCTGAAAACCGGCCTTTATTTGTCCACCAATTAAATCGGTTAATGAATGACCAAAAACAAAAGCTTCTTGATTTTGCTGTTTCAAGTGGATTTGTTCCTGGGTTAATGCCTCTATTTCAGAAAAAGGCATTTTATAAGTCGGCTTAATTATTTGTTGCTCCTTATATTGTGGGTCACGGTCACCGACAAAAACGATTGGGTTAAAAAAGCTGGATAGTAGTCTGCCATGTGTATTTAAAACACGATGACATTCACGCCAAGCAGGATTTACATCCGGTATATAAAGATTAGAAATAGGGTGGAAAATGAGATCAAAGTGGTTATCTGGGAATACGTGTAGATCTCGCATATCACCTTGAATAGTTTCTAGTTTTAAATTCTCACGAATAGCAACTTGTCTATCTTGTTCTAATTGTTTATCTGATAGGTCAAAAACAGTGACATCAGCACCAGCAGCAGATAAAACAGGGGCTTGTTGCCCTCCTGCTGAGGCTAGACATAGAATTTTTTTCCCTTTTATATCGCCAAGCCACGCTTTAGGTAATGGCGAAGGCGTCAAATGAACTTGCCATTCACCTTGTTTTGCTTTTGCAATGGTCGGAGAGTCAACGGGAATTGACCAAGGCTGTTGCAGTAAAGCTTGCTTATCCCATGCTTTTTGATTAGCGGCTAAAAAATCAGTCATAAAAAGAACTCCTCAAAACGTTATTTTACTAATGTAACGTAAGAAACGAGGAATGAAAACAAAAATGTACTACTTGGTACATTTAATGGGGGTATTGTGGAAAATGGAACTGTAGCGCTATGATGGTTTATGGTTTAACTAAATAGTAGAGAATATGCTGGAAGGTAAATTCAGCAATTTTCTGCATACCTAATTTCTGATGTGCTTTTAAAGAGCGTATGTTACTACTATTAATAAATGCGACGGGTTGACCGGTCTGTTTAGCACATATCGTGTCATACAGGGATTTAAGAATACTTTTCCCTCGATATGCAGTATCAATACATACGGGACCGTAAAACCAATTATTTTCTATAATGGGGGCAAAGTGTTGGGTGATATATTGCGCCAATGCAGGGAGGGCTTTAGCGAGAGGGCTAAAACTAAAAACGACGCCAACAATATGTCCATTTTCATAGGCTACAACGGTATGACTTGCGCTAGCAAACATCCCTTTAACTTTACCTAAAGGGTACTCACCTAATAACCCACCACCTTGTGATTGTGCGTTAATTTGCAACAATTGGGCAACTTTTTCACAATCCGTTATTTCCATTAATCGGTACTGGATCATAATACGATTCCTCAAAATCTCTTCATTTATTGATGAATATAGCAGGTGGTTTTACCAATAAGGATCCGCAGTGTCGATAGTGAGAGTGAAAAATAAATTCTAATGAATTTTATTTGTTTTGATCTCATAATGGTCAAAATTATCTGCTCAACGTTAACCAAAATGCTTGCTAAATCTTATCCTATTTTATTATTAGTGATTTCAAATGTTTTTATGATGTTTGCATGGTATGGACACTTAAAGTTTACAGATAAACCACTGTATAGCATCATTTTTTTCAGTTGGTTAATTGCATTTGTAGAATATTGCTTTGCGGTTCCAGCCAATCGGCTAGGGCATCAATATTATAGTGCAGCTGAATTAAAAACGATGCAGGAAGTTATCACACTTTGTGTCTTTGTGGTGTTTTCTGTGCTTTATCTTGGGGAGAGTATTTCGATAAACCATATTATTGGCTTTATTTTGATCTTTGCGGGCGCCTTTTTTATCTTCAAAGGCCCATTTTAAGGGCTTAAATATGTCTCTCCCCTGTCTTAAATATAGGGGAGAGACGAGCGACTATACCCAACCTTTCTCGCGGAACTGTTTTAATACAATAACAAATTGCTCCATCTCTTCGGGGGTACCTAGCGTTAAACGGCTCCAACCCATTGCTGGTGGAAATTCACGTCCAACCATAATGTGCGCATCGGCCATTCTTTTTTGGTATGTTTTGACATCACCTTTAACTTTATGAAAGATAAAATTCGCTTGTGAAGGGGCATAGGTAATACCGAGTTCATCTAATGCGGTTTCAACGATTTTTCTAGATAAGTTATTGGATTTCAGACTATATGCAATAAATGATTTATCCTGCAAAGAAGCAAGAGCGGCAACGGCGCCAGCCGTATTGGTATTATCTAAAGGTAAAAACGCATCAATGGCAGCAATAACTTCAGGGGTTGCGATACCGTAACCAACACGCAGTCCTGCTAACGCAAAAATCTTTGAAAAGGTGCGAGTGACAACAAGGTTATTTTTACCCTGTTTCACAAGCTCAATGGCACTGATAAATTTCGGGTCTTCAACGAATTCAGCGTAGGCTTCGTCTACGATGAAAAATTGTTTATCTGAAGATTTATGCATCCATTCGCTTAATTCGCTTGCTGGTGTGATCATCGCCGTTGGGTTATTTGGGTTACAAATATAAATGATTGATAACCCATCAAATTCATCAGCAAGTTGTTCCATTTTTTTTAGGTCGAATGACAAATCTTCTTTTAACGGAACTTTAGTGATTTTACCTGCAAATGATTGAGTATATAACTCGGCGTAATTGAATGTTGGGTCGGGCGTAATAAGTTGAAGTCCTTGATTTTGTTGGCGTGCTTTTGCTGCTAGCATCGCAACGGCAGCTTGGATGGTTTCTGAAGAGCCATTTCCCAATGTGACATGCTTGTCGGTCAAGGCATAGTGTTTACCTAGTGCTGCAATTAGGTCAGCTCTAGCATCATCAGGATAGCGGAATGAACCGGGTAGAGCGGCAATAACGGCATCTTTTGCTTTTGGCGACATGCCGAGTGAATTTTCATTAAAATTAAGCAGCAAAGGGTGTTGCGCATCAAGCAAAAATTGCGTTTTTGTTTCCGCAATAGCTTGATTGAAAAGAGAGTTTACAGCTAATCCGCCCATAACGGCTGAGCTTGTTTTTAGAAAAGAACGACGATCCATGGTGTTTCCTTGCAAAAAAATAGTAATCATTAGATTACTGAAAATAGATTTGTTGTAAATAATTATTTATCACAAGTGATTATTTATTCATTTTGTTAAGATCGGACTTTAAGCAAAATACAGGTTAATTATTACTTTAATATATTGATAAATATAAATAATCACTCAGAATTTATGGTTTGTTGTGATAAAAAATTTCTTTTCATACATCAATGGTTGTATAATGAATTACATATCGAAGGTTGTATAATAATTTGGATGATAAAATGAAGTTATTTATGTTTTATGTTGGTGGCAATGCAGGGAAGTCAAATATAGAAGTTCATGATATTCAATTCGTTGTAGCCGAAAAACCGACAGATGCTTGGCCTGCATTGCGGGAAGCTTGGTTTGGCGATAAGGATAAGATCCATATCGACGGCTATGCAACGATTAATTGGGTGGATGGATTTAAAATCGAACTACATCAGGAGCCTTCTTTAACGACACAGCGGCTATACTTTATTAATGTTGGAGGGTATCAGCCATCTACTCTGGCCGAACTGCATGAGTTTGATCTATTCGTTGCTGAATCGGCGGCGGAAGCAAAGCAAAAAGCGATTAATGCATTATTAGTTAATTGCCAACAGCAGCATAAAGACAATTTAAAGGATGTTGATGATTGTCTCTTATTGGATCAAATTGGCAATTATTATATTCACCTTATCCCTCAGCCAGACGGTGAGCATTTTAAGCCTGAATGGCAAGGCTATCAGCCTATCGGTATATGATTTTTATCTCGTAGGTCGTTTGATGATGTGAGTTGTAGGGCAGTGTTAACTGCCCTAATTCGTTTATCGCTGTTGAGGGGTATTATTGTTTGAAATTTCAATAACGGAGACTCGAACAACGTATTGTTTACCACTTTCTCCCTTTGGCGCATCAGCTGCAATTTTTTTCAGGGTCTCATCTGGCTGAGTTGTCTGAATTGACGTTGAATATTGCATAGCTCCATTATGGCGACCATAGTGACGTCCAGAACCGTTGTAGTGACGGTTATTATCACAAGGGCGGTCATTATATTGTTGCTGATTGTGATAACCATTTTTATGCCAAGCACCATCACAATAATTATTATCGTTATATGCGAAAGAAGAAAAGCTAATGGCAAATAAACTTGCTGAAATAAAAAGAGGCTTTAAATAATTCATATTTATACTCCTGTTGGGTACCGACTAATAATTATTTTGGCTCTTTTATTTATTATTTCAATGTTATTTACCTAAATAAAGAGATATATCATAGTTTCATCACTAACTACTCTTATTTCCTTCACAATGAAAAAAAGTTGTATTGATCTTTAAAATAAAGTAACTATTTTTATTTTTTATAGGCAGTAATACGTAATAAATATATTGGTATTTTGAATATGCTTCTTCTTTCAATCGCAATTAATTGATTTGTAAGTAATTTTTATGTTGATTGGCACGGGTTAAATTGGTTATGGCATGCTACCGTTATAGATCAGAGAAAAACTTCGCTAATTTACTCAATGAACTAATTGAAGCGACGGCAATCTCTTTATTATAATCGTCACATAAAACTAACAATCTATCAATAGCGTCTTCTTGCTCGATTGAACATTTATAATCACCTAAAGCATTAATTGCCGCTATTTTTACATCGTTGTTAGTACCATAAGTAAGCTCAACAAGATTTTTTACGATCCTCTCTTTCATTCTATTCCCATATTTAAATGATAATCATTTCTCAATTATAATATTATGAGTGAAATTAGAAAACGTTTTTTTTATTAATGAATAATGAAAAAATATAAAAATTAAATATCAAATTAATGTGATGGAATATTATATTGAATGAAAAATTAATTAAATTGACAATATTATAAGTTAATTAATAAAAGATAAGATATCCTTAATAACGGCTTATAGAACACGCTTGTTGTATTCACCAATAAATCAAATTTTAGCGAACTTGGCTCATTTTGTTCACATAAAACAAGTTAATATCGTTATAATTAGTCTGACTAGCTAAATGCCAAGAAGGATTATGTATTGAAACGTATAAAAACCAAACTGTTTATCGTCATTTTGATTATTATTGCTGGCTTTGTATATCAATATGTTACAGCAATTCATGACTCCGACATTCAAAAAATGGCTCAGCAATTGGTCGAAAATAAACTCGCCTCACAGCAACCTGTGAACTTCAATGACGTTAAGGTTGTTAAGCGGAATCAATACAAAGAAGGTGAAAGTGTAGGCGTATGCGGCACATATCAGGTCGGTAATGATGGTCGTGCACTACTTTTTGTTGCTAATATTGATATTCGTGACGGGCAATTTTCAGGGAAGAATCAGTTATTGTTGAGCGATAACGAGGACATTCAGGCCTCTATCAAGACGATATGCCAAAAAGAGCAACCATAACAGCTCATGAGATAATAGAATGTGCCCAGTTTCGATAGAGACTGGGTACATTTTTATAGATTGATGCTTATTTCGTTTTGTTCAACAGAAGCTCAGTTTGGATTTTGCAAGCGGAGATTGAGTCATTTAGCGATTTCGCGAATTCGTCCTGGCTCTTAAAGCTACCTTTATTATCGCGGATGGTTTTAATGACAACAGCCAAGTTCTTTTGTAAATCAGCTTCGTTTGTCTCTAATTTAGCGAGATCAACATTTTTACTTTTTAGCTGAGTAAGTGCATCTGCTGCTAATTCGTTGCTGCTTTTATCTGAACGATAGGCATCATTGAGTGTTTGGCCTGTAATATCACAATAATCAATGGCAGTTTGGCTAATATTTAGTGGTTCATTAGCGCCTAGTGCGATAATCGGTGTAAAGCATACAGCAAGTAAAAGACGTTTCATGGCAGTACCTCTAGTTTTACACTAAATGAATTTTAACTTTATCGGATAATAGACAGAGACTATAGCAGAATAGGCCGAAAAGAGGGTGTCCTAAGTATTATTTCGCATTTTGAAACAAAAAAAGAGCCAGTAAAAACACTGGCTGCCATATTGAGCAAAAGCAATGTAAATGAAAATTACGTTATATAATTTATCATATAACGGTAATAAGAAAAGCGGTTTTGTGACTAAGATTAGCTTATTTGTAACAAATATGATCTTGATCAGCAATTGCCACTATGGAGAGATGGAGGAGGAGAGAGTAACCAGCCTTTAATTTAATGAATATAAGTAAAGGCTGGCTAAAACATAGGCGAATAATTATTTTGACCAATGCCCATGATGGAGAACGTCTTCAACTAATTCATGAAGAACGATATGAGCTTCTTTGTCATCATGAAAACCAGAAGTTTCAAATGTAGTTGCTCCAGTATCATGAATAATATAGAGATCGCTACCTGGATAAACTTCTAATACCCTTGCTCTTAGTTCTGAAGCAAATGCGTCATAAAGGCTTTGGGATACAGCATCATCAGAGATTTTAATGGTGATTTTCATTTTTTAACCTTAAATAGGGTTTCGATTTAATTGTAAATTTTATGGTGATGTATAAATAGAAGCAATAATCATTTTTCAATGCTCTTTTTATGATGTTTTTTTTAAATGTTCTATTTGCTTGTTTAATAAACAGTTTGAGGGTATTCACTCTTAATATAAGGCGATAAATTTATTGAATAATAAACTGAATATGTTGGTGAAATTAAATTATTCATTTTATTAGTAGAGCAGGAATTATTAATAATAAAGAAATATGTATTTATAAAAGGGAATAATATAAAATTTTGATTATTATATAACCAAGTTGGTGAATAGAGCGATAATATCATAAAATCAAATGATTAACTTTATGATTTCACTCTTGTTGTGTATTTAATTTGTTGATTTTAAATAAAAAGTATTATCTAGTACACATCTTTATATTAGGTGTTTATATAACAAATATCAATCTCAAAATTTAAACTTAAAAAATGTTTTACACGGAAGATAAAAAAATATAGTTTTATGACTCTTTGTTTTGTATTTCATTGTGCACGTTTAGGGATTGGTTTCTTATAATCGAAAGGGTGCTTGGTGAGATGAAACATTACAAAGATTATCATTAATTATACAGCGATCTTTATTTACATATAATAAAGTAAGGGGAATGGTTTGGTAGAAATCGTAAATTATCTAAACGACATTGTTTGGGGGTCGCTCCTCATCTATTTATTACTTGGCGTAGGTGTTTACTTTACACTTCGTACAGGATTTATTCAGTTTCGCCATTTTGGTCATATGTTTGGTGTTTTAAAAAATAGTAATCAAGCCGATAAAGCAGGGATATCGTCTTTTCAAGCATTGTGTACCAGCTTAGCGGCTCGGGTGGGAACAGGGAACTTAACCGGTGTTGCCATTGCGATAACGGCAGGAGGCCCTGGAGCCATTTTTTGGATGTGGGTGGTTGCGATGTTAGGGATGGCAACCTCATTTATTGAATCAACCCTCGCTCAATTGTACAAAACAAAAGATGACCAAGGAAATTATCGAGGCGGTCCTGCCTACTATATGCAAAAAGGGTTAAACCGCCGTTGGATGGGCGTGTTATTTTCCATCTTTTTAATTATTGCATTTGGATTGGTATTCAATGCCGTTCAAGCAAACTCAATTGCACAAGCAACTGCTGTAGCATTTGATTTTAACCCTCTATATGTTGGCATTGCGCTTGTGGTGATGAGTGGTGTTGTTATTTTTGGCGGATTAAAATCAATTGCAAAGGTTGCTGAGCTAATCGTTCCTATTATGGCATTGGCTTATTTACTGCTAGCATTTTGGGTACTTGGACATCATATTGAACGCTTACCTGACGTCTTTATGATGATTATCCGCAACGCTTTTGGGTTACAGGAAGCGGCAGGGGGGGCAATTGGTTACGGTGTTGCTCAAGCGATGACTCAAGGTATCCAGCGCGGGTTATTTTCGAATGAAGCGGGGATGGGGTCTGCACCGAATGCAGCCGCTTCTGCCGCTCCATATCCCCCACATCCTGCTTCACAAGGTTATGTGCAAATGCTGGGTGTTTTTATGGATACGATTGTTATTTGCAGTGCGACGGCGATCATTATTCTCTCGTCTGGTGTACTTGAAAACCCAATGGATAAAATCAGCGGAATTGAATTAACGCAGCAGGCCTTGTCATCTGTCGTGGGAAGTTGGGGGTCAACCTTTATCGCAATCGCAATCTTTTTCTTTGCATTCACTTCAATTATTGCCAACTATGCTTACGCAGAGAGCAATATGATATTCTTAGAAAATAATCACACCGCAGGTTTGCTTATCTTGCGCCTAGCTGCATTAGGCATGGTGATGTTTGGTGCCTTAGCCGAGATGCCATTGATATGGAAAATGGCGGATTTATCGATGGGGCTGATGGCAATTACTAATTTAATTGCCATCTTGCTACTGTCTGGTATCGCGTTTAAATTAACCAAAGATTATAACTTGCAAAGGAAAGCAGGAAAAATTCCTACATTTGATATTGCTCAGCACCCTGAATTAAAAACGCAGGTAGAAGAGGGGATTTGGGATAAGGAAAATGTAGCCCAGTGGGATAAGCAAAAATCTATTTAATCATCATAAAAATAAGAGTCATGTCATTCTGGCTGGCTCTTATTTCCCTTTTATTGACGCCGATGTCAGCTAGCCCATTTTCACTCAATTTAATAAAGGTTATCAATAATACTTGCTTTCTAATAGGCTGAGCTTTAAGGTTTTTCTCATAAATTCAAAACTAACGGTTAAATTGAGTAAACAATGAAATTAGGGCAACATGCAGCAACATTTTATGGCGTAGTCTCTATTTTACTGTGGAGTACGATTGTTGGTTTAGTGCGAAGTGCGAGTGAAAACTTTGGTGCTGTTGGTGGAGCCGCATTAATTTATAGCCTTGGTACTGCCATTCTGGTTGTATTTATGGGGTTTCCCAAAATTCGTGCTTATCCTAAGCGCTACTTAATTTGGGGAACATTACTCTTTGTTAGTTATGAAATGTGTTTTGTATTAGCTCTGGGGTTGGCAAAAGACCGACAACAGGCTATTGAATTAGGGATGGTGAATTATTTATGGCCCAGCTTTACGATAGCATTAGCTGTTTTGTTTAATCGCCAGCGGTTTACTCTATTGCTTGGTATTGGGCTACTGTTAGCATTTGCTGGGTTAATATGGGTCATTTCGGGTGATCAACCTATTTCAGTTGCGGTAATTGCGGATAATATTTCAAGTAACCCATTAAGTTATTTACTCGTTTTTATTGGAGCTGTCCTCTGGGCGTTATATAGCAATGTGACTAAGCGTATTTCTGGGGGGCATAATGGAATGGTGCTATTTTTTCTACTCACTGCGATAGGGTTATGGATACTTTTTGTGTTTGAACCTAATAAGCAATTCAATATTTCATGGCACAGTATCACATTGCTGTTAGTGGCATCCTTAGCAACAGGCGGTGCGAATGCGTTATGGACGCTCGCTGTGATCCGAGGCAATGTCGCTTTATTAGGTACGTTATCTTACTTTACACCTGTCATATCAACGGCGTTTTCGTCAATTCTATTAAGCACTGCGCTGACATTAGGTTTTTGGCAAGGAGTGGTAATGGTAACTCTTGGGTCGATTATCTGCTTTCTTGCAACTCGGCGGCCATCTAAGGTAAAAAGCGCCCAATAAAGTAGGGCGCTATCGTTGGTAATTAATTATGCTTTTTCATCGGTTAATTGCACGGTTTTGTTGCAAAAGAGGTTGCCAACAAACAGTGAAATTATGAAAGCGATAACCCCCGGTATTAACCAGCCCATACCTTGTTCAAATAGTGGTAAGTTTGAAACAAGGAAGCCCTTCACATTATCACTTAGCAACGTCATATTATTTAATGTATCTAATAGGCTCATAAAGACGATAACAGCGATAGTAATACCGTAAGTGACTCTTGGTGCAGCCATATAACGTCTTGCAAATTGCAGGAATACAATGGTGACCGAAGATGGGTAGATCATTAATAGCGCAGGAATAGTCACTCTTAATAATGTGTCTAGGCCGAAAGTAGAGACAATGGTGGTCAGCAATGTGAAAAAAACCACCCAAAAACGGTAACCTAAGCGATGGTGGAAAGTCGCAAAGTAGTCAGCACAAGCACTCGTTACGCCAACAAGGGTTGTCATGCTAGCTAATAAGACAATCCCACACATGATCCATGTGCCAATTGAGCCGAATAATGTATCCACGTAACGTGAGAATATTTGACCACCATTGGTTGCTGTATTGGCTACAAGTTCACTGGTTGCGCCAAGATAGAATAAGCAAATATAGAGTGCAGCGAGTAAGCTAACAGAGATTAAGCCTGCTTTGATGGTAATAAAAGCCACTTGGCGAGGCTGAGTGATATTTTTTGATGCTAAAGCACGAGCGACAATCCCACCAAAGGCCATGGCAGATAGCACGTCCATGGTTTGATAGCCATCAATTACCCCACCAAAAAAGGCATAATCGGCATATTGTTTTACTGGTGCATTAATCGGAGATAATGGCTCTGCCACCACAGCGATCCCGACCACAACCAATAGAATAAGCAAGGCTGGGGTCATAAACTTGCCGATTGCGCTGATCATCGTGCCTTGTTTAAGCATAAAGAACAAAGAGCACACGTTAAAAATCAAGGCAAAGGTAAGGTGTGAGGTGGTGCTTTTTTCAATGAAACCTAATGGAATGAAGCCCATTTCAAAAGCCGTATTTGTCACCCTTGGCATCGCAAAGGTTGAACCTACAATTAAGTATAGCGCCACCCAAAAAATGACAGCAACCCACTTAGGTAAATCCACAGACAGGCGCTCACCACGGCCTTTAACGGCGACGGTAACCAGAGTCATAAAGGGCAGGATAACACCCGTAATAATAAAGCCAAGCGATGTGCTGAACCAATCTGTACCCGATTGGTAGCCTGCCATAGGAGGGAAAATAATGTTTCCTGCGCCTAAAAATAGCGCGAAGACCATCATCCCAAGAATTACCATATCTTTAGTCGAAAACATGTTACTACCTGTTTGTAATGTATATTTTGCAATGAATATTTTAGTATTACAGTATTTTTAAGGGGGCAGATAGTATCAAATTTAGAAAGCTAAGTAAGGTTTTAGTCATCCATTTGGCTTTTGAATGTAGGGAAATAGGGAAGGGAATGGGTAAACAAGTAGTCTGATTCTGTAAGATATGATTAATTGGCAGTGAATATCACTGCCAAAAAGATTATTGTTGGTTAATAAATTTATTTAGCGCAACGGCGACACCGTCTTCGTTATTGGTGGCAGTGACAAATTTTGCAATATCACGAACGTTATCGATAGCATTTCCCATAGCGACGGGAAATTTGGCGTATTGCAGCATTTGTATATCATTATTTTGATCGCCAATACTCATGACTTTATCAGGTGTAATGCCGAGTTTTTCACAAATTAGCTGTAGTGCTGCGCCTTTACTTGCCGTTTTACTGGAGATTTCTAAAAAGTAAGGGCTGGTTTTTATGAGAGAATAACTTTCAAAAGTATCTTCAGGAATATAACTGATCCCAACGCTCAGCTTTTCAGGCTGGTCTATCATCATCACTTTAGTAAATTTGAGACTGGGATCCATTTCGTTTGCTGGACAATATACGAGTGGAGTATTTGTCAAATAAGCATCATGGACGGTGTAATGGCTAATGTGACGGTTGGCGGTGAACATGGTGTTTTGTGCAAGTGCATGCATATGCACACCAACATCGTTAGCGAGAGAAACAAAATATTGGTAATCCTCAAAATCGAGAAGGTTTTCAATTAAATGGGTACCATCATTGGCTTGATGTATCACACTACCATTATTGCTGATGCAATAATCTGATGCATTATCTAGCCCAAGTTCTTGAAGGTAGGGGAAGATCCCAGAAAATGGCCGCCCAGATGCAAGTACGACACGGACACCTTTATTTTTTGCCTGAATAACCGCCTCTTTAACAGCAGGGGTGATTTGGTGTTGAGAGTTGAGTAAAGTGCCATCTAAATCAATCGCTACCAGTTTGATAGACATCAACGCCTCCGGTTAATGATGTTTTATTGAAATACCTTACTCTATTTACACAAAATGTAAATTAGCTAAAAAAGAGCAATAACGAGAAACCGGTGCAACATGAGCCATTTTATCGTTCGCCACGATCTTAAAATGATTAAGTAAATGATTTTTGCCGCTTATTGATAACCTAACTGAGTTAGAAAATAAAACGGCATAAGTGACAATGGCTTATGGCATTGGGTGATGTAGGGGGAGGGGCCTCAACGCAAATAAGGCATCTTCACTCACCGTTATGGGTTAAATGCAGTGGCTCCTTTACATCTAAATCAATATCAACATTTTGTCTGAAATCAAACGGTGTAATGCCGTATTCCTTCCTAAACATATAGGTAAAATGTGATTGTGAGCCAAATCCAAAGTCTAAGGCGATATCAAAAATAGACTGATCGCTATTTCTTAATAGGTTGACTGCACCCGCCAGTCGACGTTGGCGAATATATTTACCTAATGAAATCCCTGTGACTTCCTTAAAGATTTTCTGCATATGCCAGAGGGAGTAGCCTGAGTAGGCGGCAAGCTCTTCCAAATGGATAACACGACCTAAATGTTCTTCGATCCATTTGCTTAGAGCATCAACAAGTGCTAAGTGGTTGTCTTGTGGCATCTCGATTCAATTACTGAGGTCGTTGACCTTTTGGTGTTAGATTTTTGTTCAAAATACATCTGTTTTGTCGAATTGAGTCAACGAAAGCATTATTCCTCAATCACGTAATAGAAAACAATAGTAAAACAGATTGCATCCGAACCCCATAGGGCGAGTTTATACCCCTTTTAGCATGGTACAGCGATCTCGCATAAACGTATCTACCCAGCTTCATTTATTTAGAGATTAGCTAAGTATTTATTGGTAAGGCTAAAAAATAAACACGAATAGCTAATGGGCTAAATAAGGTAGCTGAAGTATACACAACTTCATTTGATCATGACAAAGGCCGCTTGTGCGGTATTACGATTAAATTGATGAAAAAAAAGCCAATTAAACACAATTTTTGGCAATGAGTAGGAAAAATAAGCATAAAGACGAAAATTGACATGAACTGCTTATTTTCCTCAAATTTTATTCTGATGGCTGAGGTAACATTTGGCATCAAAACATAGTCTATCCGCCAATAGTATCATTCTGTTTATCTTAGCTTTACCGTAATTTATTGATAATTAATAATTATGGTGCTGTTTTTTTAAGGGAGAGTATTGTTGAAATACAAATTGATCATCGGTGTATGCATCGTGATAACCTGTATTTTTTTATATCTTTTAGCCATGGATAGCCTTTGCGACCAAGGTGGTGAAAATTTTATATTTGGAATATGTCAAATAACTGACTTGTTACCGTTTTGATTTTATCCTTTAATACGCCATACTGTGCGTCTTGCGCATCTTTATCAGATAACATCAATATTTAATATGATAAAGGCTCAAGATAGGGCAGAGTATGTGTTTCAGTAGTGTTAATAATAAAATTCAAATAAACTTGTATGCTTAGCTCAATCAATAGAGATAACAAGCAAGTACATAGGATGATAAGGGTAAAGTTATGGCGCAAGAGCAGCAAACGCTAAAGCGTGGATTAAAGAATAGGCATATCCAATTGATTGCTTTGGGAGGTGCCGTTGGCACAGGGCTGTTTCTTGGAATAGCAACAACCATCAAAATGGCAGGCCCTTCGGTATTGTTAGGGTATGCATTATGTGGGGTTATTGCTTTTCTGATCATGCGCCAGTTAGGGGAAATGATCGTTCAAGAGCCTGTTGCAGGTTCATTTAGTCACTTCGCATTTAAGTATTGGGGAGGCTTTGCAGGCTTCCTCTCCGGATGGAATTATTGGTTTATGTTTATCCTCGTTGGGATGACGGAACTGACTGCCGCGGGGAAATATATGCAAGGGTGGTGGCCTGATTTACCGATTTGGGTTTCTGCCATCGTCTTTTTTATCGTTGTAAATGCGGTCAACTTTATTAATGTGCGCGCTTATGGTGAAACTGAGTTCTGGTTTGCCTTAATCAAGGTGGTTGCAATTGTTGCGATGATCCTCTTTGGTTGTTATTTACTGTTTAGTGGGCGAGGTGGTTCAGAATCTGGGCTGTCTAACCTATGGGAATATGGCGGTTTCTTTGCTAACGATTTTCTTGGTTTATTAATGGCTCTTGCTATTATTATGTTTTCATTTGGTGGCTTAGAGTTGGTCGGGATCACCGCCGCAGAAGCTGAAAAACCTGAACAAAGCATTCCTAAAGCGATTAACCAAGTTGTTTATCGTATCTTGATTTTCTATATAGGCTCGATATTAATTTTATTGCTGTTGTACCCATGGGTTAAATTAGATAACGATACAAGCCCATTTTATATCATCTTCCATAATTTAGGTGATGCTCTGGTCGCCAACGCATTAAATGTGGTTATGTTGATAGCGGCGCTGTCCGTTTATAACAGCGGCGTATACTGTACCAGCCGTATGCTATTTGGCCTTGCTCAACAAGATAATGCACCTAAGTTTCTGGCGAAAGTCAATAAAGGTGGTGTACCTATTATGGCATTAATTGTTTCAGGTATTGTGACTTCGGTAGGTATCTTGATCAATTTTGTGATGGAAGGGAAAGCCTTTGTATTTTTAATGTCATTAGTTGTGACAACGCTAGTCATTAACTGGATTATGATTTGTATTTCTAACTTAAAGTTTAGAGCGCAAATGAACAAGCAAGGTATTGAAACTAAGTTTAAAAGTATCTGGTATCCGTTCGGCAACTACTTGTGTCTCGCTTTCTTGGCATTGATCTTGATTGTGATCTTGATGATGGAGAGTTTGAGAATTTCTGTACTGATTATGCCATTATGGATAGGCGTCCTGTGGATTGGCTATCAATTCTCAGGTGCGAAAAAACAAGGAATGGCGAAAAAGAAGGCATCGACAGCTAATTAATTAGCACTCATATCAATTAGTGTAATTTATTCAATACATTGATAGGAGACACTATGGATACACGGTTTGCTCAGTGCCACTGTGGCAGCGTTAAATTCAAAGTCACACTATCCGATGGATTGAATACCGCAAGAAGATGCAATTGCTCCTACTGTCGTATGAGGGGAGCAATTGCGGTCTCTGCTCCGTTATCAGGTATTGAAATTATCGAAGGCAAAGATAAATTGACGGAGTATCGTTTCAATACACGCCAAGCCGCCCACTTTTTCTGCTCAATGTGTGGCATTTATACCTTTCATCAACGACGTTCAAACCCTGAACAATATGGGGTCAATGTGGCTTGCCTAGAGGGTGTTTCACCTTTTGATTTTGAGACAGTCAATGTGATGGATGGCGTAAATCACCCAAAAGATGGCGGTGGTGGCGTTATCGGGTATTTAACTTATCGGAAAGTTGCTGAATAACTTCATTTAAACAATAAAATAGCCAGTGACAGAGCGTTGTGACTGGCTATTTTTTTAGGTGCTTAATAAAAGGTTGGTATTACCATTGCCAACGTAACCAAGCAAAGAGCACGTTACCGTTGTTATATGTTCCAGGGATATAGGTTGCTTGCAGTGCTAATCTGTCATACTCCATAGAAACTAATGGAAGAGGAAGTGGCAGCGGGATGTAATAATAATCATCACGCGCGGTTACACTCAAGGTGAAGCCAGCCCCCATTTTAAAACCGTCTAGTTCCCCAGGGATCCACATTTTTTGATAAGCATAGCCCGCGATTGGCTCTACTTTATTATGAGAGTCCATGAATGCCATAGCATATAGTGCATGCCAGTCATTGTCTTCATCATAGCGATATTTACCTAGCCCAAATCCCCATGGGGTTTCGTTATAACTATCGGTTTTCTCTTTATCGTAAGTAAAGCGGTTATGCCATGTTAAAACGGGAACATAGATATCGTATTGATTTGAATCCCAAGTGGTACTGACATTTCGGGTAAATTTATCCCATAGCCCCTCAGACTCCTTATCAGTAGAAGGGGATGAAGCAAAGCAGAAGGCGGTCATCATTAAGGCTGATGCCCCTACAACTTGCTGCAATTTTTTGTTAACTCTCATGGTAAATCCGACTCAGGTTAATGCATGTTTTGGATATTGTAGATTGAGGTAGTGAGCCAAAAATATCACTGCTCACGAAATGATTGTGCTCATTAATTATTTTAGATTACCTAGGTGCGATATAACAGCATTAATTGATATTTACTAATATTGGCAATAGTCTTAATTATTTAGATACTAATGCGAGTATTATTCGGTTTTTCCTGAATAACAGGCGTCAGCAAGTGGTGGATAGGCTGGTTTGTAGCAAGGAAAAATGCGATACTCTATAAGTATTTTTGGCTCGGGGCGTCGATAAAGACTGAGAAGCACCCGTATTACCTGATCTGGATAATGCCAGCGTAGGGAAGTCGGAAGCGTCAATGATAAACCTTCCAATAAGACCGCTCCTTACGTTGTGCTTAGGAGTGAGATTTCATGAGAATCAATGCGTTAACCATCGCGGGAACAGACCCATCGGGTGGAGCGGGGATCCAAGCAGATTTAAAAACCTTTTCGGCTCTTGGTGCTTATGGCACGAGTGTCATGACGGCGTTGGTGGCGCAAAATACCCGTGGTGTTCAATCAGTTCATGAACTCCCTGAGACGTTCGTGGCAGCACAACTTGAATCCGTACTCAGTGACGTACGCATTGACAGTGCTAAAATTGGCATGCTGTTTAATCAGAAAGTGATTGCGGTCGTTGCTCAGGCTTTAGAGCAGTACAACATCCCTCATGTGATTTTAGATACGGTCATGATTGCCAAAAGTGGCGATCCTCTACTACAGCCTGATGCCGTTGATGCAATGAGACGAAAGCTGTTGCCATTGGTATCATTGATTACCCCGAATTTACCTGAAGCTGCCTCGCTATTAGGTGAACACACTGCCAAAACAGAATCTCAAATGTTAAGTCAAGGGCATCGATTACTGGATATGGGGTGCCAAGCTGTTTTGATGAAAGGGGGGCATCTTAGCGACAGTGAAAGCCCTGATTGGTTAATAACTTCAGAAGGTGAATGGCGTTTTACCTCACCAAGAGTGAATACTCGTCATACACACGGTACGGGATGTACATTGTCTGCTGCACTCGCTGCATTAAGGCCACGCTTTAAGGATTGGCAACAGACTGTTCCGGAAGCAAAAGCTTATTTACAAGCGGCGTTAGAGCAAGCAGATAGCTTAGAAGTGGGGTCGGGGATTGGGCCGGTTCACCATTTTCATGCATGGTGGTAATGCATAGATTGAAAATGCCCTCGTATGAGGGCATAAGCGAGGCGAATTAAGCGATAGTCACGTCTTTACTGAGGTAAACATCCTGTACGGCATTGATCAATGCCACACCTTCTTGCATGGATTTCTTAAAGGCTTTACGGCCTAAGATGAGCCCCATGCCGCCTGCACGTTTATTGATAACCGCAGTGCGTACTGATTCGCTCAGATCATTTTGTCCAGAAGCGCCACCTGAGTTGATAAGACCTGCACGCCCCATATAACAGTTCGCTAATTGATAACGAACAAGGTCGATTGGGTTATCGGTTGTGAGTTTGGTATACACGCGCTCATCGGTGTGACCAAAGCCAATCGCTTTATAGCCGCCGTTATTTTCAGCCATTTTTTGTTTTACGATATCCGCACCGATAGTTGCCGCGATATGGTTTGCTTGCCCCGTTAAATCGGCACTTGCGTGGTAATCAACGCCATCTTTTTTAAATGCGGAATTGCGTAAATAAGCCCATAGAACGGTTACCATGCCGAGTTCATGTGCTCGTTCAAATGCCGCAGAAATCTCTTCAATTTGGCGACGAGACTCAGGAGAGCCGAAATAGATAGTCGCACCGACCGCAACGGCACCCATTTCAAACGCTTGTTCAACACTGGCATATAAGGTTTGGTCGTATTGAGTAGGGTAACTGAGGGTTTCGTTATGGTTCAGTTTGACTAAGAAAGGAATTTTATGCGCGTAGCGGCGCGAAACGGCAGCTAAGACACCATAGGTAGAGGCTACGCAGTTACAACCAGCCTCAATCGCTAATTCGACAATATTTTTAGGGTCAAAATAGAGCGGGTTGGCAGCAAATGAGGCAGCGGCTGAGTGTTCAACGCCTTGGTCAACGGGAAGAATAGACAGATAACCTGTGCCAGCTAAGCGACCATGGTTAAATAAAGTCTGCATTGAACGAAGTACACTATTGGGGCGGTTATTATCGATCATCACACGGTCAACAAAATCTGAGCCAGGCAGATAAAGGTTTTCACGAGGGATAGTTTGGCAACGATGGTCTAAAAGAGTTGAAGCTTCGGAACCTAACAGCTTAGCGATATCAGTCATGACTTCCTCCATTTAACAAAAGTCTAGGGGATGTTAATCATAAAATTTAAGATAACAAGCCACATTGAGGCGGTAACCGGCAGTGGATCGCTTCAGGTAGTAATTCAAAGGTGAAAGTTTCACCAGAAAGCGGCTCTCCGTCCAAATTAAATACCATTTCATGGGGCGATGAAATTTTTACCCAACGAGTTGTTTTTTCAATTAAATGCTGATTTTTATCATTGCTGAACAAATTGGTCAGTAGAGCGGGTATCACATCGCGAGCGGGTATGATGAGCAAATTCAATTTACCATCATCGATTAATGCATCGGGGGTTAATTGTTGTCCACCACCCGCCTGTATTCCATTACCGATAGCAACAACCAGAGTTTCGCCTTCCCAATGAAAATGCTCTGTTTCAATCCGACAGGTATCCGTTTTTAGTGTGTCAGGGCGCAACAAGCCATTAATAACATAAGCTGCGCCACCCAGTGCTGACTTAAGAGCATCCGGCGTTTCTGTTGTGATCCGAGTGCCAAACCCCCCCGTGGCCATATTCATAAAAAAAGCATCATGATTGACTCTAGCAATATCTATCGCCACTGATTTGCCTTTTACTGCTAATGCTAAAGCAGCATGGATATCCATAGGGATGTTGGCGCCAGTAGCAAAATCATTAGCTGTACCTAGCGGTAAGATACCAATCGCGGGGCGTTGCTTTTCAGGTAAGCGCATTAACGCACTGGCTACAGCGTTAATTGTGCCATCGCCGCCACCGGCGATAATTGTTTCTGCACCTTCGCGGATTGCTTCATCAATAAAAGTAGGTAATTCACTGGTTTCCCATGGGATCCTCACCAAAATTGTATGACCTTCTTCACGTAGCTGGTAGATGGCTTTTCTTAGCTCAGGGTTGGCAGATTGTTTACCGTTGAGGATGATAAGTGCGCGATGAAGTTTATCGATAGCCATTTTGATCCTTGTAGTGATAACAACAGTGATCACAGTATAGACACAACGGAGGGATAAATGACAATAATTCAATAATCACATTGATAGATTAAATCATTCTATAGGGGAGATAAAAAAGAAATGGCTAGCTCAAGGGAGATTGAGCCAGCCAAGGAGGTGGTTCCTAGTCTTATTTTATGACTTTCTAGTTCTTCATTTTCGATTGTGACTATACGACATTGAATAGCTAATTGTTGTGATCTATTGCATAAAAATGGATATTAAATACATTTTTACGGTAAAACACTATTTATGAGAATGATTATCAATTGAAGTTGATGTTTTATACTGAGATAGTTTGAAACGGAAAAATAAAAAATGCTAGAAATTCAATCAATTAAATTAATGAATTCTAGCATTATAATCAATTAGCTTAATGCGTAACGAAATTAAGCCGTAGTTGATGATTCAGTTTGATGTGGTGAGCGAGTCGTTGTGCCTGATAGGTTACGTATTAGCAGGCCAAAATTTAGATCAACATCATCAGGAACAGGCAGATAAACAATATGACCGTTGCCCGGTGCCACGTCAATGGCTTCCCCTTTACGGTTATGGAGCGCATCAAGGGTAAACACAATGTTTCCAGCTGGAGTCATTAATTCTAAGCTATCACCTAGACTAAATTTATTTTTGACGTCAACTTCTGCGAGGCCGTTAACACGTTTACCCGTAAATTCACCCACAAATTGCTGAGTTTCAGAAACCGAATAGCCATATTCATAGGTTTGATAGGCATCATGGGTGTGACGGCGTAAAAAGCCTTCGGTATAGCCACGGTGAGCTAAGCCTTCTAAGGTCGAAAGGAGAGTTGGGTCGAATGGCTTACCGGCAACCGCATCATCAATTGCACGGCGATAGACTTGTGCTGTACGTGCACAGTAATAGAATGATTTTGTGCGTCCTTCAATTTTTAAGGAGTGCACACCCATTTTAGTCAAGTTTTCAACGTGTTCTATCGCGCGTAAATCTTTGGAGTTCATGATATAAGTGCCATGTTCGTCTTCAAAGGCGGTCATATACTCACCCGGACGTTTAGCCTCTTCGATCATAAACACTTTATCGGTCGGGGCACCTTCACCTAAAGTTGGCGCTATGTTTTTGACAGGGATAGGCTCATGCATATGCACGATATTTCCCACATCATCTTCTTTGCCTTCTTCAACTTTATATTCCCAGCGGCAGGCGTTGGTGCAAGTACCTTGGTTTGGGTCGCGTTTATTGATATAACCTGACAGTAGGCAACGGCCAGAGTAGGCCATACACAGTGCACCGTGAACGAATACCTCTAATTCAATATCAGGCACCTGTTTACGAATTTCAGCGATTTCTTCAAGTGAAAGCTCACGTGATAAAATGACGCGAGTCAGACCCATTTGCTTCCAAAATTTTACCGATGCCCAGTTAACTGCGTTTGCTTGTACGGATAAATGAATATCCATGTCAGGGAAGGCTTCGCGAACCATCATAATCAAACCAGGGTCTGACATGATCAACGCATCTGGCCCCATTTCAATGACAGGGGTTAGGTCGCGAATAAAGGTTTTCAGCTTGGCATTATGCGGTGCGATGTTAACAACGACATAGAACTTTTTGCCAAGTTCGTGGGCTTCTTGGATCCCTTTAGCAAGGTTTTCGTGGTTAAATTCGTTGTTACGCACGCGAAGGCTATAACGAGGTTGCCCTGCATAAACGGCATCTGCGCCATAAGCAAAAGCATAACGCATGTTCTTTAATGAACCTGCGGGCGATAATAATTCTGGTGTAAACATGTTGCTTCTCAGTCTGATATCAAGTCAGTACTTACCCTAGGGCGGATAAGCATTTTAAAGGGAGCTGATTTTAACTCTATTTTTCAGGAAATCAAAATATTCCCTACAAATAGTAAGTATAACTGACTTGCCTCAATGTCTAGGATTACACCTCATCCCAGCGATAACCTAAACCATAAATAGAGCGAATAAATGTTTTCTCGTTATCGAGTAATTCGAGTTTACGCCGTAAGTTTTTAACATGGCTATCAATTGTTCTATCGGTGACGATGCGGTGATCGTCATACAGAATATCTAATAGCTGGTCACGGGAAAAGACGGTGCCAGCGTTGTCCGACATAAACTTGAGTAAACGGAACTCGGCGGGAGTTAACTCAAGCAGTTGTTCGCCATAGCGGACTTGAAACGCATTTTCATCGATAATGAGCTGGGGCCTGCTTTTATCCGGAGAAGCCGCGCGTTGGCAACGCCGTAAAATAGTCTTCACCCTTGCGACTACTTCGCGAGGACTAAAGGGTTTACAGATATAGTCATCGGCACCAATTTCTAACCCTAACAGGCGGTCAATTTCTTCCGTTTTAGCCGTCACCATAATGATCGGTATCTCGCAAAATTTGCGCAGTTCACGGCAGATTGTTAGCCCGTCCATCCCCGGTAGCATCAAATCAAGGAGGATAATGTCGGGTTGTTGCTGACGCACATAGTCAATGACCTCATCACCACGCTGCAATATTGAAGGCTGATAACCTGCCGCCTGAAGGTAATCATAAAGCAGTTGCCCAAGTTTTGGCTCATCCTCAACAATTAATACGTTGGCACTTGAAGGCTCTAACACTGTCACTGTTCATTTTCCTTTTGATTGAGCGGTAAGTGGATAGCAATGCACACGCCGCCTAAAGGGGAAGGGCTAGCGTGTATGCTTCCCTTATGCGCTTCAATGATATTATAGCAAATCGCTAACCCTAAGCCAGAGCCTCCGCTAGCGCGGTTACGAGACCCTTCGGCTCGATAGAAACGCTCAAATAGGTGGCTACACTGCTGGATAGTTAACCCCGGTGCACTGTCTTCCCAATAAATAGAAAATTGATTCTCTTCAACCAAGGCTCGAATGACTATTTCACCTTGCGGGTCGGTATAACGTAGGCTATTTTCCATCAAATTGTAAAATAGCTGCGTGATTCGGTCTGGGTCAATATTGATGATCTGCTGCTCAGGTAAATTTAGCGTAACTGAAAGCTGTTTTTCTTCGAGCCGCCAGCGTGATTGCCCAACGGTCATATTAATTAAAGGCACAATATCAGCAGATTGGATACGATACACCAACGAGCCTCTATCCGACAGGGAAAGTTGATGTAGGTCGTTGACTAATTTGATTAATGTGTGTGTCTCTGCCAGTAATGAATTGATGGTCTCAGGTGTCGCTTGGCGAACGCCATCCTGAACGGCTTCGAGTTCACCTTGCAAAACGGATAGAGGAGTGCGCAGTTCATGAGAAATATCTGCCATATAGTCTCGGCGCATATGCTCATTTTTTTCCAGCGTTGATGCGAGGTGATTAAAGTCTTTTGCTAGCTGACCGAGTTCATCGTGACCGACTTCAGGAACGCGGGTTGAAAAGTCGCCATTGGCAAGTTGGTTCGTCCCATCTAACAGCCGTTTGATGGGTCTTAAAAAACCACGTGCTAAGAAAAATGTAGCAATCAAGGCAACGATTAATGATAAGCCAGCAATAAACCAACTGGTGAGCATCTGTTGATCATCAAAACGGCGGTCAATTTCATTGCTAATCCCATCTCCACTACTTGCAATGACCCAACCTACCGTTTTGCCATTAGATGAGATGACGGGTTGTCGGATAACATCATCCGGTAAAGGAACATCGCGGCCTAATATTCGGCGGTCTTGGCTATCATAAACCCAAAAATATGAGCGCCACCCCTTTGGTTTAGTCGGCGGTAGGGTGCGCTGGTGGTGTTCAATGCTGCGTAAAATATGAAAGAAAGCACGTTCATTACGGATCAAGAAGCGCCAACTCCCCGTTTCATCGTATTGCTCAGCAAGAGCGTCAGCGATCAGCTCAGCACGCTGTTGGTCATTTTCTTTAATATAGTCGGTAAAACCATGCTGGAAGCTTAAACGTACTCCTTGGTGCATGATCACAACGAGGAGTATGCATGTTGCAAAGATAGCCAAAAATAATCGAGTACTGACGCTATTAAATCTGAGTTTCATTATATATAAGCCCTTATTCGTTTAGAGCTACCGCTTTTTTGGTATAGCGCTGTCTGAGTTGATCGAAACATAAATAGACGACCGGTGTTGTGAATAAGGTGAGTAGTTGACTCATCACTAAGCCACCAACAATAGTGATACCTAATGGTTGGCGTAACTCCGCGCCATCACCACTGCCTAAAGCAAGTGGTAGGGCACCAAAAATTGCTGCCAGCGTCGTCATTAAAATAGGCCTAAAGCGCAGTAAGCTCGCACGCAAAATCGCCTCACGTGCGGTTAAACCATGCTGACGTTGTGCTTGGATAGCAAAATCCACCATGATAATGGCATTTTTCTTCACAATACCAATCAGCAGCATAATGCCGATTAGAGCAATTAAACTAAATGGGGTATCAAATAACTCTAAGGCGAGGAGAGCGCCGACCCCCGCCGAAGGTAGTGTGGATAAAATGGTTAGTGGATGAATATAGCTTTCATACAAAATGCCTAAAACAAGGTAGACAGTGACAATGGCCGCTAAAATTAAAAACAATTGTGATTTTAAGGTATCTTGGAATATCTGAGCCGTACCCGCAAAAGTGCCTCGTATTGTTGATGGCACACCAAGTGTGGTCATGGTTTTTTCGATAGCTGAAATGGCGTCATTGAGGGTATAACCTTCAGCGATGTTAAATGCGATAGTGGATGATGCCGATAACCCTTGGTGGTTAACACTCAAAGGGGCATTGGCGGGCTGCCAACGGGCAAAATAAGATAATGGAATAGCGTCTCCACGACTATTGATAACAAACATTTTGTCGAGAGAACTGACATCCTGAGTATATTCAGGCGCCACTTCCATCACCACCTTGTATTGGTTCATGGGTTCATAGATGGTGGATATTTGACGTTGTCCGAAGGCATTATTCAACAGGTCATTGGCGGCTCGCACATCAATACCAAGTTGGGCCATTAAATCCCTATCATAGGTAATGGCCATCTCAGCACCTTTATCCTCTTTATCTGAGTTTACATCAGTCACTTGCGGGAGTTCGGCAATGGCTTTACGTACCGCAGGCTCCCATTCACGTAACGCATTGAGTTCATCGGCAAGTAATGAAAACTGATAACTGGAATGCGCTTGACGGCCACCAACACGGATATCTTGCACGGGCATCATAAATAAATTAGCTCCCGGCTCTTTAGCTAACTTAGCTCGAAGTCGGTTGATTACCGCGTTGGCACTCTCTTTACGTTCATCAATCGGTTTCAATGAGATAAACATGGAGCCGCTGTTTACACGGCTTCCGCCAGTAAAACCTGTCACGCTATCCACGGCAGGATCGGCATTCACTTGCTGCATAAAGCGCGTCATTTTCTCTTTCATTGCTTGAAATGAAATGCTTTGGTCGGCACGAACAAAGCCAAGTAAACGGCCTGTATCTTGTTCAGGGAAAAATGTTTTTGGGATAGCGATATACAAATAAATGTTCAATCCGATAGTGGCGAACAAGATAGCGAGTACACTGCGTTTATGAGACAGTACCCAATTTAATGTCGCACCGTAACCGTTTTGTATACGGTGTAAGTAGCCGCCGATAACACTGGTTTTTTCAGCCTGTTTGCCTTTGTGTCGTTTAAGCAAATGGGCGCACATCATGGGGGTGAGGGTCAGCGAAACGACCAGCGAGATGCCAATTGCCGTGGCGAGGGTAATCGCAAACTCACGAAATAGCCGGCCAACTAACCCCTCCATTAATAATAAAGGAATAAAAACGGCTACGAGGGAGATGCTCATTGAAACAACCGTAAAACCGACTTCACTCACCCCTCTGACCGCAGCAATAAAGGGTTTACAGCCATTTTCGATATGACGTGAAATGTTTTCGAGTACCACAATCGCATCATCGACAACAAAGCCTGTTGCGACGGTCAATGCCATTAATGACAAGTTATTTAAACTGAAACCGCAAAGATACATGGCAGTAAAGGTGCCAATGAGAGATACAGGAACCGCAATTGCAGGGATCAGGGTGGCGCGACCAGAGCGCAGAAATAACAACACAACTAATATGACTAACGCAATAGCGATCATCAATGCGCGCTCGACTTCAACGAGTGAAGCGCGGATCGTCGGCGTTCTGTCCTGCGCTACTTTTAGGTCAATCGCGGCAGGGATCATCTCTTGGAAGTCAGGAAGCTCTGCGCGAATGCGATTTACGGTTTCAATGATATTAGCTCCCGCTTCGCGACGGATGACAATCAAAATAGCGGGCTCACCACCTGACATCCCTGCTGCACGTACGTCTTGAACCGAATCTTTCACATTCGCCACATCACTGAGTTTGACGGCATTGCCCTCTTTGTAGTGGACGATGATAGGTTGATAGTCCACTGCTTTTTTTAGCTCATCATTGGTTTGTACCTGCCAGCGGCTGTCATCGTTGTTAATGTAGCCTTGAGGTTGGCGCACGTTGGCGCTACTGATTGCGGAGCGCACCTTATCTAAGGAGACGCCTTGATTAAATAGAGCCGTTGGATTGAGCTCAACACGTACCGCGGGCAGGGAGCCACCACCAACGGAGACTTCACTGACCCCTTCAATTTGCGCTATACGCTGTGATAAACGGGTTGATGCAATATCATAAATCTCACCTGTACTCATCGTCTTAGAGGTTAAGGTTAAGATCATAATAGGGGCGTCGGAAGGGTTCGATTTATAGTATCGAGGCTTGCTTGGCATTCCGCTCGGTAACAAGGTTTGTGCCGCATTTATCGCGGCTTGTACTTCACGGGCAGCGTTGTTAATGTCTTTATCAAGATTAAATTCGAGGGTGATGGTGGTACGACCAAGCGAACTGCTGGAGGTCATTTCACTGATACCCGCAATACTTCCCAATGAACGCTCTAACGGCGTTGCAATAGACGATGCCATGGTTTCTGGGGATGCCCCAGGAAGTGACGCTGTCACGTTTATTACGGGGTAGTCAACTTGTGGCAGTGGTGCAACGGGCAAAAAAATGAAGCTCAGCGCACCACATAGCGAGATTGCAACGCTAATCAGTGTGGTTGCAACAGGGCGACTAATGAATAAGGCAAAGAAACGCTTCATTATGACACCTGTTGTTTGCGACTTTGGCGGCGTGCTTTTAAGTTATTTGAAAGGCTATCAAATAACAGATAAATCACCGGTGTCGTAAATAGGGTTAAGATCTGACTCATAATCAGCCCTCCCACCATACAGATCCCAAGTGGTTGACGAAGCTCTGCACCTACGCCGCTACTGAGCATCAGCGGTAATGCGCCGAGCAGAGCCGCCATGGTGGTCATCAATATTGGGCGGAATCGTAATAAACAGGCTTGGTAAATAGCATCTTTAGGAGACATGCCTTGCTCACGTTCGGCGGCAAGTGCAAAGTCAATCATCATGATTGCGTTCTTTTTAACTATCCCGATTAACAAAATAATACCAATAACAGCAATCACATCTAATTCGCTGCCAGCCATCATCAGAGCTAATAATGCCCCTACGCCAGCAGTAGGGAGTGTTGAGAGGATGGTAATAGGATGAATAAAGCTTTCATATAAAATCCCAAGAACGATATACATGGCGATGATTGCGGCGGCAATTAACCAAACCGTACTACTCAGTGCGGCTTCAAACGCTAAAGTAGCGCCTTGGAACTGAGTCGTAATGGATTTTGGCATATTAATTTGCGCTTCTGCATTTTTCACCGCATTAACCGCAGACTCAAGAGACGCATCGTCAGCAAGATTAAACGAGAAGGTCGCTGCTGGGAACTGATCCAAATGGTTAATCGCAAGCGGCCCATAGCCTTCCTGAATATTGACTAACGTGCTTAATGGCACAATGGCGCCATCGGTGCCTTTGAGACGAATATCATTCAGGGCGTTAATACCATCGCGAGTTTGCGTATCATGCTCAATAATAACGCGGTACTGATTCGATTGGGTATAAATGGTCGAGATCATGCGTTGACCGAACGCATTGTATAGGGCGTTATCAATTGCAGCCATCGTGATACCAAAACGACTCGCCGTATCTCTATCAACATTAACGTAGGCGACAAGTCCTTTATCCTGCCAATCACTGCTGACATCCACTAACTCGGGCTGTTGTTTTAATTGGCTCAATAGCTTAGGCACCCAAAGAGAAAGTTCATCTAGCGAGCCTGCTTGCAGCGTAAATTGATATTGGGTGCGAGCCAATTGGGTATCAATCGTGAGGTCTTGCATCGGTTGCAAATACAAATTGACCCCAGAAACGCTATCAGCTAAACGTTGCAAGCGTGGAATAATCGTATTGACGCGATCTGGACGTTCATCTAAAGGCTTCAAGGTAATTTGAATGCGCCCATTATTGAGAGTCGGATTGGTTCCATCTATCCCAACATAAGTGGTGATATTTTCTACCGCAGGATCAGTCAGTAATTTTTCAGCCACTTCCTGCTGTTTCTGTGACATAGCCACAAAGGAGATGGATTGGCGGCTTTCAATGGTGCCTTGAATGATCCCGTTATCTTGTAATGGAAAGAAACCTTTCGGGATCCACATATACAGTAATACGGTTAAAACCAGCGTGCCGATAGCAACGGAAAGTGTTAGCCAGCGGTGATTTAATATCCGCTTTAACCAAATGGCATATCCTGCAATCATGCGGTCAAAAAAGCGCTCGCAGGCGATTTCAAAGCGGTTATGTTTATGCTCTGATTCAGGTTTTAACAAGCGAGCACACATCATTGGTGTGAGTGTCAAGGACACTACCGCCGAGATCAGAATGGCAACGGCAAGGGTGATGGCAAATTCCCTAAACAACCGACCAACAATATCGCCCATAAACAGTAATGGGATCAGTACTGCTACCAAAGAAAATGTTAATGAAATAATGGTAAAACCAATTTCTCCCGCGCCTTTTAAAGCGGCGACGACAGGCTTGTCACCTTGTTCAAGGTAGCGCGAAATATTTTCAATAACCACGATGGCATCATCGACCACAAACCCTGTGGCGATAGTGAGAGCCATCAAAGTGAGGTTATTGACAGAGAAACCACAGAAATACATGACGGCAAAGGTGCCGACAAGGGAAAGAGGAACGGCAATACCGGGAATGAGTGTCGCGATACCGTTGCGTAGGAACAGGTAGATCACCATGACAACCAGTGCAATCGCAAGCATTAATTCAAACTGCACATCGCTAACGGAGGCACGGATTGTGCTGGTTCTATCCGTTAAAATTTTCACATCCACCGATTTAGGCAGTGTTTCAATTAGCTCAGGAAGCAGGTTGCGAATGGTATCAGTGGTTTCGATAACGTTAGCGCCAGGTTGGCGTTGTACATTAATAACAATAGCCTGTTGTGCATTTGCCCACGCGCCTAGATAGGCGTTTTCCGCCCCTTGCTCAATAGTGGCGATATCACCTAAACGGACGGGAGCACCGTTTTGAAAGGCCACAATTAAGCGGCGATAGTCCTCTAAGGATTTCATTTGGTCATTTGCAGAGAGGGTTACCGCGCGTGTTGGGCCATCAAAACTGCCTTTTGCTGAGTTGACGTTAGCATTGTTTATCGCGGCTCGGATCGTCTCGCTGTCTAATCCTTTTGCTGCCATCGCTTGTGGGTTTAAGTTCACTCGCACCGCTGGGCGTTGCCCACCCGCAAGGGTGACAAGCCCCACGCCATTGACCTGTGATATTTTTTGCGCAATACGGTTCTCAATCATGTCTTGAACTTGTGTCAAAGGCATGGCGTCAGAAGTGACGGCGAGAGTGAGTACCGGTGGATCCGCTGGGTTGACCTTATTGTAAATAGGCGGATAAGGTAAATCTGAAGGCAGTAAACTTGAGGCTGAATTAATGGCGGCCTGAACTTCCTGTTCTGCAACCTCCAAGGGGAGTGTTAGCTGGAACATCAAGGTGATCACAGATGCGCCCCCTGAACTTTGGGAAGACATTTGTTTTAGCCCAGACATCTGCCCAAACTGGGTTTCTAGCGGTGCGGTTACCGCGGATGTCATGACTTCAGGACTCGCCCCCGGATAGAGGGTGACCACTTGGATCGTTGGATAATCGACTTCTGGTAAAGCCGATACAGGTAGGAAACGATAGCCAATGATCCCTGCAAGCAGAATGGCTACCATAAATAAGGTGGTAGCGACTGGACGTAAAATAAATAAGCGGGAAGGGCCGCCACCTTTTTGGATCCCGGGTTGCATCAGGCTTTCTCCGCTGTATTTTTATTTTTTTGTGGTTTTGCGGATTTAGAAGCCGTTTCGGTGTTAACTACTTCCACGCTGGTGCCATCTGTTAAACGGTCGACACCGTCAGTAATCACTTTTGTATTTGCAGTTAGCCCACTTTCAATCACCACCTGCTGGCTATCTTGCATACCTACCGTCACAACATGTTTACTCACACGATTATCATCGTTCAGTACCCAAACATAATGACCTTCGTTACCCATCTGCAATGCCGCAGTAGGGATAACGACGGCATTTTGCAAGGTTTCGATCTGCATTTTGATGTTCACAAATTGATTTGGAAATAAAGTTTGTAGCTCGTTCGTAAAACGTGCTTTCATTTTTAGTGTGCCAGTAGCAGGGTCTATCTGATTATCTATACTTAACAAATAGCCTTCGCTGATCATCGCGATATTATTTCTATCCCAAGCTTCCACTTTTACCGGTTGATTTGAGGACTGAGCTTTTTGTACGGCAGGAATGTCTCCCTCGGGAAGGGCAAAAAGCACATCAGCAGGTTGAGTCTGTGTGATAACCACGATTGGGGTTGCTGTGCCCGCAGAAATAAAATTACCGACGTCGACCTGTTTTAAACCAACACGGCCTGAAATAGGGGCTGTGATTTTACTGTAGGTTAATTGTAGCTTCGCATTATCAACGGCGGCTTGATCGACCTTAATACTGCCTTCTGCCTGTAAAACGAGCGCTTTTTGGTTATCTAGCTCTTGCTGTGAAATCACTTTTGTTCCCGCAAGCTTTTGATAACGATTTAAGTCTAATCGAGCATTTGCCAACGTCGCTTTATCTTTAGCCAGTTGGCCTTCTGCCTGAGCTAATTGGACTTCAAAAGGGCGAGGATCGATTTCAGCAAGCAAATCGCCCGCTTTTACCTGTTGCCCTTCGGTAAAATGCAAAGACATCAATTGCCCTTCAACACGGCTCGTGACCGTGACTACATTGGCAGCTTGTACTGTGCCGAGACCAGTTAAATAGCGAGGAACCACTTTTTCTTGCGCATTAGCGTATTGAACGGGGGCAAGCATACGGTGTGGCGCACTATTTGATCGTGTAGGACGAGCACTGTTTTGTGCTGTATCAGATGGCGTATTTTGAGAATAAAAATACCAACCGGCACCTGCAGCGACAATGATGGCAACGAAAATGGCTGAACGGGTTAGAGTGGTACGGCGTTTTTGTTTATTCATTTATATTTTCGCTTAATTCAAAGTCGAGTAAAAAAGCATCATATTATGATGATTAAATTAGCAGAGATGAACCTGCTATATAGTTAAAAATTAGTCAGTTGCGATATGTTAATAGTTTAGCGTGGGGGTTACACGTAAAAATGAAGGAAATATGAAAAAAACGTCAACTAGTGTGCAGAATCGGCAGATTAGTTGACTAACATTGTATAAAAAAACCTGTGGGAATTAATCACCACAGGTTTATACGTTAATGGATTAAAGAAATGAGGTCAATTAGCGAGTTGTACTGGTGTTTAATGCCCCTAATGTTTCTTTGTCTTGCTCAGCATTCACTGTCCATCCTTTCCATGCTAAAGGAATATAGGCGACAGCGACAGCCAGTAAAGAAACCGCGGCAACATAGTAGGCAGGTGCCATATGAGATTGTTGCAACCATGTTCCCGTTAACATTGGTGTCAGACCCCCAAAGACTGCATAGGCAATATTGTAGGCAAATGATAAGCCGGAATAACGGATTTCAGGTGGAAACGCGCGCGTACTGACAATTGGTGTCGTTGCAATCGCGCCAACAAAAAAGCCCATTAAGCCATAGTTAAAAATCAAAGTCGTTGCTGAAATCTCTGGCGACAAAGATGAATAAAAATACAATGCAGTCACCGCCAGACCACCCCATGACAAGGTCATTGAAGCGCGCGTTCCCATCTTATCGCCGAACCAACCCCAAAAAATACAGCCTAAAGTTAATGTCAATGTTGCTGCACAGTTAGCTTGTAAGGCGATATTTCGGTCAATTTGATAGATCCCTTGAAGCACGATATCAGGCGTCATCAAAATGGTTACAACGATGGCTGTTGATAATGACCATGTCAGTGCCGCGGTGATCAAGCAGGCTTGTTTATGAGACTTCACAACAGTCTTAACGGGTAACTCATCCGCTAAAGCTTTTTTAGCAGCCAACTCTTTAAAAATAGGTGTCTCTTCCAAAAAACGGCGTAAATAAACAGAAATAAAGCCAAAAATACCACCAAGAATAAATGGAATACGCCATGCAAAGTCATGGATCTCTTGTGAGGTATAACTGTTCTCAATGATGATAGCGACGATAGACCCTAATAAAATACCGCCTGTGATACCAGAGGTTAATGTTCCAACACCGAGGCCGTAGCGCTGTTTTGGGGTATGTTCAGCGATAAATACCCATGCCCCAGGCATTTCGCCGCCAATCGCGGCGCCTTGCATAATACGCATCAATAACAGCAATATTGGTGCGGCAGCGCCAATAGACGCATAGGTTGGTAAGAAACCGATCACGAATGTCGGGAATGCCATCATGAAAATACTGAGGGTGAACATTTTCTTACGGCCGAGTTTATCACCAAAGTGTGCCATGATGATGCCACCGAGTGGGCGCGCGAGATAACCGGCCGCAAACAAACCGAGCGTTGCCAAGAGGGCGAGAACTGCGTTACCACTAGGGAAAAAGAGTTGTGAAATAATTTTCGCGTAAAAAACGAAAATAACAAAATCATAAAATTCAAGAGTTCCACCTAAAGATGACAACCCTAATGTTTTATAATCCTCTTTTTTCAATGGCCTTGCCGAGGGCTGGCTGGTTGTTTGCGATGTCATAATATTATCCTTTTAAAATACCGAATATATTTTTTTGTTTTAAATTCGGAATAACAGCTATATTTACCGACTACGCGTCAGTAAATAATATTAAGTATGTGCAGATAAATGGTATAAAACGTTGGATGGAATAACCTAGTTAATACTCTGTATCTTTATGCATACCCTCATTTATAGCAGGAAATTCCATATTTTGTAAACCGCAACTCTCAAAACAAGATGAATATTCTATTTGTATTATATTGATTGATTTTATCATCTATTGCTTAAAACAATAACATTATTTGATGTTAATAAATGATTTTTTGCAGCAGATCATATAGTTCTTTTTCAAAAAAGGCAGGGGAATTGGTTATTTCACATCTGTTTTCGCCGATTAATTCATCGATAAAGTAACAAATTATTAATTTGATTATTCGTAATTAATAATCTTAATAATAGTAATGAAAATTAAAAATAGCTGAAAAATGAAATAGCATTCATTGAGTCGTTATTTAGGAAATTTTCAGTCTAAATATGTCGGCAAAGGCGAGAAGGGCGGAATATTATCATTAGGCATACCCAGCGTATTATTTTCTGGGTATGCCAAGTAGGCGGTTAAACCAAGAACAGGGTGGCTAAGCCTAAGAAGATAAAGAAACCACCTGTGTCAGTGATAGCGGTGATCATTACACTGGAGCCGATGGCAGGGTCTTTACCAAGTTTAAGCATAATGAGAGGGATAAGTACCCCCATAATTGCCGCCATGAGTAAGTTTAAGATCATCGCGAGCGTCATTACGGCTCCCATTGCAAGGTCGCCATAGAGGAAATAGGTGATAACCCCCATGATCCCCCCCCAAACAACACCGTTAATAAAGGCAACGCCTAGCTCTCTGAGCATTAAGAATGAGAAGCTTCCGGTTTGGATTTGGTGTAACGCAATCGCACGTACGATCATGGTAATTGTTTGGTTACCCGTATTCCCCCCAATACCTGCAACAATAGGCATTAAGGTGGCTAAGGCAACTAATTGGGAAATGGTATCTTCGAATACCCCAATCACCCGTGATGCGACGAACGCAGTACACAGGTTGATGGCTAGCCATGTCCAACGCGTTTTGACGGCTTGACCGACAGGGGCGAACACGTCTTCTTCAGGGCTTAACCCCCCCATACGACGGATGCTGTTATCGTTTTCTTCATTTAAGTTATCAACGATATCTTCAACGGTTAAACGACCCATCAATAGACCACTGCTGTCAACCACCGCGGCGGAGATCAAGTCATAACGTTCGAACGCACTGGCTGCATCTTCGCCTTTTTCATCTGGCAAGAAAGTGACCGTGTCTGTTTTCATCACGTCAGCCACAATCCGCTCAGGGGATTGCGTTAATATGGTTGTTAGAGGTAATTCACCCTGCAAATAGTTATTATTGTCGACAACAAAGATTTTATCTGTTGCTTCTGGAATTTTACCGCGCTGGCGTAAATAGCGTTGAACGGTTTTTAGCGTGACATTTGGACGTACGGTGACAAATTCGAAATCCATCATTTGACCGACGCTGTCTTTTGCATATTGCAGAACTTCACGAATACGACTTCGTAAGCTTGGATCAAGGTAGGTCAATAACCTACGCATGGTATCTTGTGGTAAATGCTCTGCAATATACGCTTGTTCATCAACATGTAGGTTAGCAACAGCGCGTAGAAGTTCCCTGTCAGACATATCCTTAATCAGGCTATCCCAAACAGCGACAGAAGCTTCGACTAACACCTCACCGCGTTCGGTGTTATCGATCAGATGCCAAAGTGCGAGACGTTCATCATAAGGCAACATCTCTAAAATATCGGCGATATCCGCGGCATGTAAGTCAATCAATAATTCTTTTACAGCATTGATTTTTTCACTTAATGCTTTATCACTCAAACTAACATGTTGGTCGTGCTCAATCAGAGCTTGGACGAACTCCTCGTCATCCAAAAATAGTGTTAGGATTTGCTGGCGGATATAGGCCAGTTTTTGAGAGTGCGGATTGATTGTTTGTACCGCATCGGTTGAAAAAGCAGTTTGTGACATTTTAATCCTTAAAGCTTTATAGGCACTTTTGTACCTTTTATGGGTCCATTTACAAATAAATACCTTTATTTTGCCATTTATTGTCCATTAACCCAAATAAATATTAATAATTATAACAAATGGGCGAAAACCGATTCATTATGAGTAGTGCAAAAAAACGCCATGTAGTGCATTAATATTATAACTAATTTGGCTCTTCGCGGATGTCTAATTTCCAGCCAGGGACATCCTCCCAGTAAGCGCTTTCTTTCTCAAGATCGAGCTGCATCAACGCATTCTGAGTCAAATACTGGGCAGGTAGATACAGTGTCCAGTGGCCATCATCGGTTTCTAAGCGTAATGATGATGGGGTAGTTGTTGATTGTCTTTGATTATTCAGAAGTATTGATAAGCGTAAAATTTGTATCAAGGGTAAAAATTGTTTTCTTTTATATAAATTAAATTTAGGGATATCATCAAATTTAATAGCACGCCGATGGTTACGAACCAGTGTTGCAAGTAATAGCTGTTGCTCCTGATTAAACCCCGGTAACGTAGTATTTTGCAAAATATAGGCGGAGTGGCGATGTAACCCACTTTGGTTGATATGTAGACCGACCTCATGCAGCATAACCGCCCAAATAAGGATAGACTCAAGTTGCGGGTTGGCTAACTTTGGATTTTGCTGGCTCCACTGGTGATACAGCTCTTCCATGGTTTTTAATACACGTCTAGCTTGCTCTCTATCGATATTATAATGCTCGGCAAGGCTAAGTGCTGTACGTTGGCGAATGTCTTGATGACGGAAACGGCCTTCCATTTCATAAAGCACCCCTTCACGCAATGCGCCATCTGAGAGCCGTAACTCTTTAATCTCTAATGTATCAAAGACAGCACATAAAATGGCTAATCCGGGCACAAAAACATGTTTACGTTCAACGGATAAACCCGGTAGATCCACTGCCGAAAAGGTTTTATATTTCAGCGCCATTTGCTTAATTTTTTCTAGCCGATCACGCGTAATGATGCCGTCGCGCTCACCCATTTCAACAATCACGGCATGAGCCGCTTTAATCGTACCTGATGCCCCCATGGCAACATCCCAGTGCATACGCTTAAATTTTGTGGCGGTTTGCTCAAGTTTTAAGCAGGCCGTGAGGTAGGCTCGGTTGAAATTATCTGCCGTAATGGTTTCATTGGGGAAATAGTTACGCGCAAAGCTGACACACCCCATACGGCGGCTATCAATTAATAATGGTTCGAATTTCTCGCCAATGACTAATTCTGTTGAGCCACCACCAATATCTATTACCAGTTTACGGCCTTTTTCAGGCTGGGTGTGTTCCACCCCCATAAAAATCAAACGCGCTTCTTCTTGCCCAGAAATAATTTCAATGGGATAGGGAATTATTTTTTTTGCACGGTTCAAAAACTCTTCAACATTGGTTGCAACACGCAAAGAGTGAGTGCCTACGATACAGACGTTTTCTTCTGTAAAACCTTGTAGGCGTTCGGCAAAAAGCGCAAGGCAAGCCAAACCGCGTTCCATGGCTTCTTCACTAAGCTCATTGGTATCACTTAATCCGTCAGCAAGGTGTACCCGTTTTTTTAAACGCGTCAGGATTTGCAGTGCACCGTTGACAATACGTGCAATCACCATATGAAAGCTGTTAGAACCAAGGTCGATAGCCGCAATTTCTTGAGGCCTAGGCGTCGATATATTAGTTAATGGCATAGTATGTTAGGACCTTGTCTCAGGCGTTTCGAGTGATTTCAAATAGTCGTATATAGCAAGTTGCGCCTGAATTTTGCGCTTATTACCGCGGGGAACATAATGATTACTGAGATCTTTGTCAACATAACGTGCCTTGACGGTATCGTTAAATTGGAGCTCAAGGATATCTAAAACCCGTTGTTTGAGCCGGTCATCGACTAAGCGCACCGCCACTTCAATACGGTAATCAATATTTCGAGTCATCCAATCTGCCGAGGAGATAAAGACTTTTTCATCACCCGCATTAGTAAAGACATAAACGCGGTCATGCTCCAAAAAGCGGTCAACAATACTGGTGACTTGAATGTTTTCACTGTAGCCCGGTTGCCCTGCAACAAGTGAACACATCCCTCTTACTAGTAGACGAATTTTAACACCCGCATTGGAAGCATCATACAGTTTATCAGTCAGTTCTTTATCAACCAGATTATTAATTTTTAAGGTGATCCCACTGGGAAGCCCCGCTTGCGCATTAGCAATTTCTTGGTCAATTAGCGCATTGAGTCGGATCCGTGTATTTTGTGGTGAAACCATTAAATTATCAAAGGTGACAGGACGATATGGGTTTTCAATAAAGCTAAATACCCGACGAACCTCATTGGTGATCTGTTCATTTGCTGTTAACAACGAGTAATCAGTATAGAGGCGCGCGGTTTTTTCATTAAAGTTACCTGTACCGATATGGGCATAACGAATAATTTCGCCATCTTCCATTCGCGAAATAATAAAGAGTTTCGCATGGATTTTCAGACCCGGGGCCGAGAAAATGACGTGGACCCCAGCCTCTGTCAGCCGTTTCGCCCAATGAATATTCGCTTCTTCATCGAATCGAGCCTGTAATTCAACCACAACAGTGACTTTTTTGCCGTTATGGGCCGCATGGATCATCGAATCAATAATGCGTGAATCTTTTGCCACACGATAAATATTGATCTTGATAGATAATACGCTGGGGTCAAATGAGGCTTGCCTGAGCAACTCGAGCGTGTGCTCAAAGGTGTAATAAGGGTAGTAGAGCAGCACATCGCGTTCGCGAATGGCATCAAAACCGTTACGGAAGTTATCAAACCAGCGGTGGCGTAACCGTGGCAATGGTTTGTTTAAAAGGGTTTTATTGCCTTCGTTGGGGAAGTTAATAAAATCTTTAAAATTGTGGTAACGCCCGCCCGCAATAACTGAGTCATCATTGGATAATCCCAGTTTTTCACGTAAGACGGCAACCATTTCATCAGGCATATCGCGCTGATAAACAAAACGGACAGGCTCTGCGGTTAAGCGCTGTTTTAATGTCGATGACATGATTTCCAGTAAGCTTGATTCCATTTCGGTGGCGATGTCATATTCCGCATCGCGGGTCATTTTCATGGAATAAGCGTTTAATTCATCATAATCAAAGAAGCCCTTGAAGATTTCATCCAAGGTATAGCGCAAAATGTTGTCGATAAGCACCATTGATTTGCGCCGTTTGGGCATTTCCGGTGGCAGATTGACAAACCGAGGCACCTTGTCAGAGGGGATCTCTAACAGAGCATATTGCACATTACCGCCGTTAATAATTTCAACAGCCAGATAGGTATAGTCATCTTTGAGAAACTCGACTAGGTTGGTATCTGGATTAATCAAAATAGGGGTAATGTGTTGGCGCAAATGTTGGCGAAAGTATTGACGTAACCAAATTTGTTGGCGGGGCGATATTTGCCGCTCGTTAATTAAGAAAATTTGGTTGCGCGCCATTTCAAGCAAAAGGTCGTTATAGAGAATGTCGAACTCTTGATCTTGCTTGGCTACTTTATTTTGAATGCGCTTAAGTAGGTGGCGTGCACCGCTGGCGGAGCCACGCTCCTCATTGATTAAGATACGCCGTTTCACGTCTGCAAAACGGACTTTGTAGAATTCATCTAGGTTATTGGAATAAATGCCCAAAAAGCGCATACGCTCGATAAGAGGATTTCGCTTATCTGCTGCTTCTTGTAAAACGCGTTCGTTAAAAGCAAGCCAGCTTAACTCTTTTTCGTGGTATAGGCGTTCTTGGGACATTGTTGCTCCATATTGTACTAAATACATAAACTTAAAGGTGTATAACCTAGCGACAGCACACCTTAAGTTTTCGCCATATTATGGCTATTTTTATTCGCATGAGTTACAGATTTCTGTATTTCTCTGGCGACACATTTATCTTGTGTTTAGTTGCACCTCAAATAACGTCGCGAGGATAGAGCACTAAACTTGCTGTTTGATGGTCGCATGCGGGCTGACAACACTTTCAGGATGCGTTGACTGTGCTTTACTCGCAAAATATTGGTGCTGGAAAATGCACATACGGATCGCGGTATGATAACGTCCGTTGACAAAAAACTCGTCAATTAGTTCGCCTTCTGTGTGGAAGCCCAGTTTATTATAAATGTGGATAGCTTTGATATTTTCTTTATCTACAATGAGGTAAAGCTTATATAGATTGAGCACAGAAAAAGCGTAATCCATAGCCAATTTCGCAGCGCGAGTTGCATAACCGTGGCCTTGATGGCTTGGTGCGATGATGATCTGAAACTCAGAACGACGGTGAACATAATCGATTTCCACCAATTCAACTAAGCCGACTTTTTCACTGTCATTTTCAACAATAAAACGCCGCTCTGATTGGTCATGAATATGTTTATCATAAAGGTCACTCAGCTCGACGAAAGCCTCATAAGGCTCTTCAAACCAGTAACGCATAACACTGGCATTATTATCAAGTTGGTGGATAAACGCTAAATCTTCACGTTCAAGTGGGCGCAACCTAAACGGATGAACTTGCCCGGTCGTCATATAACACCTCAGTTTTGTTTAAAAAGTAGATAGTTAATTATCGATTTTGCAGATCATCACGATAAATAACAGAGCAAATTTATTTTCACTCTCAGTTGATAAGGATACCACTAATTTACGATAAAATAATGACACAAAGCAGTGACTCTTTCTAACTGGTGAAGATTAATGCACTTTATTTATACTGCGACTTTTCGTGAACAGCAAAAAGGGCAGAGATTTCTCTTTGCCCTCAACATAAATCAACGTGGAAATAACCAAGTGTTATTCATTTACATAGCCTTGGGGCGGTAAACACTGACCATCTAAGTAAGCATGGTTGCCGACCATGGTCAAACGACCACTGACGAACCATTGCACAACTTGGGGGTAAATATTGTGCTCTTGCGCCTTTACCCGCTCAATGACCTCTTTTTCGGTATCATCCGGGAAAACAGGAACTTTAGCCTGTAAGATCACTGGGCCGCCATCCAACTCCTCGGTAACAAAATGCACTGATGTTCCATGCTCGCTATCGCCGTTTTCTATCGCTTTACGATGGGTGTGTAGGCCCGGATATTTAGGCAATAGAGAAGGGTGGATATTGAGCATTCTTCCTGCATAGTGTTTAACGAAGCCCGCGGTCAAAATTCGCATAAATCCAGCTAACACAACCAAATCAGGCTGATATTCGTCAATCATCCCCATTAGTGCAGCATCATATGCTTCGCGGTTAGCAAAAGCGCTCGCGCTGAGTGATAAGGCTGGGATCCCAGCCTTCTGCGCACGAATAAGCCCGTAAGCCTCAGGTTGATTACTGATCACTGCCACAACTTGCGCTTGAAGATCATGCGAAGTGGCATCCATCAGCGACTGTAAATTACTGCCGCTGCCTGAGATAAGCACGACGATTTTTTTCATTAGCGGATAACAACCTGCTCTTCACCAGCAGGCAATTCAGCAATGGTACCTATCTGCCATGCGGTTTCACCTAAACCATTAAGTAAAGTGAGTGCCGCATCGACTTCAGCTTGTGGCAGCGCGATGATAATACCGACACCACAGTTAAATGTGCGATACATTTCGTGGGTGGCCACGCTGCCCGCCGTTTGTAGCCAATTGAATACCGCCGGCCACTGCCAGCTATTTTCATCGATTTGTGCTTGGGTGTTTTCAGGTAATACACGAGGAATATTTTCCCAGAAACCACCACCAGTAATGTGCGCGATGGCGTGAATATCGCATTTTTCAATCAGCGCTAATACATTTTTGACGTAAATACGTGTAGGCGCTAACAGGTGATCTGCCAGTGATTGGCCTTCCAGTTGCGTGACCTCTGGGTTCGTTTGACTGACTTCTAAAATTTTGCGGATCAAAGAGTAGCCGTTAGAGTGAGGACCGCTTGAGGCGAGGGCGATCAGCGCATCACCAGCACTGACTTTGCTACCATCAATGATCTCAGCGCGTTCGACCACACCAACGCAGAAACCCGCTACATCGTAATCGTCACCATGGTACATGCCAGGCATTTCAGCGGTTTCCCCCCCCACGAGGGCACAACCTGATTGTTTACAACCTTCTGCGATACCTGTGATCACGCTGGTGGCAGTATCAACATCTAGCTTACCTGTTGCGTAGTAATCAAGGAAAAATAGAGGCTCAGCACCTTGGACAATTAAGTCATTAACACACATCGCCACTAAATCGATACCGATAGTGTCATGACGGTTTAGGTCCATCGCAAGGCGTAGTTTAGTGCCTACACCATCTGTACCTGAAACTAAAACAGGTTCACGGTATTTTTGTGGCAGGGAACATAATGCGCCAAATCCGCCTAATCCTCCCATAACTTCTGGTCGGCGAGTTTCTTTCACTACACCTTTAATTCGATCAACCAATGCGTTACCTGCATCAATGTCAACACCGGCATCTTTATAGCTGAGAGAGGTTTTATCAGTCACTACGGCCCCCAAGGCAATTGCGTTTCGGAAAATAAACTTCAATAAATACTATTCTAACAGGCAAAGCAAACGTTTGCGATAGCTTTGTGAATGAAAAAATGAGGGGATTTTGGCTGGTGGGAAATAAGGCATTGCCGTTATCTGGTTCCTGCTTTTTATGGCAAGAATTTATGTCTATCACATTAGGGTAAAATAATGGGATACATCTATAATCTTAAATTGAGATTGGTGTGCGTATTTATCATGGCATTGATATTGCTGCCATGTTCAATCAAACAGATAAAATAGTGGTGGATATACTTACAGTGTAATAATAAAAATAGGTTATTTCTGATTGTTTTGACATCAATCAAACGCTGCCTAGTGGCATCTTCTGTAAAAAGAGTTATAATCCCGCGATTTTTTTGTGCGCTGGCGACTAAAATAGTAGGAGAATCCCATGAAGATCGTTGAGGTAAAACACCCTCTCGTTAAACATAAACTCGGCCTGATGCGAGATCATGATATAAGCACTAAACGCTTTCGTGAACTGGCCTCAGAGGTTGGTAGCCTACTGACTTATGAAGCAACCGCTGACCTAGAAACTGAGAAAGTCACCATTGAAGGTTGGTGTGGTCCTGTAGAAATAGAGCAAATAAAAGGGAAAAAAATCACTGTCGTACCTATCCTTCGTGCCGGTATTGGTATGATGAACGGGGTTTTAGAAAGCATTCCAAGCGCACGTATCAGTGTGGTGGGTGTTTATCGTGATGAAGAAACCTTTAAACCTGTCTCTTACTTCCAGAAATTAGTTTCAAACATTGATGAGCGTATGGCGTTGGTTGTTGACCCAATGTTAGCAACGGGTGGTTCAATGATTGCAACTATCGATCTATTAAAAGGCGCAGGTTGTAAATCTATTAAAGTACTCGTACTTGTTGCTGCTCCTGAAGGAATTGCAGCATTAGAAGCTGCCCATCCAGATGTTGAGCTATATACCGCGTCTATTGATCAATATTTAAATGAACACGGGTATATTGTTCCTGGGCTAGGTGATGCTGGCGATAAGATATTTGGTACTAAATAATAATTAGCCGACTTTAGAAGTCGGCTTTTTTTTGATTATAAAAATACATTAAGGGGATGAAAAGAAATGACACGTCGTGCAATTAGTGTTGAAGAAAGGCCACCATTATTACAAACCATACCGCTTAGTTTTCAACATCTGTTTGCCATGTTTGGCGCGACTGTAATTGTACCGATCTTGTTTGGTGTTAACCCAGCAACTATTTTGCTGTTCAATGGGATTGGCACCTTACTTTATTTATTTATTTGTAAAGGGAAAATTCCTGCCTATTTAGGGTCGAGTTTTGCTTTTATTTCACCAGTCATGATTTTGCTACCACTCGGTTATGAACTTGCATTGGGTGGCTTTATTATTTGCGGAATACTGTTTTGCATTGTGGCCTTGATTGTTAAGGTGGCGGGTCGAGGTTGGATTAACGTCATGTTTCCTCCTGCTGCGATGGGAGCGATTGTCGCGGTTATTGGCCTCGAATTGGCTCAAACGGCCGCCGGTATGGCAGGGTTACTGCCAAAAGAAGGGGTCGCGGTAGATCCTAATACGTTAATTATTTCTATCACAACACTGTCAGTGACTATTTTGTGTGCTGTCGTGTTCCGCGGGTTCTTATCCATCATTCCTATTTTGATTGGTTTCTTAGTTGGCTACGCCTTATCCTACTTTATGGGAATTGTGGACTTTACGCCTGTTATTGAAGCACCATGGTTTGCAATTCCAACGTTTTATACGCCACGTTTTGAATGGTTCGCTATTTTGACTATTCTACCTGCCGCATTAGTCGTTATTGCTGAACATGTAGGCCACTTGGTGGTAACTGCAAATATTGTTGAGCGTGACTTATTGAAAAACCCTGGCTTACATCGTTCAATGTTTGCAAACGGTTTCTCTACGGTGTTGTCAGGGTTCTTTGGTTCAACACCTAATACCACCTACGGTGAAAATATTGGTGTAATGGCGATCACTAAGGTGTATAGCTCTTGGGTCATTGGTGGGGCAGCAATCATCGCAATTTTACTTTCTTGTGTGGGGAAATTAGCGGCGGCGATTCAGTTAGTGCCAGTACCTGTAATGGGAGGGGTGTCTTTGCTGCTTTATGGGGTGATCGGGGCTTCAGGTATTCGTGTGCTAATCGACTCTAAAGTTGACTACAATAAACCCCAAAACTTGATCTTGACCTCTGTGATCTTGATTATTGGTGTTAGTGGTGCGGTTATTCATATTGGTCAAGCCGAATTGAAAGGCATGGCATTGGCAACCATCGTGGGTATTGTCATGGCACTATTATTCCGTTTTATCACTTTTGTTCGTCCTGAAAAGCAGTTTGTAACCTCAGATATTGAAGAAGTTGATACGAAACATTCCACAAAATAAAACAGTTGTCTCATTGCCGATGTGATGAAAGCATCGGCAATTAAGTTTCTTCTTGTTCATTTATGCTTGAAATTTATGGTAAACTTGCAAGTGTTAATTGTTTTGCACAGTCAGAGGTGCTTCTGAACACACCATCGCAACTTTCACTACCACTGTATCTACCCGATGACGAAACGTTTGCCAGCTTTTATGCAGGCGAAAATGAGGCGTTGCTATCTGCTATTAAACTCGCCATTAACCAATCGCATGGTAGTTATATTTATTATTGGTCTCGTGAAGGGGGCGGTAAGAGTCACCTACTGCATGCCGCATGCGCTGAATTATCAGAACAAGATATGGCCGTGGGCTATGTTCCGCTTGATAAGCGTGCCTATTTTGTACCTGAAGTCCTTGATGGTATGGAACACCTTTCACTGGTTTGTATTGATAATATTCAATGTATCGCAGGCGATCCTGAATGGGAAATGGCCGTTTTCAATTTGTATAATCGCATTTTAGAAATTGGTCGAACTTGTTTGCTGATCACCGGTGATAGACCACCAAGACAAATCGATCTCTCACTGCCTGATTTAGCCTCTCGGTTGGATTGGGGGCAGATTTATAAACTCCATCCACTTAGCGATGAAGATAAAATTTGTGCGCTACAATTGCGGGCAAGAATGCGAGGGTTTGAATTACCCGAAGATGTATGCCGTTTTGTATTAAAACGGTTAGATAGAAAAATGGGAACATTGTTTGATATTTTGAACAAACTGGATCATGCCTCGATCGTTGCACAACGCAAACTGACTATCCCGTTTGTTAAAGATATCCTCCAATTATAAAGGCAGTGATCCACTGCCTTTTTTTGAGCCATTAGAGAACATCAAGAACCTGCTCTGGTGGGCGACCTAATTTTGCCGTTTTCCCTTTGACAACAATAGGGCGCTCAATTAATTTAGGGTTGTCATGCATGGCTTGAATTAATTGCTCTTGCGTTAAAGCGTCGTTTCCAAGCCCCAATTCTTTGTAGATATCCTCTTTGCTACGCATTAATTGCCGTGCATCAGAGAAGCCTAATGCCTTTAATAACTGTTTGATTTCAGCAACGCTAGGGGGATTTTTTAAATACTCAACGATTGTTGGTGTGACCCCTTTAGATTCTAATAATGCAAGCGTTTCACGGCTTTTAGAGCAACGAGGGTTATGATAAATGGTAATTGTATCCGTCATGGTCATCATTCCTTACGGTTTAGCTTTACTGTCTCTTAATTGTAATTTTCTTAGCTCATCTATGCGAGCATCATAGCGTTGTTGCTCATAACTTCCCAGACGACTTTTTCGACTCGCTTCGCTGAGATAATTAATCGCGTTATCATAGTTACCTCGAAGCGCCATACCTTCTGCATAAGCGGCTAGCTCTTCATTACGCTTACCTGATTTCGCTGAGGCTTCAGCTAACAGATCCCAACCATTAGGATCCTCGGGATAATTGAAGGTATATTTGTTCAGTAATGAAATAGCCGTTTGATACTGCTTATTGTTAATTAAAGCGTTGGCAAGGTTGATTTGTAATACGGGGTTGCTTGGTGATTTTTTTAATGCATTTTGTAAACGAGTCACCGCTTGGGCTGCACGATTTTGCTCAATATCCAAATCTGTCATAACATCGATAAACCAAGGATTATCGGGTTGTTTTTCCAGTAGGTTGCTCATGATCTTGGTCGCTTCGGCATATTTCTTATCTTGCGATAACTTCAAAGCACGACCATAGTCAGCCGCTATCCTTTCTTGAGGAGTGCCTCGACTATAATTATCCAGAATTTGATCTAATGCATGCTGTTGTCCTGACGTATACATGGATAAAATACGAACACGGGCTAGCATAAAGTCTTCTGATGAAGGTATGGTAACCTTTGGATACTGATTAGAGCGGTTACGCGCATCCGCTAAACGGCTATCTGGTAGTGGGTGAGTCAGCAATATTTCAGGGGGTTTTGACATATAACGGGTTTGATCTGACATCACCTGCATAAAGTCGGCCATAGAGTGAGGATCAAAACCTGCTCGCCTTAAGGTCTGTAAGCCAATACGGTCTGCTTCTTGCTCGTTGGCTTGAGTAAAACTGATCATTCCTTGTTGGACGCCTGCCATGGTTCCCGTTAAAGCGGCGAACCCTGCTTGTGGGTTTGCCATAACTAATAATAACGACCCAATCGTACCGGCAATCGCAAGGGGAGTGGTGCTTTTTTGGTCTTCCATCATGCGTGCTAAGTGACGCTGCGTTACGTGAGAAATTTCGTGCGCCATGACAGAAGCTAATTGGCTCTCATTTTGGCTATAGCGAAATAGTGCGGAGTGCAGCACCACATTACCCCCAAAATAGGCATAGGCGTTAATATTGGGGTTATTCACCAAATAGAATTTAAAGGGCGTTCTCACGGAGTCGGCACTTTTCACTAACCGCATCCCCAGCTTATTGATGTATTGATTAAGCAGTGGGTCGTAAATCAATGGTGTACTGGCACGGATCTGGCGAGTGATAGCATCACCCATAATAATTTCTTGATTGATGCTCAGTGTACCACCCGCTGTCGTACCGATATCAGGAAGTGTGTCCTCAACGGCACTGTAAGCAGGGAGCACAGCGCCGTTGACGCACGCGGCTATCAATAAAACTAGAAGTGGATTTTTCAGTTTTTTATTCATGAAACAATTGCATCCCGTACAACGATTAATTTTGAGATCAATCCATGATAGCAAAAGCTACCGAAATGTCTGTTAATTGGTATAATTTTCGATAATTTAGGAACTGTCTTTAAAGCATTAATTTCCAAGGAGCTAATAAATGCTGGAAATGTTATTACAATGGTATCGGCGACGTTTTGCTGATCCACAGGCTGTTGCACTGTTTACGTTGCTCATTGTCGGCTTCTGTATCATCTTTTTCTTCAGCAATATCTTAGCCCCTTTATTGGTCGCGATAGTATTGGCTTATCTCCTTGAATGGCCAACACACTTACTTGAGCGTATCGGTTGCTCGCGTGTTGTTGCAGTCAGTATTATTTTGACCTTGTTTGCTGGAATTAGTGCCATGGTTATTTTAATTATTGCACCAACGGCGTGGCAACAAGGGATCAATCTCGTTGGTGACTTACCTAAAATGGTAACGCGTTTTAACGAGTTCGCGCAAACATTACCAGAGCGTTACCCAGCGTTGGTTGATGCGGGTATTATCGATATGATGGCAGATAATCTCCGCAGCCGTTTATCTGGAGTGGCGGAATCGGTGGTTAAAATGTCGGTGGCCTCGCTCATTGGCGTATTTACCTTGGCAATTTATACCGTACTCGTGCCTTTAATGATGTTTTTCTTATTAAAAGATAAACAAAAAATTATCAGTAGCGTTCAAAAGGTATTGCCAAGAAACCGCTTGTTGGTGGGGAAAGTTTGGGTCGAGATGAATCAGCAAATCACCAACTATTTACGCGGCAAAGTGACCGAAATGGTGATTGTCGGGGTCTGTACCTACGCTGGGTTTGCCTACTTTGATTTGCGCTATTCAGTATTGTTGTCAGTGCTGGTTGGGGTTTCAGTCTTGATCCCCTATATTGGTGCGGTGGCTGTGACGATCCCGGTAGTATTGGTGGCGCTATTCCAGTGGGGAATTGGCAGTGATTTTTGGTCATTAATTATTGTTTATCTTGTTATTCAAGGGTTAGATAGTAATTTATTTGTTCCATTACTCTTTTCGGAAGCGGTTAACCTTCATCCGTTAGTGATTATTTTATCGGTCGTGATTTTTGGTGGCTTATGGGGTTTTTGGGGCGTTTTCTTTGCTATTCCATTGGCAACGCTGATTAAGGCTGTTATCAATGTGTGGCCAGAGGATACGTCCGAGAGTCAGCAAAAATTGGAATGATGGAGAGGGAAATGCAAACTCAAATTGAACTACAGCAAGGTGATATCACGAAAACTGCCGTCGATGCGATTGTTAATACCGCGAATAGTGCTTTACTCGGTGGTAGTGGCGTTGATGGCGCGATTCATCGCGCGGGTGGTAGTGCAATCCTTGATGAATGCCGGCAAATTAGAGCAAAACAGGGTAGTTGTAAGCCCGGAAACGCGGTGATCACCACCGCAGGTAAGTTACCTGCTAAGTATGTTATCCATACGATAGGGCCTGTTTGGCAAGATGGAACCCATGAAGAGGCGCAAATCTTAGCCAATGCGTATTTATCTAGTTTGAGGTTGGCGAGCAAATATCAAATCGAAACCATCGCTTTTCCCAATATCAGTACAGGCATTTATCGCTTTCCTAAGCCATTAGCGGCACAGATTGCCTGTGAAACTGTGGCTAACTATCTCGCCGCCAATAGCTTGCCAAAGAAAGTTATTTTTGTTTGCTTCGATGAGGAAAACTACCGTTTATACCAACAACAGCTTCAACGGTAGCAAATAGTATTAATGGCTAAACAGGTTCAACAAGTCTAAGTTGAGCCTGTATTTGGCTATCTTTTCTATCTTCCCTTTCATTACCATCAGTATGCCATTTAACTCAAATGATTCAGTCAATCAGATGACTAAAAATCTTTTAGCTTTTAGGTTAGTCAGCAATGAAAGATATAAAGGGAAGGGGGATGAGAAGGGTTGCATAAAGCTAAACAACCCTATCAAATTAAATGTTAAGCGTGAGTATTTATGTACTCGAGAACAATTTCATGGTGATTGCTTGTTTTGAAATTATCGAATACATGTTCAATAGTTCCATTTGCATCAATGAGAAAACTAATGCGGTGAATGCCGTCATAAGTTTTACCCATGAATTGTTTTTCACCCCATACACCAAATTGTTCACATACTTGATGATCTTCATCTGATAACAGTGCGAAGTTCAATAGCTCTTTTTCAGCGAAACGAGACAATTTTTCGGGTTTATCTGTGCTAATGCCTAAAACTTCAACACCCTTTTCTCTTAGTGTCTCCATTTCGTCGCGCAGGCCGCATGCCTGAACGGTACACCCTGGGGTCATAGCTTTAGGGTAGAAGTAAACTAATACGCGTTGACCCTGATAATCTGAAAGATTGATGATTTCACCATCTTGGTCAGGAAGGCTGAATTGAGGCGCCTTATCACCGGCTTTCAATGGGTTCATTACATATATCTCCGTTAACTCTGCATTTTGGGATTATTTACAATGCTTATGTTGCCTTTAGCGTTGAGCATTGTACATAGTTGTTGAAATTTATTCTTTATAATTATGCCATTATCATCCAATGGATGATGTGCCGTGATTTGTATTTCAAGTTGCGCCGGCATACCATTACTTGCAGGCTGTGTTTTTGACACAAGCTCCGCGATATTACATTGCTGGGTTGTAAATAAATTCGTAAATTGTTCTACGATGCGTGGTGCATCATCGACGACGACATTGACGGTTACCGTTGATGGGTAATCTGTCGTCTGTACGCTCTGCGTCCGTTTCATCACAATGAGTAACTCTAATTCAGCCCCTTTTAGTGGCAAAATAGCCTCAATTTGTGCAATCGCATTCCAACTACCCGAAAGCATCATAATAAAGGTAAATTCTTTACCAAACATCGCTAAACGGCTGTCTTCGATGTTGCAATCACATTCACTCACCAATCGAGTGATGGTATTCACAATGCCCGGACGATCGGTACCCAGCGCAGTAATTACAAGAAATTGCTGTTCAGTCTTAGGCAAAGTCTGTTCCTTATTTTTTAATTTGCAGATTCGCTTTTTTGCTCAATGTTTTCAAGCACAAAATCTGCTTGGTGATGATGGTAAGGAAACCACAAAAATAAGAATCTGCCAAGAGGGCAGATTCACTCTTGCGAGTCATGATCGAGAATTATTACTTCTATTTAAGTTAATCCTAGCGGTATTAACAAAATTCATTAAAAACCTGTGGTTGGGTGGTTTTCTTCTTTGAAATGAAAAAGTACCATGGAGACTAAACTATTTAGGGGGTATAGCTATGTCTCACTCAAACACAAACTATAAACAATTTTTAACTGGCAGTATTGTTGCGGTAATTACACCAATGGATTCAAATGGTCGTTTGGATAAACAAAGTTTGAAAAGATTAGTTGATTACCACGTTGAGAGCGGCACTTCTGCGATTGTGTCTGTTGGGACAACGGGTGAGTCTGCTACCTTAACTCATAAAGAACATGTTGAAGTGGTGCATACAACTCTAGAACTGGCAGACGGACGCATCCCCATCATTGCAGGAGCTGGCGCAAATGCCACTGCAGAAGCTATCTCTCTGACAAAAGAGTTTGAAAATTCAGGTGTTGTTGCTTGTCTGACAGTCACACCTTATTATAATAGGCCTTCACAAGAAGGGTTGTATCAGCATTTTAAAGCAATATCAGAAAACACGAGCTTGCCACAAATTCTCTATAATGTACCATCACGTACAGGTTGTGACTTATTGCCTGAAACGGTAGGTCGCTTGGCTAAATTGGCGAATATTGTTTCAATTAAAGAGGCGACAGGGAACTTAGCAAGGGTTCACCAAATCAAAGAACTGGTTGATGATAATTTTGTGTTGCTCACCGGTGATGATGCAACGGCACTCGACTTCATGCAGTTGGGTGGTCAGGGCGTTATTTCTGTTACAGCTAACGTTGCAGCCGCACAAATGGTAAAAATGTGTGACTTAGCGCTTGCGGGCAAATATACTGAGGCTCGTGAATTAAACAAACGTCTGATGGGTCTGCATCATCAGTTATTTGTTGAGCCTAATCCAATTCCAGCGAAATGGGGCTGCCACCGTCTTGGCTTGATTGCTGACGCTACATTACGGTTACCAATGACACCGTTAACAGAGTCAGGCCAACAAAAAGTGGAGCAGGCCCTGAGATTCGCTGGGCTACTGTAAAATTTAGGGAATTTTAATGGCAACATTATTGCAAAAATCGAAGGTTATGAAGGTTGCTGGCCTGTCACTCGTTGTGTTACTGGCAGCCTGTTCCAGCGATCAGCGCTATAAACGTCAGGTCAGCGGTAACGAAGATTATCTCGATGCCGCGCCATTGAAAGTGTTGAATATACCTCAGGGAATGACATTACCATTGCAAAATGGCGAATATGACGTCCCTAAAGTTGCCTCATCTGGCCCAGTAGGTAAAGCACTCGATATTCGCCCTCCTGTACTGTCTATTTCGCAATTAGCGGGTTCACGTACTGAAGATAGCGCGGAAGCAAGCCGCTTGTTGCTTGAAAATACACCTGAGAATAGTGCGCTATGGTCACAAGTCACTATGATTTTGGAACAGCGTAATATTCCAGTCACGACAAAAGACGATGGGTCGCGCTCGATTGAAACGGATTGGGTAAAATGGGAACGTGCGGATGAAGACGTTCCATTAGAAAGCCGTCATAAAGTCACTGTGCAACCTCAAGGGGGCATGATCGCGCTGACGGTAACGAATTTAGGCCTACGTCAAGGTACAGAAGCGGTGACGGATCAGGCTGAAATTCAGCGTTATAACAAATTATTGCTAAATGAGTTAACCGATAGCCTGTATGCTTTACGTGATACATCCAATAAAAATAGTATCCAAAGTGCATATGGCATTATTGATGTTCAATCTGGCAGTGATGCCACGGGCTTGCCTGTTGTCATCGTACGTGCACCATTTGATGCTGTTTGGGAGCGTTTACCACGTAAACTGGAAAGCATCGGTATGAAAGTGGGTGATCGCAGTCGTTCAAATGGCTCTGTGATGGTAACTTATAAAGGCCTGAGCAGTTCAGAATGGCAAAATTTAGGGATTGATGACCCATCAATTCCAGAAGCGGATTATAAAATTCAAGTCGGTGATTTGAATAACCGCAGTAGCTTGCAGTTTATTAATACTAAGGGTACACCACTGACTCAGAAACAAAATGATGAGATGGTGTCTGCACTGAAAGCGGCTTTCAGTAAAGTCGGCGACAAGTAATTATTACTTTGTTATGGAGCCGCAGCCTCTATTTGAGGTTGCGGCTTTTTTGCATTTAAGTCATACCTACAACCTTTCTTTATGCCAATCGATTAATAGCTTCATTTTTATGGTCAGCGAAATGGACAAAAAACCAGTGTTTAAGCTTAAGTAATCGTTTGCGTCTGTGCGTGGATTTTATTATTATAATTAGGTACAGTAGATAAAATATTGAATATCAGTTAGTTAGCTTGTCAGGTTCTTTTATTCAATAACTTATTGAAACAGAGCAGAAAAGTAACGGTAAAAGGGTAAATTTCAACCATTTTATTGTTACTTATCTGGATCTGCAGACACAATTTTGCAGGTTGATACCCTAATTGAATAATCCCATCTCTGGAGTGTGTAAGATGCAAAAGAAAGCTGAGTTGTATCGTGGTAAGGCGAAAACGGTCTATACCACTGAGGATCCTGACCTTTTAATTCTGGAATTCCGTAATGATACATCAGCACTCGATGGCGAGCGTATCGAGCAGTTCGAGCGTAAAGGGATGGTAAACAATAAGTTTAACCATTTTATTATGAGCAAATTAGAAGAGGCGGGTATTCCAACACAGATGGAAGCGTTGCTCTCTGACACAGAAGCATTGGTAAAAAAACTGGATATGGTGCCCGTAGAGTGCGTTATTCGTAATCGTGCAGCAGGCTCTTTGGTTAAACGTCTTGGCGTCGAAGAAGGGATGGAATTAAATCCACCATTGTTTGATTTGTTCTTAAAAGATGATGCAAAACATGACCCGATGGTGAATGAGTCGTATTGTGAAACTTTTGGGTGGGTGAACAAAGAAAACTTGGCGGAAATGAAGCGCTTAAGTTATAAAGCCAATGAAGTGTTATCAAAAATTTTTGCGGATGCAGGGCTGATCCTCGTTGATTTTAAATTGGAGTTTGGCCTGTTCAAAGGCAAGGTCGTACTTGGTGATGAGTTCTCTCCAGATGGTAGTCGCCTGTGGGATAAAGAGACCCTCAATAAAATGGATAAAGACCGTTTTCGTCAAAGCCTCGGTGGCTTAATTGAAGCTTACGAGGAAGTTGCGCGTCGTATCGGCGTAAAATTAGATTAATTTGTTATCTAATCGGTTTTAAAAAGTCGCTTAGAGTGCTGACAAAGCCCTCGCTGTTTAGTGAGGGCTTTGAACTAATCAGTATGAATAATGCACTAAGCGGCAACCTAAAAAACCTTCCCCTCAATGATGTCAGTTCGAAACCATGGCATTAGGTCGAAAATCATCGCACTCGCAAAATCGATGCTGTGATGCTGTTGTACACCGACACAACCCGAAGAACGACCACCTATCAACTATCGTGTCGTAGATGAGAAACATGGCATTACAATGGACACACATGTTGCTCATTTTTCGTTTTCAAGGAATTTCCTTTTTCTAAAAATCATGGTGTAAAGGGCGAGTTGATTACGTCAGCGATGAGTTGGTTTGGTGCCTTTAGCTGCTCATCTGTTATTCATGGGCGATAAGGAGAATGATGGCTGTCTTATCAACACTTTTAGCTTTGAAAATACGATGCGCAACTTTGCGAATACACTCGACATTCGATTTTTTGGACGAAATGCCCTTAAATGAGGGGGATGTCAGAAAGCTAAGCCGCTATTATTGGTACTATTTTTTGTTGGTCGTAAGGTCATGAGCCGCCGCAGATGGATTAAGATCTTTGCCTTGCTCTGCTAACCATAACTGTAGTTGCTCAGTGGCAGGTATCAGGTTATAGGCTGAATGTGTGGGTTCAATATGCTTTTCACCATACTCTACCAATTTGTTATCAAGGAAAATAAAGTGTTGAACAGTATTTTGCATTTTAAGCATGGTGGGGCGCTTGGTATAGAGCAATAGGGTGGCATTTTCTATCGTTGCTGAATCAGAAGGTTCCCCCATAATAGAAACCACTTGTTGCGAAGTCATACCTGCAATAACTAAGGTTAACTTATTGTCAGCAGAGTATCCTATCACCGAAAATAGTAGGGAGAAGATACAAAATAGCGCTTGGATTGCTCGCATGATTAAACCTTAGTCATCTGTTCGAATATCAGATCATAGAATACAAAGTGATATTTAAGGAATTCATATTTTAGTTTCATACATATAACACAGATAATTGTGACCACTTTTCATTATACAACTGTATTGACGCTTTAACTAACATCTTGGCGTTTAGGTTATCGGTTTTACTGAGCTGTTTTAGCGGGGAAGCTGCATAATGGATGTTTACAGCTTTTACTTAGGAAGATAATTAGTTTTCTGGTTTTAATTCGTCCATACAGCCAAAGTTCTCTTGCGGGTTATTTATATACATCGGACCTATCATGCTACAAATAATAAAACAGAGCAGCATGACACACATTTGTCCAACCTTGACTCGGGATAGTTTACCATTAACATGGCATTTTTTACCTGTCTGATATCGATATCTAGATATAAGCTAAGACGTTATCATCGCAATAAATCAAACCTTAGTGTTGATATCAAGGGTCGACAACCATATAAAAACTGATAACGTTCAAGCTGAAAAGTCAGATTGGCTCGCGGCTAATACGGATAAATTTATCAGCCCAACGTTTAGGGTCGCTTTCTAACGCGATATCCAATGCGTGACTCAATGAATACAGTGTTGGTGTTGGAAGCACGGATTCCGGTTGTAAATCAGGGTGGTTAAGTACGGTTTCAGGCGGACCATCAGCAATGATTTTACCTGCTGATAGATGAATAACCCGCTTGAAATGGCGAGCAACAAAATCAAGATCATGGCTAATGGCGAGTAGCGTCGTGCCCATCGTACGCTGTAATGCCAACCAACGCTCAAAGCAAGCGAGCCAACGTGCATCAAAGTCACGAGTAGGTTCATCTAATAGCAGCACTTTGGGGGAAATCGCACTCAGGCTGGCGACAGCCACCATACGCCGTTGACCTGCATCTAAATCAAGAGGGTGACTATTGGCAACATCTTGCAAATGGCAACATTCAAGGGCTTCCAACGTCCGTTTTTCTATCTCTGATTGAGATAGCTTTTGTCGTTTAAGGCCGAACGCGACTTCATCTTTTACTCGACTATGGAAAACTTGTTTTTCGACCTCTTGGAATAAAACACCAATTTGACTGGCACGTTGTATAGCGTTCAGTGCGGCAAGTTTTTGGTGATTAAAGTGGATTTCACCTTGTGTTGGGCGCAATAGACCCGCAGCAAGCCGCAGGAGTGTCGATTTTCCAGCACCATTGTCACCAACTAATGCAACCCATTCGCCTGCTTCGAGACGCAAACAAAGCTGTGAAATGGTCTCTTGGGTACTTTTAGGCCAACGATAATCAATATGTTCAAAAAGTAGCATAATACTCCTTAAATGCCTTAAGCAATGCGTTGTTATCATTGGGAATGTCAGTAGGCCAAGCATTTTGATTGATTAAATAACCAAGTGCACGCCAAGCATCGGGCATATTAATGGTGGTTTGTGCCGCCGAAAAAAGTTTTTTTCTATCAGTACCTGTGGCGATGACGTTACCTGCATCTAATAACATCAGTTGCTCACAAAAACTCATCGCAGGAAGTAGTTGGCGCTCAAACAGGATCACACTGCAATTGGTACGTTGAGAATAGTGTTTCAACGCAAGTAGCAGGGTATGGGCGGCTTTTGGTGTGAGGCGACTAAATGCCTCATCCAATAATAATAACTTAGGCTGCATGGCGAGTGCGCTTGCGATGACAACGCGTTGGGCTTCTCCACCTGATAAGGTCGCGGGGTGTCGATGGCGTAAAGCTTCGCAGTCCGTAAGCGCAATGGCTTCGTTAACCCGCTGCCTGATTTGTGCTTCAGGTAACCCAAGGTTTTCAGGGCCAAAGGCAATTTCTTGTTCCACATTGAATGTGCAACCGGATAATTGTAATTGTGGTGATTGTTGGATCAGTTGGCGTTGCGCACTGAGTATTGCTAAGTGGCCTTGTGATATGGGTTGTGATAAAACCTCAGCGACACCACTAAATTCACCTGTAATCAATTCAGGTAACCAACCACAGAGCAGTTGAGCGAGTGTACTTTTACCGCTACCGTTGCCCCCTAAGATGGCAAGCCACTGTCCTGCTGCTAATTGTATATCAATAGGGCCTAAGGTGGTTGATCCCGCACCTTTGTGGGTAAAACATAGTCGTTGTAAATTTACCACCACCAGTCGATCCCTCCTTCAATGATGATAATGACTAAAATGGCATAACGACAAATGGCTTGAAAGAGGTTGTCTTTTGGGGCGCCCAACGTTGTTCGCTGACTCACGGCACGAAAACCACGCATATCCAAGGCAGCTCCACGGATAGCCAGTTCACTGAGTGCTTGGGTCGCGAGTGGCAGTATCAATGCCGGTAATGACATAAATCGTTGTAACAGATTGCCATCAAGGGGGACACCTCGTGCCAACTGTGCCTCTTTGATACTGCTGATTTGTTGCCGTAGTTGTTCAACAAACAAGAGTGGCCCAGCTAATAAATATGAAAAGCTGGTTGGTAAACGGCTAGCAAATAGCGCTCTAATCAATTTTTCAGTCGACACATACTGTAGCCACAGTTGTGCACTACTGATAATGGCTAAAAGCCGAAACCATAAAGCCAAGGCTTTTTGCTGCTGTGTTGCAACAGAAAACTCGCCTGTCAGCCAGTAGGTTAGCCAACCACTATGGATCAGCCATAGCCCTAATGCCATTGGTAGCATCAAGCCAATAACATAGCGATAGCGGTAACGTGCTTGGCGCCATGCGAGTAGCATAGCAAAAGTCACCAGGCTGACGACAATTAACGGCCAGTCAAATGGTAATAGAACAACAGTAAAGCTGAGCCAGAACCATAATGTCAGCGAGGTAAAAGGATGCATATTTATCTTACTCGCGCCATATTTGGAAAGTTTTGTTGTGCACGCAGCGGTAAGCGACGCACTAATAACCACGCAATGAGTGCCGACACTATTTTATCTGCAATGTTGGCTCCTAGTACGGTAATGGCAACAGATTCAAGTAGGTTTTCTCCCACAGCATGGAAGTAAGCGACGAAAAAATCGGCTCCGCTACCTGTTGTACCTGCAAATAAATAAGTACGGATAGGCACAGCAACTAACATCAATGCTAATGTAATGACGATGCCGGAAAAGATAACTCTAGGTAACGTCCGAAAAAATCCAGCATGAGCGAGTAACCCTGCACTGAGGCCTATCATCATCGCAACAGGGGCAAAAGCGGCGGCAATTGGGCCACTGAGTAATCCCCATAATAGATTGGTTAATAATCCGGTTAATGCAGCGATCCAAGGGCCGGCTAATAAAGCACAAATGATTGTGCCAATTGAATCAAGAAAAATTGGCAACTTAATGCTTGAGCTTATTTGCCCAACTAACATGTTAATAGCGATTGAAAAAACAATTAACGCTAAAGTACGGCTCGAAAGAGTAGATGATTTTGGCATGAATACACCGCTCCTTAGCGATGAACAGAAGAATGGGAGTTGTGGGGCGTGCGTTCAGAAACTGCTAATTCGTCATATCCAGATAATTCGCAATATTGACGAGTGAAAGTGATATGCTCTAATTCCCCAATAACAAGCTCTAACGTTGTTCTAACGGTACAGTCCAGCATCATATGCCCCCCTTGCACATGACCATTTTCATCTGAAATGGCTAAATGCAAATGTTCGCCTTCGCTATCTAATGTGCCGATAAGTGAAACAATTTCGTATCGACCAACAAATTGATCGGTTGTCTCTTTTCCTGCAAAACGCAAATTAACGCGAGTTAAGCTACCAACACAGCCAGCAATGAAAGCGGCTTTTAAGTGGTTCTGCTGAATAAAATGACGCAGTGTTGGAATAACATCCTCGCCGGGCCGTAATCGCAGGGCAAAATAGCGCGCATTGGAGGCGGGAGGGAAAGCTACATTCATATGAGTGATCCTAATTATATGACGACTTGAATATAAGGTGATTTGTCAACTCGGCGAAATACAGTGATATCGTCAGTGATAATAATTTTATATTGACCTCATATTATTATAAGTAACAATCAAGGAGATATCAGTAACGAAGTGTTTTCTATCGCTTATTTAATTGGAATTGCGATTAATTTGCGTTAAGTGAAAAACAATCAGTTAAAAAACAATATATCCACTTAATTAATAAGGTTAAAATGTTGAACATCTGTGTTAGTTCAGAGTGCTAAGCAGGCGATGACGTGGTATGAATAAAAATAATTAAGTCAATTGTAACGATTTTGAGTTTAAACTGTGACTAAACCGTTTATTTGCTGATTATAGAGGTGATTATGCGTTGGCAAGACCGTCGTCGTAGCGACAATATTGAAGATAGAAGATCAGAAAATTCATCAGGGGGTTTTCAAGGTAATGGTCGGGGGATGCGAATTCCATTACGAGGAAAAAGTGGCGTTGTTATTCTGATTGTTATTGTCGTAGCTGGCTATTATGGCGTTGATCTCACGGGGTTAATTACCGGAGAGCCTATCGGTAATCACTCTTCGCAACAAGCCCAAAATCGTACCATTAGCCCACAAGAGGCACAGTTAGCCGACTTTACGTCAGTGATGCTTGCTTCCACAGAAGATGTTTGGCAAACGGAATTTAAAAAGCTAGGCAAACAATACCAGCAGCCTAAATTAGTCATTTATCGCAATGGTACTTCGACAGCGTGTGGGCAAGGTAAAGCATTTATGGGGCCGTTTTATTGTCCAGCTGATAATAAAGTTTATATCGACCTGTCATTTTATAATGACATGAAAACCAAATTAGGGGCTGGTGGTGAATTTGCGCAAGGGTACGTCGTGGCTCATGAAATCGGCCATCATGTGCAGCACTTATTAGGCATTGAACAGCAAGTAAGAAAATTACAGCAAGGTGTAAGTACAAAAGAAGCCAATAAACTGTCGGTGAAACTTGAATTACAGGCCGATTGTTTTGCGGGTGTTTGGGGGCACAATATGGATAAAGAGGGCATCTTAGACGATGGCGACTTACAATCCGCGTTGAATGCGGCTCAGGCAATTGGTGACGACAGACTACAGCAGCAGAGCCAAGGTCGCGTGATCCCAGATAGTTTTACGCATGGCACCTCACAACAGCGCTATTTTTGGTTTAAAAAAGGGTTTGAGACGGGAGATATCAATAGCTGCAACACCTTTTCAGCGCAAAATACATTTTAAGGAGGCTCAGATGAAGCTCAGCCATAGCGTTAGTGGGGCGATTAGAACTTTCAGCTATTTTATGGCAAGTGGTTCACATTACATGCTCGAGGGGATTGATTATTTGTCGCTGTATGGCGAGGAGCCGAGTGCTATTGAACAAGCGTACGCAATATTTATCAATACACTGGAAATTGATGAGGCAGGGGAAGTATTGAATTTTACTCATGCGCAGAAAAGAGCAACGGATTATATTCGAAGTTACTGTGATGCTTCTTTTAACGTTGACCCTCCTTTTGAAGAGTGGGAAGTCGCTCTATATTAATGTATGACCTGCCCAAATATCATTTAAAGATAGAGGTTAAAGTGTTCCATTTGACGCGTACCATATTGATAACCACGCTTTTATTTTTCGGGTTGATAAATGCGTCAGCGAAAACCCATTATACCATTGATGATCTATCAACGGAGGGGATGTTAACGCTCTCCATGGATTTACCTAAATCCGAGCAGGAACAAAAATTGATCGTGAGAGGGGAAGCGTGGGGGTTAAAACCGCAAATTAACCATCCTCAGTGCCAAGGTACGTTGTTAAAGAAAAATACCGAAAATGAATGGATTGTGCCTATAGGTTGTGAACGGGTTTCGTGGCATGTCCTCCCTAATAAAGTTGCAAAAGGGCATGTTGACGCCTCGAAGCAAGCGACTATTTTCATTACCAGTGAATATCAAAACAAAAAACAGATATTGCTTTCTGAGCCTACGTCATTATTGCGCTTAGTCAATGATGAAGAAGGGATTATTCGTGCTGCCGATGGGATCGCTATCTATGGCGCGAAAGCTGAAAATACAAGCGCGTGGTCGGTTCCTGCCTATTATAAGGCGCCTGAATTTTATTTAGTGGGGGATATTCGATTGCAACAAGTGGACTTAACGAATATGAAAGTTCGCTATTTTAGTGACAACGTCACGTTAACCGATCAATATCAGCTAAATGGTTATCACCAACAAGCCTTAAAGTATTTAACCAAAGCGTTATCAATTTCACCTCAAGACAAGCGTGATAATACATTGTTGGTGATTTGGCTCGGCAGTAATGAAGAAAATGGCTTTATTGGTGGGGCGGCGGGTGGTCGCAGTTTCGTGGCTAACTATTTATACTCTGATAAAAAGGATGATAAAAACATTAACCTCAATAATGCAAAAACCCAACTTGTTATCGCCCATGAGCAATTTCATCAACTTATTGATATGGTAAGGGAAAATAAATCAACGCAGCCAGCTTGGGTTGAGGAAGGCCTTGCCCAATATTATGCTTTGAAAGCATTAAAACAGATGGAAAGCCAGCCACAAATTGTTTCGTCAATTGAATCTGCAATGATGCCATTAAATGCTCCAGTGACACATACTTTTATTGAACTAGATAAGCGATTTAAAGCAGGGGATCGCTCTGTTTATGCTGAGTTCTATTCTCAAGGCGCTACATTTTGGCGAAAATTAGATACTATTTTACAGAAGGTCGCCAATAATCCATCAGGATTAGACCCGTTCATTACTGAATTAATGACATTACCTTCCGAGTCGAATGGTGATTTACCCGCATCTTTCAAAAATAAAATGTTCGCTATCGGAGGAGAGCCTGTAAATATCTTATTTCAACAATATATCGGGCAATAATATGCCGTGACGTTTGCTTCTTATTCGGTGAGCCAATAACATAAGCCGTACTTTTTATCTTTCGCTAATTTTATAAGCAAAAGCAGCACGTTTTACAGGGAATACAATATGAGTCAAGTCGATCCTACCTTGATAATTTTACTGGTTTTAGCGGGTCTTGGGATCATCAGTCATAATATGACGGTGACATTAGCTATGTTATTTTTGCTGGTGGTGCGGATCACACCTTTAAATAATTTCTTTCCTTGGGTAGAGAAATATGGGTTAACGATTGGGATATTAATATTAACTATTGGTGTGATGGCTCCTATTGCTAGTGGTAAAATTTCAGCACAAGATGTATTAGGTTCCTTTTTAAATTGGAAATCACTGCTTGCTATTGTGATCGGGGTGTTAGTTTCTTGGTTGGGAAGCCGTGGTGTTACGTTAATGTCACATCAACCTTCAACAGTAGCAGGCCTACTTGTTGGCACGGTTATCGGCGTAGCACTCTTCCGTGGTGTTCCTGTTGGTCCTCTTATCGCAGCAGGGATCTTGTCATTATTGATCGGTAAATCTTAGCGGGTATATGAATTATTCACTTCCTAAAATCTGTGCTCAACTTAATGATTGTGGTCATCGGCGCTTGTTGGTGCTCTCTGGTGAGAGCTTGTGGATAGATAAACGATTAAATGAAATTCAATCAATTATCGCGGGTGATTGGCAGGCCCTTTCATCAACAATAACGGGGGCATTGCCCGTTAAAAATGCACATTTATTATTAGGCAGAGAGTTTTTACATGGGGTCTTTGATGCAAGAGAAGGTTTGCATAGCGAGGCTCTCGCTATGCTTGCTGGGGCATTAAAGGCTGGGAGCTTGCTGGTTTTATGTACGCCACCACAAGCTGAGTGGGCGTATTCATTGGATAACGATAGTATTCGATGGAATGAGCAAAATGGCATGATCGCCACGCCTAATTTTGTGCATCATTTACAGCAGTTGATACAGGCGCAATCTGACGTGCTGGTTTGGCAACAAGATAAGCCAGCGCATTTTTCTCTTTTACCCGAAAAAGAGCATTGGCAACCACCTTCGGGTGAGGCGACACCGGCTCAGCAATATGTACTGGAACAGTTGTTATCCGCAAATGACGGTGTTTGGGGGATCATCGCTCCCCGTGGGCGAGGGAAATCGACCCTTGCAGGAATGTTGATCCGCAACTGGCAAGGGGAGTGCTGGTGCTGTGCGCCTGCTAAAGTCGCGATACGAACACTAGAAAAATCAGCCGGTCAGTCGCTCAATTTTTGGGCGCCAGATGAATTATTACGTTACTGTAAGAAGAATGGTGACATAAAAGCTGACTGGTTGATTATTGATGAAGCGGCAGCGATTCCAAGTTATATTCTGCGCCAACTGGTCAATTATTTTCCACGTGTTTTATTAACGACAACGGTGGATGGCTATGAAGGAACAGGGCGAGGCTTTATCAATAAGTTTTGTGCGCAATTGGGCGGTTTTACTGCTCTCGATTTAGTCGAGCCTATCCGCTGGGCTAAGCATGATCCCCTTGAACATTGGCTCAATCAGGCATTATTACTAGAAGAGCCTGAAGGTGTAAACGATCACTCGCCATTACAGCTAATTGAGCCTATCAGCCAGCAACAATTAGTTGATGATCCTAAACAACTGAAAAGTTTTTATGGATTACTCACCAGTGCACATTATCGAACATCCCCTCTCGATCTTCGTCGGTTACTTGATGCAAGTCGCCAGCAATTTATGTTGGCCAAATCGGCGACGCAATTGATTGGAGCCTTATGGATGGTTGAAGAAGGTGGGTTAGATAGCCAACTAAGTTGGCAAATTTGGGCTGGTCTCCGCCGCCCTAGGGGGAGTTTAGTGGCCCAATCCCTTGCTGCTCATTATTACTTCCCTGAGGCGCCTCAGATGTCATCACTACGTGCAACGAGGATCGCGGTTGAGGCTGCTTATCGCCGACAAAAAATTGGCTCACAACTGCTTGACGCTCAAAAACAGCAGGCCGTTTACCAAGGCAAAGATTTTTTATCAGTGAGTTTTGGTCTGACACCGGAGTTATTACGTTTTTGGCAACAAGCGGGTTATCAATTAGTACGTGTTGGTGAACACCTTGAAGCAAGCAGTGGATGTTACACGGCGATGGCGATTTTACCACTGTCATCACAAGCACAACGCATGTGTGAGCAAGCCAAACACAACTTGCCAAGGGATCTCTTTTGGCGTCGTGACCTTGAGCTATTTCACTTGCCGACATGTGACAAACAGCATTTAACGCCCGAAGATTGGATTGAACTGGTTGGATTTGGCTTTTATCATCGTACGTTGGCAGCGAGTAGTGCGGCGATACAACGTTTATTAGCGCATCAAGAAGGTGGGTTGAAGCTGCTGCGTTTCTATTTTCAACTACAGTTATCTTTGGAAGAGATTTGCCAACAGCTATCATTAACGGGGCAAAAAGCGTGGTTACAACAAGCAAGGGCAGAAGTTAAAGACGTTGTGCAACGTGACCACCCTGAGCTTGTTAAAACGATAGCGCAAAAAATTAGCCCTTCTTATCTTTAGGCCAATCATCGTTATCATCCCAAAGATGATTGTTATCTTTATGAGGGGGAAGCTCGGGTTTATTATCAAGAAATTTTTTATGATCTACTCGCATCATCTCTTTGATAGAATTCCAGATGACGCCAACTAAAATCAGTAGGATCACCCACCAATAATCTGCTAACCAATGCATATGTCGCCTTTGTGCTTGCTAATAAGAGGTGATTAAAAAGGTGGATGAAAAGTTGAAACTTTTACAGGCACACATTTGGCATCACATTACTATTTGAATTTCGATAGGGTATACCCTAGTTATTGGGTTTATTTAATCATGTTTTTGAAGCCGTTGGGAGAGCCATTTTGAATATAAAAAAAGGATTGTTGATCCTAATAGGTTGGCTCGCGGTAATATTAGCATGCTTAGGCGTTGTATTGCCGGTACTGCCAACAACCCCCTTTCTCTTATTGGCGGCATGGTGCTTTTCTCGCTCATCACCGCGTTTTCATCACTGGTTACTTTATCGTTCATGGTTTGGTGGCTATATCCGACATTGGCAAACGTATAAAGGTTTGCCAAAAGGCGCTAAACCTAAAGCGATAGCCGTGATATTAGTTACGTTTACGATTTCAATTTGGGTTGTGAACTTTTGGTGGTTAAAGTTAGGTCTATTTGTCCTGTTATGCTGGCTAGTGATTTTTATGTATCGATTACCGGTGATAGATAAACCTGTACCGAATGATAATAAAGTATGATGGTGTTAAATGAAAAAGCGCCAAGAGATTTGGCGCTTTTTGAGGCTATTCTGGAATTTTAATGTAGCGATTAAAAACATATTCTAGATTCGCTAATAGCCAATCTTTGCCCAAGATAACTTCTTCTTGTAAAACAGATTGAACCACTTGAGGGGTCAACAGTTGCTCAGCGTCATGGGATAAGGGCCAATAGCTAATATGCCAAGGTTCATAGGCAACACCTGCATTTTTAGCGGTGAAAGGGCGGTAGAAGTCATATGTGGCCATATTGTCACTTAGCCACTGATTCAGCTCAGCAAAATAGCCGCCTTGTTCGTATTCCCATGGCTCAAGTTGCAGTGATTGCCCTTCAGGGAGACGCAATGGGTCATAGACGTCAATTTCCGTGCCCCAATGGTGGCGGCTTGCGCCCGGCAGGGCGGACCAATGCAAAATAGCTTCACATAATTCGCCTTCGCTTAATACGCTAATATCTAGCGGATTACTTTGTTTATCAAGAACGGGGCGCTTTCCGGTAAACTTCTCATTCCAAATCAGTTGCTGACGTGAAAAATCACGGAATGCACTGGCGGATTGGAGCTTGAAGCCAGCCTTCGCCGCCGCTTGTTGCATGGACAAAAATGCTTTTGTCGCATTAAATTGTAGGCGGTGATTACCGCCTAATGTCACGAGATGGTCGGTTGAACGGCCGGTGAGCATGGCGATGGTCATCATAGTAACAGTAGCTCCATTATGCGTTCATAAATCCGTGCCAGTTGCTGTAGGTCATGTACACTGACACACTCGTCAACTTTATGAATAGTGGCATTGAGTGGCCCTAATTCAATGACCTGTGCCCCCATTTGAGCAATAAAACGCCCATCAGATGTCCCACCACTCGTTGAGAGCTCTGTAGTGCGCCCCGTGAATTCATGAATGGCTTGCACGGTGGCGTCGACTAATTTCCCTGTACGGGTTAAGAAAGGCTGGCCCGAAAGCTTCCATTCAATTTCATAGCGTAATTGATGTCGTGCTAGCATCTCTTCAACACGCTCACGGATGATTTTGTCGGTTAATTCTGTGCTAAATCGGAAATTAAACTGAACGAAAAACTCACCCGGAATAACATTTGTCGCACCAGTACCCGCATGAAGATTGGCGATCTGCATACTGGTCGCGGGGAAAAATTCATTACCTTGATCCCACTGTGTTGATACAAGTTCTTGTAAAAAATTTGTCGCTCGATGTACTGGGTTATCGGCAAGGTGCGGATATGCGACATGCCCTTGCGTGCCTAAAATCGTTAAATTCGCCGTGATAGAGCCTCGGCGGCCATTTTTAACGATATCACCGAGTTGAGTTTGGCTAGAAGGCTCACCCACTAAACAGTAATCTAACCGCTCATTACGTTGCATCAACGTTTCAACGACCTTAACCGTACCATTTGTCGCCTTTGCCTCTTCATCGGACGTGATTAAAAAGGCTAACCGACCACGATGATCGGGATGTTTTTGTACAAAACGCTCGGCAGCGACGACCATAGCTGCAACGGAGCCTTTCATATCCGCTGCACCACGACCATAAAGGTGTTGGTTGATAATGGTTGGTATGAAAGGGGGCGTTTGCCATTTTGTCTCATCCCCAGCGGGAACGACATCCGTATGGCCTGCAAATGCTAAGGTCTCGCCGTCGGCACCTCGATAAGCCCAGAAATTAGCCGTATCATTAAATAACATTTTTTCAACGGTGAACCCTACTTTTTCGAGTCGTTCAATTAATAATGCCTGACACCCTTGGTCATCAGGGCTAATTGATGGGCGAGAGATGAGCTCTTGAGCGAGTTGTATAACAGGACAATCCATCACTGCGCTCCGGCTTATTGAGTAAATTGTTGATATTCATCAGCAGAAAAACCGACAAGATAGCGGTTGTCTGCTGAAACGAGAATTGGGCGCTTGATCATCGCAGGTTCAGCCAATAACACTTTTTTGGCGCTTTCAGCATCAACAACGGCATTTTTTTCAGCATCACTGAGTTTACGCCAAGTTGTGCCTCTTTTATTAACTAAAACTTCCCAACCGAGCTGAGCGATGAACGTCGATAATAAGGCATCATCAATCCCCTCAACACGGTAATCATGAAATTGATAATTAATGCCATTATCTTCCAAGTAGCGACGCGCCTTTTTGATCGTGTCACAATTTTTAATACCATACATAATGTAAGGGGAAGAAGTGCTGTTTGACATAAAATTTTCCTTTGATGATTTACTGTTAGCCCTACATAATGCGCGAAAATCTATTCAGGATCTAGCTTTCTGTGGGAAAGAAAAGTTAATCTAATGATTAAATTAATAGTTAATTAAATTATTTCATAATAAATTAATTATAGTAAATATATTATTTTGCTCTCATGTATATTAGACTTGCTTCTAATCGGGAGCGTACATTTAGTTTTTTAAGTAAATTACGGATGTGCACTTTTACTGTTTCTTCTGAAATAAAAAGTAATTGGGAAATTTCCCTATTTTTTAATCCAGCCGCCATTTCATGCAATATTTCGCATTCTCTGCGCGTTAATGATGATAATGGGTCATTAATTTTATGGCGATTAACGAGATATTGATAGACTTTTTCGCTAAATACATGGTGCCCAGCCGCTGCTTTTCGCATGCTATTCATCAGCATATCAAGTTCACTATTTTTAAGCAGATAGCCTTGTGCGCCTGCATCAATAGCATTGTAAATATCTGTTTTTAAAGCTGAAAATGATAAAACTAATAAATACGACTTAAGGCAGCGTTTACGTGATAAGCGAATTGTTTCGAATGTTTTAGTACCATAAATATTGATATCAGTTAGTATTATGTCAGGTTGTAGTTTGTCAGCAATATCAAGTGCTTCAGAGCAATTACAGCATTCAGCTGCGACAGTGAAATATGCATCTGAGTCGATAAGGTGCCGTAAACCATAGCGATAAATAGGATGTTCATCAATAATCATAACGGTTTGGGAAGACATAGTAGATTCCTTTTTATGCCTGACAATAATAAAAGAGGGCAGCTTAATAGCAAACACGCCATTACATTAAATATGTTATAGCCTTCAGTTTTCACCTTTATTACTATTTTTTAATGCTCATTGTATTTAATTATTAATTTATATAATTAATATTCAGAACTCCGAAATAGAAAACCAAAAAAATAATAACTCGATTTTTATATGATTAAAATTATCAAAAGTAATTATATCTATAATATATAATTGGCCTTCAAGTATATTGGTTGAGTGAGAGTTTGAGGTGATATTTTAGGCTAACTCGTATTACTAACTGATGTAACCGAAAGAATTTTCTGGAAATTGTCATCAAGATCATGATTTGCTTGTCTGAACTGTTTATACTGTTTACTGCTTTTACCCTACCTACTTTGAAAGGACTTGATGATGGATGATAAATTAAAACAAAGTGCTCTTGATTTTCATGAGTTTCCTCATCCAGGAAAAATAACTGTAACACCGACTAAACCATTAACGACTCAACGCGATTTGGCTCTTGCATACTCACCAGGGGTTGCGGTTCCATGTCTTGAAATCGCCTCAGAGCCACTATCAGCGTATCGTTATACCGCGAAAGGGAACCTTGTCGGTGTGATCTCAAACGGTACAGCGGTTTTGGGATTAGGTAATATTGGGGCCTTGGCGGGTAAACCCGTTATGGAAGGGAAAGGGGTGCTATTTAAGAAGTTTTCTGGCATTGATGTGTTCGACATCGAAGTTGATGAAACCGATCCCGATAAACTTGTTGATATTATTGCTTCTCTTGAGCCAACTTTTGGGGGTATCAACCTAGAAGATATTAAAGCGCCTGAATGTTTTTATATTGAGCAGAAGCTGCGCGAAAGAATGAATATCCCCGTGTTCCATGATGATCAGCACGGAACCGCAATTATTTGTACGGCGGCGGTGATCAACGGCCTTCGTATTGTTAAAAAAGATATCGGTGATGTTCGCCTAGTCGTTTCAGGTGCAGGTGCAGCGTCAATTGCATGTATGAACCTGCTTGTTGCACTAGGTTTAAAACACGAAAATATCACAGTCTGCGACTCCAAAGGGGTGATTTATAAAGGCCGTGATGAAAAAATGGATGTCACAAAAGCCGCCTATGCCATTGAAGATAATGGCGCAAGAACCCTTGCGGATGTGATCCCAAATGCAGATATTTTCTTAGGTTGTTCTGGTCCTGGTGTGCTGACCCAAGACATGGTGAAAACCATGGCGAAAGACCCGCTTATTTTAGCACTTGCTAACCCTGAACCTGAAATTTTACCGCCATTAGCAAAAGAAGTACGTCCAGATGCCATTATTTGTACAGGCCGCTCTGATTATCCTAACCAAGTGAACAACGTATTGTGTTTCCCGTTCATCTTCCGTGGCGCGTTGGATGTTGGCGCAACGACCATCAACGAAGAGATGAAACTCGCTTGTGTTTATGCAATTGCTGATTTAGCGTTGGCAGAGCAGAGTGAGGAAGTTGCTTCTGCTTATGGCAACCAAGACTTATTCTTCGGCCCTGAATACATTATTCCGAAGCCTTTTGATCCACGTTTGATAGTTAAAATTGCGCCAGCAGTGGCAAAAGCGGCGATGGATTCAGGGGTTGCTACACGTCCAATTGCAGACTTTGATGCTTATATCGAAAAACTGAACCAGTTTGTCTATAAAACAAACTTGTTTATGAAGCCTATCTTTTCACAAGCCAAAAAAGAGAAAAAACGTATTGTTTTGGCAGAAGGGGAAGAAGAGCGCGTATTACATGCGACACAAGAGTTGGTTTCCCTTGGCTTAGCATTCCCAATTCTAGTTGGACGCCCAAGTGTGATTGAGAAACGTATTCAAAAACTTGGCCTGCATATTGAGCTAGGGAAAGATTTTGAAGTGGTTAACAATGAAAACGACCCACGTTTCAAAGAGTACTGGCAAGAATATTACCAAATCATGAAACGCCGTGGTGTTTCACAAGAGATGGCACGTCGTGCGGTGATTGGTAACCCCACTTTAATCGGCGGTATCATGGTACTTCGTGGTGAAGCGGATGGTATGATCTGTGGAACCGTTGGTAGTTACAGCGAACACTATAGCGTAGTAAAAAATCTGTTCGGTTTCCGTGAAGGCGCTCATGCAGCAGGGGCGATGAACGCACTATTATTACCAACGGGTAACACGTTTGTTGCCGATACCTATGTGAACGAAGATCCAACACCAGAAGAGCTAGCGGAAATTACCTTAATGGCAGCCGATACGGTGCGCCGTTTTGGTATTGAACCGAAAGTGGCACTGTTATCCCGTTCCAGTTTCGGCTCTTCTGATTGTGCATCCGCACAAAAAATGCGTGATACATTAGCGCTGGTCAAGGCTCAAGCGCCGCATCTTGAAATCGATGGCGAAATGCATGCCGATGCTGCATTGATTGAATCTATCCGTAAAGATGTCATGCCTGATAGCCCACTAAAAGGGTCAGCAAACTTGTTGATCATGCCAAATATGGAAGCGGCACGTATTAGCTATAACTTATTACGTGTAACAAGCTCTGATGGTGTGACGGTAGGTCCGGTGTTAATGGGGGTTTCAAAACCTGTACACATTCTCACCGCGATAGCTTCTGTACGTCGTATTGTTAATATGGTGGCATTGGCTGCTGTTGAAGCACAAACACATCCACTATAATTTAACTTAATATCTAAAGGCCTCTAAATTTTAATATTTAGAGGCCTTTTTAATTGAAAATCATTCTCATTATCTGTATTTTGGGTAATCCTGTACTCAATAGATGGAAAAGATAATGATATCAGTAACATTGAAGGCAAAGTCCTCCCTTATCGCAATGGCGCTATTGTTGGTTGCGGGTTGTGCACAGCAAATAGAACAAAAGCCGGTAGAGCTAGATAGTCAGCTTACCGGGCAAGGGCAAATCATTGACTTACAATCAGGCCAATCCATTACACCTCAACAGCTTATTGAGCAGTTATCTCAATCATCTCGCGTTATTGTCGGTGAAAAACACGACAATATGTATCATCACCAAATAGAGCAGTGGCTGGCTCAAGAGATGCACAAAACGCGTCCACAAGGCTCAGTGTTACTTGAAATGCTCCAACCAGATCAGCAAAAAAGTATTAACTCAGTGAAAGCACAAATGCAGGGAGATCCGTATATTCGCGATGAAAAATTGCAGTCGTCGATTAAATGGAATAGTGGATGGCCGTGGGAGCAGTATGGCGAGTTGACTAAACAACTATTAAAAGCCCCGTACCCACTACTTTCAGCAAATTTGAATAAGGAAGAGGTCAAGGAAGCATACAAAAATCCACCAGTATTAAATGGCGTATATTCGACTCAACCTGTCGTGCAGGAGTTGATCAGTAAGACGATTGAAACCTCTCATGACGGCAAATTAACACCGGAGCAGGTTGAAAAGATGACGGTTATTCAGCAAATGCGTGATCGTCGTATGGCTAAATCACTGTTACAAGCACCAACCCCAGCCTTGTTGTTTGTGGGGGGGTATCATGCGACACGAGCTATTGGTGTACCGTTACATGTGCAAGATCTGGCTCCTGATGCTGAATTTACTGTGCTGATCATTTCAGAAAAAGGGAATGCTATCGATAATCTTCATGCGGATTATGTTTGGTATACGCCTAGTGTAAATCAAGCGGTTGAAAAATAATCATTTTATAATTATTTGTAATGTAATTGTGATAATGAAACAAATTTGAATAAAAATAGTTTTCATTTGCATATGTAATTGATTATCATTTGAGTTTTTAGCACAGCAAATAAGATTAAAATGAGTACGATTACATTTGAGCACTACCAGAACCAAAGTATGAAAATGGGTAGTGCGGTTATTGTTGCAATTGCATTACATTTTTTAGTTATTGGACTTTTTTTACGCAGCTCTGACGTTCAACAGTGGGATAATCCCGTGCCACCACCATCCGTTGTGGTGGAAGTTTCCATGGAAGCGGAAGCTAAACAGGTCACAGAAGTGAATATCGGCCAAGTGCAGGAGGTCTCTGTGGCAAGTAAAGCCCAAGAAGCTGAACCTGAGCAGTCTGAGCTACCTACCGCACCCGTAAATGAAAATGCTGAACTGTTAGTAACCAAAACCGAAAAGAAAAAGCCGCAACCGACGCCTAAAAAAGAGAAGAAAGAACCGCCTAAAAAGCCTATTAAAAAGCTTGAAAGTGATAACTCAAAATCAAATTCAGCGCCTGTGACTAGTGATGCTGCTGCATTGAAACAGAGCAATAAGATTGCGGCTGATTTCAATAGTCAATCACAATCGCAACTGGATGCAGAAAAAGCGTGGCAGGCTCTCGTTCTCGGCCAATTGAATAAATTTAAACGCTACCCTGATGATGCTCGGCGACGTAACCGCACAGGAATTCCTGTGGTTGAATTTGACGTTGATGCGCAGGGCTATGTTATTAAAAGCTCACTGATTAAAGGGTCAGGAACTCGCTCTCTTGATAGGGAAGCCGAAAAAGTCCTTTCTCGAGCACAACCACTTCCCATCCCTCCAGCCGAAATGCTTAGGAATGGCAAAGTTACGGTAAGAATGCCAATAGACTTCACACTTGAAAACTAACGGTTAATCAGGGTAACAGAATGATTATAAGAACAGATTTATTGTCAGTATCCACTCGAATCGCTAAATTCTGTCTAATAGCATTTATTGGACTACATGCAGGCCATGCCCTTGCGGAGGAACAGATGTCAGCACCAAAAGCGAAAAAGCAGCCATATACAATGACGACACACGGTGATGTGCGTGTCGATAACTACTATTGGATGAGAGACGACCATAGAAAATCACAAGAAGTTATTGATTATTTAGAAAAAGAAAATGCCTATAGTCAACAGCAACTGGCGTTGGGCCAGCCATTAAAAAAACAGATTTATGATGAATTACTTTCACGCATGAAACAAGATGATGAGTCTGTACCTTATGACTTTAATGGCTATACCTATCGTAGCCGATTTGAAGCAGGTAAAAACTATCCTATTTATGAACGCAGACCTGTGAATAGCGAAGGAGAGTGGCAAACACTGGTTGATGGTAATCAACGAGCGGAGGGGAGCGAGTACTACCGTTTAGGTGCGCTTACCGTTTCACCAGACAATAAAATCGTGGCGATTGCGGAAGATAGAGAGGGTCGTAATAACTATGCGGTCTCTTTCCGTTCATTAGACAGCCAAGCGTGGAAAAATGATGAGTTAACGAATACATCGGGCAATATTGTTTGGGCCAATGATAGCAACACTTTATTTTATGTAAATAAAGACCTACAAACCTTGTTACCATATCAAGTGTTCCGCCACCAAATCGGTGAACAACAGCATCAAGATGTCATGATGTATGAAGAAAAAGATGATACTTTTTATGTCAGCATCTCTAAATCAACTTCCAAAGATTATATTTTTATTGGAATCACAAGTACTGAGACGTCGGAATATCGCTTAATTGATGCAAACAAGCCACATAATGAGGCTAACGTTTTCCAACCTCGTAAAACGGGCGTTGAATATTATCCTGATCATTTTCGCGGTCAATTTTATATTCGTTCGAACCATCAACACCCATTGTTTGGTCTGTATATCACAAGTCATGATGGCAAAAGCGATTGGGAGACTTTAGTCGCTCCACGTGATGATGTGGATTTGGAAGATTTTGAGCTATTTAACCAATGGTTAGTACTGGAAGAGCGGCAAAACGGTTTGGTTAATCTCCGTCAAATTAATTGGCAAACCAAAGCTGAAAATTATGTCCGTTTTGATGATCCCGCTTATATGGCATGGATTGATAACAACCCAGAGTCTGATACCGATAAGTTGCGCTATGGCTATTCATCAATGACGACACCTTCTTCTGTGTATGAAATTAATATGCAGACACAAGAAAGGCAGTTATTAAAACAGCAAGAAGTGAAAGATTTTGATAAATCCAAATATCAAAGTGAACGTTTGTGGGTGACGGCACAAGATGGTGTGAAAGTTCCTGTTTCATTAGTTTACCGAAAAGATTTATTTAAAGAGGGGCAAAATCCATTATTAGTCTATGGCTACGGTGCGTATGGTTACAGCATTGATCCCTCATTCAGCTCTTCACGTCTGTCACTGCTAGATAGAGGCTTTGTGTATGCGATTGCCCATATTCGCGGTGGTGGTGAACTGGGTAAACGGTGGTATCTACAAGGGAAAACAGTGAATAAAATGAACTCATTCACTGACTTTGTTGACGTGACAAACGCACTGATAAATCAGGGTTATGGAAAACAAGGCCATGTCTATGCCATGGGAGGAAGTGCAGGTGGACTGTTAATGGGAGCCGTAGTGAATATGGCGCCTGAACTGTATGAAGGGGTTGTCGCTTCTGTTCCATTCGTTGATGTGGTGACGACAATGTTAGATCCATCAATTCCATTGACCACCGGTGAATATGACGAATGGGGTAATCCTGAAAATGAAGAGGCATATTGGCGTATTAAGGCTTATAGCCCTTATGATAATGTCAAAAAACAAAAATACCCTCATATGTTAGTGACAACGGGCTTACATGATTCTCAAGTGCAATATTGGGAGCCGGCAAAATGGGTGGCAAAATTGCGTGAATATAAACAAGGAGATTCATTATTATTGTTAGAGACAAATATGAATGCAGGGCATGGTGGTAAATCAGGCCGCTATAATGCATTGGATGATATTGCCCTAGATTACAGCTTTATTTTAATGCTGGAAGATAAAAAACATTATTTTCCACAATTGAAAAACGAATATACTAATAACTAATTATTGTAAAATGGTTCGGCTATTGTTTCTTAACGATAGCCGAACAGTTGCATGGCAAAATTAAAGCATTAAATTTTATTTGGATGCATGTGAGCGCATGTTTAATTATCGCGTTTACAGGAATGGTTTAATGAATAATAAATTAAAAATAGTAGGAGCCAGCTTATTATGTGCTGGGCTTCATAGTATTGCTTTTGCAGAAGATACACAGCAACAACAAAATAAAGGTATCGTACAATTTAGTAAATTAAAAATTTCAGGTACTGAGAAACAAACGCCATTAGTTAAAGCCTTGGAAAAGCCTGGGGCATTTAGTGCAGTAGGTACGCAAAATAAACTGGAAGGATTAGATAAAATTATTCGTACTATGCCGGGAACTTACACCCAAATGGACGCGAGCCAAGGTACAGTCAATGTCAATATCCGCGGTTTGAGTGGATTTGGTCGTGTTAATATGATGGTGGATGGTATTAGCCAAACATATTATGGCATTTCACCGAGTAACTACACCCATGGTCAACAACCAAATAATGATTTTGGGGCATTAATTGATCCCAATTTTATTGTTAAAGTTGAAGTTGAAAAAGGGCAGTTAAATGGTGGAGAGAGTGTCAATGCACTTGTAGGTAGCGCTAATTTTAGAACTATCGGTATTGACGATGTGATTTTTGATGACAACTTATATGGCTTAAGAAGCAAAGCCCGTTGGGGGGATAATGGATTAGGCTATAATGGCATGGTTGCCGTTGCAGGGAAAACGCCAGTTAATACCAATGATGGATATTTAGGTGGCTTAATTGCAGTCAGTGGTCATAATATCCCCGCGAATTATAAAAATGGAGCAGGTTATGATAGTGATGATTTTGCCACTGATCATACTTTTAAACAAAAACCCCAATCGCAACTCACCAAATTGAAATATAAACCTGATGATAGCCATGAATTAGAATTTAGTGGGCGTTTTTATCAAAATAAATTAACTCGCCGTAAAATAAATAGCGAGGATTATTATCTTAAATATAAATATACGCCACTTAATGAGTTAATTGATACTGAGCTTATTATTAGTCATGGAGAGAGTAAGCAGACATTTGAAGGGGATTCATTGGGTTGGGCATTACGTCAAGGTGAATCCAAAAATAATGCAGATGGGATCAATCTTGCCAATACGAGTCGTTTTTCTTATGGGGAGACGGACTATGAATGGAAAATAGGTTCTAAGCTGTTAAAAAATAAATATGAACGTAAAGTAAGTTCGGTATCTGACCAAAATACAATCATTTATAACCAGTTCTCACCCAGTGGCACATTAGACTTAATGAGTTTGTATACGCAATTCAATGCTAAATATGATATTTACTCAGCCACTTTTAATCTGAATTATGCACATTACAAGCTAAAAGGGTTTAAACCCGCTTGCGATGATGACGTTAAATGTTTTCCTCAAGGCGACGCATCAATAAACTTAAAAGAGGGAGGCTTCAACCCGGGGGTATTGCTTTCGGCAGAAATCATTCCTGAATTTCAACCTTTTGTAAGTTACGCACACTCAATGCGTGCACCAAATTCCCAAGAGGTATTTTTCTCTCAGAATGGCGGTAACTCAATGAACCCATTCTTAAAAGGAGAAAAAGCGCAAACATGGCAAATTGGTTTCAATAGCATGAGACCTGATCTCATCGTGCAAGATGACCAATTCACGATGAAAGCGCTTTGGTTCCATACTAGAATTAAGGATTATATTACCAGTAAGCCTTATTTGTTGTGTCGACCAAGATCATACGCTGAATTTACATGGTGTTTGATGAATGAAAGTGTCTGGGATAAAGAGTTCCCGGATTTTATGCAGAAAAGTTATATCTATATGAACGATCCACGCGAGGTCAACTTACGGGGTTATGAATTACAAGCTAATTATGATGCAGGCGTTTTTTATTCAACATTATCTTATACCAAAGAGACGGGTGACCAGCCTAATTCGATAGCCAGCGTTGCTGATTTTAGTGCGGGGGATTTTACTGAGTTACCAGACTATTATTTGACGCTAGATACAGGTGTTCGGTTATTAGATGAAAAGTTGACATTAGGCTCAGTCATTACCGTTACAGGGCCAGCAAAGCGTATTGGCGTTGAATCATTAGTTGATAATAATGGTGATGCATTGAAAGATAAATATGAAAAGCAACCGACAGTTATTGACTTGTATGCTGATTATGAAATCAATAAAAATGTCACATTGATGTTTACAGTGAATAATGTGACCAATGAGGTTTATTCTGACGCCTTGAACCGTTCAAATTCGACGGCCATTATGGAAGTGCGTGGTAATAATAACGCAACGGCAAGAGGGCGTTCATATATGCTAGGTGGTGTCGTTCGCTTCTAACTCGTAATCAATATCAGGGTATCAACGTGTTGATACCCTTTACGCCTATTTTAAAACAGAACGAGGTGCACGTTTCATTTTCATTTTAGTGATATCAGTGACTTCACTTTCTACCCACCCATCATTTAGGCGTGTTTTAAGCTTTTGGCCTAATTTCACCTGAGAAGTTTTTTTCAATACTGCACCGTCAGAGGTTTCACTAATACTAAAGCCACGAGCCAATGTAGCCAGTGGGCTGACCGTTTCCATTTTTGAACAAGCGACCGCAAAACGCTGCTTATAGCTATTCAGTAACTCGGTCATCATATTCTGTAAATGGTATTGTGTCTGTTGTAGCGACCGATGTTGCCGTTGTAATTGAGGCCGCAAGTCTTGTTGTGACAGCCGACGTTGTAATTGATCATGGCGTAGCTGAGCGGTTTGCAACCGCCTTGTGATAGTTTGGGTCAGTTTCTGATTAAGCAGGCTCAATTGATGTTGTTGCCTTGCTAAACGGAGTTGTGGATGTTGTTGCTGTAAGCGATGCTGTAAACGACTAAAACGTTGCTGCTGCCCTGCAAGGTAATAATCCATCGCCATTTCAAGACGCTGTTGAGCAGAATGTAATTGGCGAATTAATTCCACTTGGTTACGGCTAACCAATTCAGCGGCAGCCGAAGGCGTCGGAGCGCGAACATCGGCCACAAAATCGGCGATCGTGATATCCGTTTCATGACCTACCGCACTAACAATAGGTAATCGGCTAGCAAAAATAGCTCTAGCGACAATTTCTTCATTAAACGCCCATAAATCTTCTAATGAGCCACCACCACGCCCCACAATCAGTACATCACACTCACCTCGTTGATTGGCTAACTCAATCGCTCGGGCAATTTGTGCAGGAGCTTGATCTCCTTGAACGGCTGTTGGGTAGATCACAACTGGGAGTGATGGGTCACGGCGACGTAAAATATGCAGAATGTCGTGTAATGCAGCGCCTGTTGCTGAGGTAATAACACCAATGCATTTTGCAGGGGAGGGTAAGGGCTGCTTATGTGTTACATCAAATAAGCCTTCTGCGCCTAGCATTTGTTTGAGTAACTCAAAACGCTGCTGTAGCAGACCTTCGCCAGCCGGTTGCATGCTTTCAATGATAATTTGATAGTCACCACGAGGCTCATAAAGTGTGACACTTGCCCGTACTAAAACTTGTTGACCATTTTGTGGACGAAATGTGACGCGTGCATTTTGTCCGCGAAACATAGCCGCACGAACCTGAGCTTTGTCATCTTTTAATGTGAGATACCAATGACCAGAGCTAGGTTGCGAAAAGTTTGATATTTCGGCTGTCAGCCATATTTTACCCATTTGGCGGTCTAGAAGTTCACGGACAGCTTGATTGAGTTTGCTGACAGAATAAATTCCACTATTTTGTTGAGTCGACATGTGAGCTAGATCAAATTCTAAAACAATGACTTAATTGGTTGATACTAACCTAGTCAGAGGAGTTATCAAGTTTTTTTTCAAAAAAGGACTGGAGGCAATCGGTTTCGGTGTGTATAATGCCGCGGCAATATTTTATACCTTTCCATAACGCTGCCTGGTGAGATATTGCCTATGTTACGCATAAAAAAAGAAGCTCTAACTTTCGACGACGTATTGCTCGTTCCTGCACACTCAACCGTATTACCAAACACGGCCGATCTATCAACCCAACTGACTGCAACTATCCGCCTGAATATTCCTATGCTTTCTGCAGCGATGGATACAGTGACTGAATCTGATCTTGCGATTGCACTGGCTCAAGAGGGTGGCCTTGGTTTTATCCACAAAAACATGTCTATTGAGCGCCAAGCGGAAGAAGTTCGTCGCGTGAAAAAACATGAAAGTGGGGTTGTAACTGATCCGGTTACCGTTACCCCTGAGACAACGATCCGTGAAGTTCAAGAAATGGCAGAACGTAATGGTTTTGCTGGTTATCCTGTTGTGGCTGCGGATAAATCGCTCGTGGGGATCATTACAGGTCGTGACGTTCGTTTTGTTACCGATTTGGATCAACCTGTCACTGCGGTAATGACACCGAAAGAGCGTCTCGTTACGGTAAAAGAGGGCGAAGCTCGCGAAGTTGTACTGCAAAAAATGCACGAAAAACGCGTTGAAAAAGCCCTAGTGATCGATGATAACTTCCACCTGTTAGGCATGATCACAGTTAAAGATTTCCAAAAAGCAGAACGTAAACCAAATGCTTGTAAAGACGAACAAGGTCGTCTGCGTGTTGGTGCGGCAGTTGGTGCTGGCGCGGGCAACGAAGAACGTGTTGATGCGCTGGTGGCTGCGGGAATCGACGTATTATTGATCGACTCTTCACACGGTCACTCTGAAGGTGTATTGCAACGTATTCGTGAAACACGCAAAAAATACCCAGACTTACCGATTATCGGTGGTAACGTCGCAACGGCTGAGGGTGCAAAAGCACTAGCGGAAGCGGGTGTGAGTGCCGTTAAAGTGGGTATCGGCCCTGGTTCTATTTGTACTACGCGCATTGTGACGGGGGTCGGTGTACCGCAAATTACGGCAATTGCTGATGCTGTCGAGGCATTAGAAGGAACAGGTATCCCTGTCATTGCCGATGGCGGTATTCGTTTTTCTGGCGATATTTCTAAGGCGATTGCCGCAGGGGCAGCCTGTGTTATGGTTGGCTCCATGTTTGCAGGAACAGAAGAATCTCCGGGTGAAACTATCCTTTTCCAAGGACGTAGCTATAAAGCCTATCGTGGTATGGGCTCATTAGGCGCAATGTCTAAAGGCTCTTCAGACCGTTACTTCCAGTCTGATAATGCGGCTGACAAATTAGTTCCAGAAGGGATTGAAGGGCGCGTTGCTTATAAAGGCCGTCTAAAAGATATTATCCATCAACAAATGGGTGGATTACGTTCCTGTATGGGGCTGACAGGTTGTGGTACTATTGATGATCTTCGTACTAAAGCCGAGTTTGTCCGTATTAGTGGTGCGGGTATCCAAGAAAGCCACGTACATGATGTAACCATCACTAAAGAGTCCCCGAACTACCGTCTGGGACAATAACAGATAATGATTCAGGGTAGCTCCGTAGTTAATTACGGAGCTACCAATTTTTTATTTTTGACTTGAATTTTTGGAATTCTCCTCAAATGACAACAAATATCCATAAGCATCGCATTCTTATCCTTGATTTCGGCTCACAGTACTCACAACTGATTGCTCGCCGTGTTCGTGAAATTGGCGTTTATTGTGAACTCTGGGCGTGGGACGTTTCAGAAGAGCAAATCCGTGAATTCAATCCAAACGGTATCATCCTTTCTGGTGGCCCAGAAAGCACCACAGAAAATGATAGCCCACGCGCTCCTGAGTATGTATTTAATGCAGGTATACCCGTTTTAGGTATCTGCTATGGCATGCAAACCATGTCAATGCAACTTGGTGGTGCCGTCGAGGTTTCTGGTGAGCGTGAATTTGGTTACGCAAAAGTTGAAATCACTGAGCAATGCGATTTGTTCCGTGATATTCAAGACTCACTCAACGAAAATGGTACGCCAGTGCTGGATGTCTGGATGAGCCATGGCGATAAAGTGACTGCGATCCCCGCGGATTTTAAAACTATCGCAAGCACACCAAACTGCCCATTTGCAATCATGGCAAATGAAGAGAAAAAATTCTATGGTGTTCAATTCCACCCAGAAGTAACACACACTTACCAAGGCCTCAATATTCTGAAGCGCTTTGTGCAGGATATTTGCCAATGTGAAGCTCTGTGGACGCCAGCGGCGATTATTGATGATACTGTAGCACGCCTCAAAGAGCAGATTGGCGATGATCATGTGATTTTAGCACTGTCTGGCGGTGTCGATTCTTCTGTAACCGCTTTGTTGTTAAACCGTGCGATTGGTAAACGACTCACGTGTGTATTTGTTGATAACGGCTTGTTGCGTTTAAACGAAGCTGATCAAGTGATGGAGATGTTTGCAGGTAAATTTGACCTAAACATTATCCATGTGAAAGCAGAAGATCGTTTCCTGAGTGCATTAGCAGGTATTCACGACCCAGAAGCAAAACGTAAAGCGATTGGTCATGTATTTATCGATGTGTTTGATGAAGAAGCTTCAAAACAAACGCAAGTTAAATGGTTGGCACAAGGTACTATCTATCCAGATATTATTGAATCTGCGGCGTCAGCGACAGGTAAAGCGCATGTCATTAAATCTCACCATAACGTCGGTGGGTTACCAGAAGATATGAAGTTAGGCCTAGTTGAGCCATTGAAAGAGCTGTTCAAAGATGAAGTTCGTAAAATTGGTCTTGAACTTGGCTTGCCATACGACATGCTATATCGTCACCCATTCCCTGGTCCAGGCCTCGGCGTACGTGTTTTAGGTGAAGTGAAAAAAGAGTATTGTGATCTTCTGCGTCGTGCCGATGCTATCTTTATTGAAGAGCTACACAAAGCAGAGCTTTATCACAAGGTTAGCCAAGCATTTACGGTATTCCTGCCTGTGCGTTCTGTTGGTGTGATGGGTGATGGTCGTAAATACGATTGGGTTGTTTCTTTACGTGCAGTTGAGACAATTGACTTTATGACCGCACACTGGGCTCATTTACCATATGATTTCTTAGGCCGTGTTTCAAACCGCATTATCAATGAGGTCGATGGGATTTCAAGGGTCGTGTATGATATCAGCGGTAAGCCACCAGCAACGATCGAATGGGAGTAGGGCTGGCTATAAATAGCAAATTAAGCCTTTCCAACTAACTTTAATGCCAGTCAGTTTATTGACTGGCATTTTTTATTGAGTATATGACTTCTATTTTTAAGGCCGTAATTCTATAACATCGGCTATGTCCTAAAAATAAAAGCTATTACCAATAAAATGGCGGTATTCCAAAACAGTCTAGCCGGAAGTGCTTACAAGGGCATGATGAGGTCAATCTAATCGACAAATGAGATACTGGCCGTTGTAAGCGTCCGGCAACCGTAGAGGGCGAATTTAATGGCTTTGTTATGAGCCATTGGTAATCGCACCCATGACAGTTTGAAAGAGTTCTTCTGCCCGATTAGTGGAGCCAATTGCACCTCTTTCTCTTGCCATTCTCTTGTGCTCTGGTAAATCTGAGGACGCATAGATCATAAAAGGAGTTTTGTCTCCCATTGCGCGTAATCTTTCTAATAAGACATAACCTTCTTGCGCTCCTTCTTTGCGAGCCATATCCGAAATAATAGCTGCAAACTTATTTGTTTTTAACAATTCCAAGGCTTCGTTAGTTGAAAGAGCTAAAGCGAACTCTATTCCCTGTGCCTCAAATGCATGTCTTTCGTAAACATTATTTTCTGGTCGATCATCCACCCATAAAATACGATTTCGCCATTTTTCATGCTTATTCTGCCGTTTTGCATTGGATACAACATTGACGATTTTTTGCAGCTGGCTTTCAGTGACCTCTACACTATTTTCAGGCTGTTTTGCTGCGGCGGCAGCCAATGATGCTGCTGTAGCTATTTGTGCTCTTAAAAAATTATTTTCATCTTTGAAATCTGACGGACCGTAAAGCTTATTATGGTGTTTTGCAACAAGCCAGAGAAAGCCAAGAAACACAATGACAGGAAAGAAAACCATGAAATAAATAAGGAGAGCTATATGCTCTGATAAGCTATTACCAAAGCCAACGACGAAAGAGGCAAATCCATAAACGAGAACAATAAAAAGTGCAATGATACCAAGAGGGCTTTTGGTAAATCCTATTGCAGTTTCAGCAAATTTCTCTGGTTTCATATCCATCCTCGGTATTGCTTATTACACAGTTAAGTTGTATTAGATTAGGCATGATCTGACAATTACCAGCTATTTATAAAGGTATCTGTCAGATTACATCTGGATTAAGTTTTTCTCAGCCCAGATGTACTTTCCATCAAGTAACGTTTTCATCGGCGTCCGGCCACAGCACATTTTCCCCTAATGGGTTCGCTCATTATTATAGTGAACCAGCCATTCATCAAGAACCGATTGTGACACTTCAAGATTATCATATGACTTTTTGCAGAACGCCACCTGATAAATTTTGTGCCTCTGTCTGTATCCTCAGCATTGTCAGGCTCTGTGGAGTGAGTGACCTCGTTCCCATAGACGACTACGTTATCCACAAAAGCAGGGAAACACAGTGATAGCTGAAGGAAAAACCAAATTTCAGGGTGATTTATCAGTCAGTTTATTCACCATGGGCGATTCACGTTGAATGGCTCTGGCAAGCGTTACATGACACGATAACCGCAGTCATCAGTACTGTTCGATGAGGCAACTGCTGCAAAAGGTACGTGACTTTATGAAAACTGTTAGCCCATTTCCTAGAGGGAAAATATACTGGCAAAAGTATAGCGATATTAGACGCTGCTATTTAGAATCCTCTGCTTGGTCTAAAGCCTACTAAAATATCGACAAGTAGCAAAAAATAAAAAAATTCTGCGTATGGTATGGATGATGGTACTGAGAAAATCCACCTTTCTAACTAGCTGTTATGTTAATGAATATTCTTATCATTGATAATTGAGTGGGAATAATTTAGCTATTGTTGATAACAGTTTTTAGTTGTCGATAAATTCAAAGGCATCAGTTACTTACTGTTGCTTTTTTTGTTTTTAACAGTCTTTAATCGTTGATAATTACCGATAATTTTGACGCTATCAGAAATAATAATGGCTAAAAAGGGCGATCAAGCTATTGGTAGTATTAAAATTAAGAATCCAATTGAGCTTAGTTACTTAGAAAATTTAGCGAATAATGCTTTAATTATCTACGTAGTCAAAAAAACTCTTAGCCTTAATATATCGCCTATATTCTTATAGTTCATTGTTTAGACCATCAAAGTCGACTTCACCTGTTATTTTATCAATATCAAAAAAAGCAACAACGGGAGTGGTTGCTGGATCACCACCTCCTCCTCGACAGTGCGACGACTGGTGATCTTCACGTACTAATAAACGAAACCTATTATTATCATTTATACCTTCATAAAAGTGGCAGGAATATTCTACATTCATCCAGAGCGAAACAACTCTAATCGCTAAATCAAGGCTGGATGGATTAATATCATTGCGATAACTGTCACCATGATTTAACTGCCATAACCGCTCTTTTTTTATCCATCCTCTAACAATTTCACCCGTTGATGTATAATAATTAACAAGAATAAATGTACCTTCAGCATCTTCTTGACCTGAAACTTGGTCTCCAGGGATAACAAATACGTCGTCAACGATGCATGAGTCATCAGGTGCTGAGTAAAAATTCGCTTTTTTATTACCGATAATTTGATAGTGATTATTCTTTACAGGAAAACTAATACCGATTTGTTGTTCTTTTATATTCGCACACTTTTTAGAGGTTGTGATTTTACTTTTCAGACTTTGAAAAAATTGTGCTTGTACCCATCCTGTGACAAATTGATTATTTATATCTCGATAACGAATATATAAATACTCTACACCCTTTATTTCACCAATTTCACGGAAGACTTCTACTTGATCACCTGAAATAATAAATGTTGCTAATCGGCAATTCTTATCCGGTGCAGAATAAAAATAAGCTCTACTTCCGTCTTTGACTACCATTGTTTGGTAATTAAACCCGGCTTCAGCACCATATATAGAAGCGATAAGATCGCATTGCTCATTGGCATGTAATGATATTGAAAATAATAACAAAAAATATAAATAGAACCGTTTCATTTTATTCTTTGAAATTCAGAATAGGGAGTTTCCTTTTTATCAAACATATAATGAATTTGCTTTAGGATTATGATTAGTTATTGCTAAAGTACGCTAAACTCCCATCTGGGCTAGTTTTTCCATCTGGTGAATAATGTTCCTTATTTTCTACAGAGAAGGCTCTAAAACAGACGTATAAACTTTTGTGATCCAAGAAGAATAGACAACACGTCAGGCTAGGGGAGGTCTATTTCAATAAATACACCTGCCGCTATTGTACATAGAACAAAACAAGCAATCGTAGCGTAGAGATAATCGTGCTCACGTAAAAATAGCACTAGCATGAGTATGACTCGAGCAACAGGAAGAAAAATAAATAAAATAATACCTATTTTTATGATGGGATAACCGCCGAATGATAATGGGAAATAGGCAGCAAGTGCATTGATAATAACGCCGATGGCTATCAGTACTGTCGCAAACCATGTACCATACCAGAGCAAATTCGCAATAAGTTGATCTCGTATTTCTATATTTCTTGTGAGCTTCTTCATTCTACACAGACTCAGCCAAAAGTTGGATATCAAAAGCACTTAACAGCATTTGAACTGCCAATAGTGCGAGAATGATGACGAAAAAGATCCGCAATTTTTCCGCTGGTAACCACATCAGTAAGCGCGCGCCAATGAGCGCACCAATAACCGAGCCTAAAGTGATAGGCCCCGCAATATCAATATCGATATCACCACGAACAAAATAAGCGCAGGCACTGGCAGTCGCAGTAACACCGATCATAAAGTTTGATGTGGCAGAAGAAACTTTAAGAGGGAGTCGTAAAGCAGAATCCATCGCAGGAATTTTAAGAACACCAGAACCAATACCGAGTAGTGCGGAAAGTAAACCTGCACCGTACATAAGTAACATACCGAGTGGTAAATGCCCTATTTGATAACTGACTTCTTTTCCGACACGGTCAGGGTAGCTGGCGTGTAATTGTAATCGACTTGCCCAGCTTGTAGGTGGAGAGGTGACATGATGTGTTTGATGCCTTCGAGTCAACATTTGTTTAGCAGAAAGCCCAAGAATAATAGCGAATAGCCCATATAACACTGGCGTTGAAATTATTCCGATAAGAAACACACCCGTTAATGCTCCAATCGTTGTAGCCGTTTCAAGAACGATGGCCAATCTTACATTTGCAAGGCGTCTTTTAAGAAAGGGAGCAGCACTCACACATGAGCAAGCAATCACAGAAATAAGACTTGCTCCGATCGCAATATGAATATCAATACCAAAGATGAATATCAGGATGGGTACAATAAAGATACCACTTGCCATACCTAATACACCGCCAAGGGCGCTTGCGCTAAACGCAGCTAAAACTAGCCATAAAGATCCCATGACTTAATTTCCCTATCATGAACGGTCACGTGGACGTCGAACCAAGCGAGTCACAAAACGAATTAGATCGCCACGGTAATAGAGTTTTTCGTAATCAATAGGGCGATGCCCATGAGTATAGGATGTACGTTCAATCATAAAGACAGCACCCCCCGGCTGAATATTGAGAGCCTGTGCGACTTCAGCAGAAGCGGTAACCGCTTCAAGTCGATATTCTGCTTCGGTCAGTGGTAAGTGATATTTATCTTCCAGTAGAGAAAAAATTGGCTCAACATCAAGGTTATGCGTAGTGATTTTTTCACCAATCTCCTGTGGTAGGTACGTCTCATCAAAAGACATTGCGACACCATCGGCTAGACGGACGCGTTTAATTTGCATCACCAAGCTGCCTGTTGAAACTGAAAGCTGCTTAGCGACATCAGCTTTAGCGGGCACGACCTGTGTTCCGAGCAAACGAGCCGTTGGTGTACGGCCTAGAGCCAACATATCTTCAACAAAGCCTGTCAATTCGGTCAACTCTTGTGTGATTTTAGGCTCTGTGACGAAAGTGCCTTTGCCTCTTCGGATTTCGACTTGCCCACGAGAAACTAGGTTTTCAATAGCCTTACGGATAGTCGTGCGGCTGACATTGAACCTTTCGACCAATTGTTCTTCGGATGGGAGCTGACTACCGGGGGGTAAAATACCGGTAGAGATGTCAGCTGCTAAAGCCGCTTGGACTTGAGCATAAAGTGGTGTGTGTTCTTGTTCAATTTTCATTCGCTAATCATGACATCATGATGTCGTAATGTCAATTTACTAGGCGTAAGATAATTGAAGATTGAATTTTTTATTAGGTGATTAAGAACAAGGCTAAGCATCATTAAAGAGGCGATAAAATACAAAGCGTTAGCTAAGAGAGAGAGTATGGATAGATGGTTTTTACGCGTGAAGAAGTATTAATCGAATGGTCGGAAAGTGATTGCCGCCTTATTAAATGTTCAACCTTAAATTCGCGTTTACCTCGTCGATTAATGACTTTGGCACATCCCATTCCTTTGCTAACGTTGGCCATTTCGAGACATGTTCAATCGTTTCATCGATGACTGCATTACCGAAGTCATCGGGTAGGGAGTCTGCGATTAAACCAGAAAAGCCTTTAAAGGTGTTAAAGTCTAATTCTGGGAAGCGAAATATTGTTGAAGACAAAGGCATTTTTAAAGGGGATAGTTCAATCCCTTTTTTGAGAAAACTGGGTTCGTATTCAAAAGCACCAATCTTTCTCTCTGTATCAAAACTGAGTGCACCGATGGTTTGATTATGATAACTTCCATTACCATTCAATGTGCTCTTCTTCATTCTCTTGTCGCTGACCAGATGCTCTTTGGCGCTTTTTTCCTTGTAATTTAGCTAGTTGTATAGGTGAAATAGGTTGTGCAGGTAAAAATAAATCAAGTTGCTCCGTTAAATTTAAAGCCTGCATGATAGCGATAAAAATTTCTAGTTGCGCTTTACCTTTCTCAGCATTGATAACTGTTTTACGTGCGACACCAGCAAATTCTGCGACCTCAGATTGTGTTAGGTTTTGATTCAAGCGAGCCTGTTTTAATCGTTCTCCAAGTTGCTCTGCAAGTGCAATAGCACTTATTTTATTATTCATATAAAGACCCTATTTGGTGACTTTAAATGCAAAAATAACCGATAATGTAACTATTATGGTACTTTATTTTTATTAAGTAAAGGTTGCTGGTAGTGTAACCAAAAAAGAACTTTAGCATAAAAATACTCATTTAAAGTAACTAAAATGGAACTTTATAAAGATTAGTTTATTTGTTGTTGATAAACCGCGTAAAGGCAAACATGCTTGAAAGCCCCTTAATTGAAAAGGGGCGGATGGACTAGATAACTTTTACCGTGCAAAGGGGTAATTAAGTTATCGGCAGTGAACTATTCTGAGGAAATGCTTCACCAACCATTTGTTCGCTTTTTAGCCATAATGCTTTGGCGAGTTGTGGGTCGATAGCATAAGTGCGAAGACCGAAAAAACCCGGTCCATCATTAACTTGTGCAACTTGGCAATCTTCGCAATATTGACCACCAATTTCATCCGCATCAGCGACGGCAGCAGCCCATACGGTGGTTGCTGCACCTTGTGGGATTGTTTTAGTTTCTAAACTGGATAAACCGGCTTGCTGGTTAAGTGAATTGATCATGGTGCCAATTTCGGCTTGATCTTCAGCTGACATATTGCGGCTCAAGTTAGTAGCAATATTACCGGGGTGAATAGCGCAAGCGCGAATACCCAGGTTGCGATAACGGCGGTCAAATTCAACAGCAAATAAAATGTTGGCAGTCTTTGAACGACTATAGGCAAGTTGTGGCTGATAGTCAGTATAGGAGAAATTAAGATCGTTAATATCAAAATCGAATAAACGGTGTCCTGCTGAGGAAACGCTAATAACACGAGCGCCTGAATTTAATAAAGGTATTAGGCGATTAACAAGTACAAAATGACCTAAGTGGTTAATACCAAACTGAGTTTCAAAACCATCGGCAGTATGACCAAATGGTGTCGCCATCACACCAGCGTTATTAATGATAATATCAATTGGTTTTCCGGCTGCGAGTAGTTTGTCAGAGCATGTGCGTACAGAGGCAAGCGATGAAAGATCTAATTCAACGAGCTCGAAACTGCCTTGTGGGTTAGCGCCACGAATAGCGTGAGCTTGCTTTTCACTTTTAGCAGTATGGCGAACGGTACCAATAACATGAGCGCCACGTGCGGTTAATGCTCTAGCAATTTCAACGCCAAGACCAGAAGAAGTTCCTGTAACGAGAATACGTTTATGACTTAAATCGATGTTATTTAAAACGTCATCAGCGGTGGAGGTGGCACCGAATAGGTTCTTTTTCATGTAATTCTCCTTAATATATGAGCACTAAAAAAGCCCCGCGCTCTTAATTTCAATATGGAAAACAACTTACTACATGATGGTGATTGACTGATTTTTTAACAAATCGAAACGGGAGCTGTAAAACAGTCAACGAGTATTTTTGTGCGTTGAAATAATTCGGTGGTGGTTGGGTTATCTGCAAGTTGGCCATTTAATGCCAATAAAAAGACCTTTGCTGCCATCTCATCTTGTAAAATGACTGCAACACATTGCAGGATAAATTGCTGGTGCTGCTGCACAATACTAGGGGCAAGCTGCTCACAGATATCATAAAATTCTGCACCCATCGGTGCGCCTATCCTGTCAGCCCAAGGTTCGAGGATCAGTAATTGGCTAACTTGCATTAAACGCTCTTGTGAGGAGCGTTGTGAGTGAGCCACTTTTTTGGCGCTAGGTTGCCTTGATACCAACCATTCAACAAATACGTTGATGAAAATTTGCTCTTTATCTTTAAAATGTTTGTATAACAGTGTACGAGAAAGATGGGCTCTGTTCGCAATATCCTCAAGTGAGGTTTTTTTAAATCCAAAATTTAAGAAGCACCAACGAGCAGATTGTAAAATATGCGTTTGTCGTTGATTAATTTCTTCTTGGTGCATCTTTATTGGCACATCCACGCTCCATATAGGCTAATGCGAATTTGACATTATTAGACAATCTTATTTGGATGTTGACAAAGTTAACTAATATTGTCAATTCGTCAAAATAACTAGATGTAAAGCTCGCTTTATGGAAGTGACTAAATACGTTACTTCCATGATGGGCTAAATAACGTTGATAAATAGCATGATTAATCGGGTTTGTATGCGCGTCATAGAAACGTACTTTTAGCTAATGCCGATAGGAAAACCTTTTTTAATGTAAATTTATCAAATGGTTATGTTTGTTTTGTTGAATGGCTTGGTTATTATTCACCCTTAATCAAAATAATTAATTATTCACTTTTACTGCATTAATTGCTTGTTCAAAATATTCAACTTGATATTATTTCTATCCTATATGCATCAAATGTATATTTTCACTCTCCATAATTATAAAAATAATTTATTGGAGAATCTATTTCATTGATTACTAAGGATATAAAAGATGTCATTTCGGTTGAGATATCTTGCTTTACTTCCTCTATTGGTCGCAACAGCTTGCCAGCAACCTGCAAACACCAACACCAAAGCGATCCCTGACGCACAAGTCCAACCCATTATTGTGAATAATTCTTGGATAGAAATTTCTCGTAGTGCACTCGATTTCAATATTAAAAAAGTGCAGGCGTTGCTGGGGGATAAGTCATCGCTTTGTGCTGTATTGAAAGGGGATGCGTATGGTCATGATTTGACGCTGGTAACGCCTCTGATGATTGAAAATAATGTGCAATGTATTGGCTTAACAAATAATCAAGAATTTAAACAAGTCAGAGAGTTAGGTTTCAAAGGCCGTTTGATGAGAGTGCGTAATGCCACTGAACAAGAAATGGCACAAGCAACAGCCTATGACGTTGAAGAGCTTATCGGTAATCTCGATATGGCACAGCGTTTAAATGATATTGGTAAAAAGCAAAATAAAGTAATACCAATCCATTTAGCGTTGAATTCAGCGGGAATGTCACGTAATGGGCTAGAAGTGAGTCATGCGCAAGGCCTCAATGACGCAAAAATGATTGCTCAATTACCTCAGCTAAAAGTTGTTGGCATCATGTCGCATTATCCTGAAGAAGATGAGGCTCAAATCCGCAAAGATTTAGCGAAGTTTAAAAAGCAGTCACAACAAGTCCTTGATGTAACTGGATTGAAGCGTGAAGATGTCATTTTGCATGTGGCGAATACCTATGCAACCATCACTGTACCTGAGTCATGGCTTGATATGGTGCGTGTTGGCGGTATTTTCTATGGTGACACGGTAGCAACGAAAGACTATAAGCGTGTCATGACATTAAAATCGAATATTGCCTCGGTGAATCATTACCCTAAAGGAAACACGGTCGGTTATGACAGAACCTATACGCTAAAACGTGACTCTGTATTGGCTAATATTCCTGTCGGTTATGCTGACGGCTACCGCCGAGTATTCAGCAATGCGGGGCACGCATTAATTAATGGGCAGACGGTGCCTGTATTAGGAAAAACATCAATGAATACCGTGATGGTCGATGTGACTGACTTAAAGCAAGTCCAACCCGGAGATGAAGTTGTTTTCTTTGGTAAACAAGGTAATGGTGAAATCACTGCCGAAGAGGTTGAAGATATCAGTGGAGCATTATTTACTGAAATGTCAATTCTTTGGGGAGCGACCAACAAACGTATTCTTGTTGATTAAAGATAGCATTATAGTAGGAAAAGAGAGCGAGTAGATATTCGCTCTTTTTATTTGTCATTTAGGCGTGTCACTGCTGATATTGGCGTATCCATTAAAATATGAGTTATGGCATCGCTATCGTAATAACATCTTGATATGTTAGCTTGAATGATCATTTGATTATTTGATAGTGTCGGAAGGCACACAATAGAATTAGAAGGGTAGCATATGTATCAAGTTGATTTGCATGCGCATACTATTGCCAGCACACATGCCTATAGCACGGTTAATGAGTATTTTTCCGAGGCAGCACGTAGAGGGATAAAACTGTTTGCCATTACAGATCATGGCCCTGAAATGGACGATGCTCCACATCAGTGGCATTTTGCCAATATGCCTATTTTGCCACGTATTGTGAATGGCGTTGGTTTGCTCTACGGTATTGAAGCGAATATTAAAAATAAGCAAGGTGAAATCGACTGTAATGAAAAAATGAACAGGCAATTAGATATTATCTTAGCGGGCTTTCATGAACCAGTTCTTGCACCACAAAGTCAGGCAGATAATACAGAAGCGATGATTGCCACAATTCAAAGCGGCAAAGTACACATTATTACGCATCCGGGGAACCCTAAATACCCGATTGATATTCGTGCGGTTGCTCAAGCAGCAAAAGAGTGTAATGTCGCATTGGAAATGAATAACTCATCATTTTTGCATTCTCGCGTTGGCAGTGAATCAAATTGTCTGGCAATAGCTAAAGCAGTGAAAGAAGCGGGTGGCTGGGTTTCATTGGGCTCTGATTCACATTATGCGGGATATTTAGGTAATTTTGATAAAGTGGTTGAGATGTTAACCGCGATTGATTTTCCCCAAGAGCAGATCTTAAATGTCACTCCCCGCAGGGTATTGGATTTTCTTGAATCACATGGAAGAAAAGCCATTCCTGAATTTGCTGATTTTTAAATTATAAAGCCGTTTAGTCATCATTAAACGGCTGAAATAGGTTGCTAAAGCGATAAGGTCATATTAATACAAGGAAGATAGCTTTGAGCTAATGCAGAATAATATTGGCCTTTGTTTTGAGAAATAAACCCTTGCTTTTGATAAAACCGTTCGGCATTAGGTGTCGATTCTAAAGTGAGTTGTTTGATATGACGGAATTTAGCTTCTTGTTTGATCCTGTCCATAATTAAACGGGCTGCGCCTAAACCTGAATATTCAGGTAAAGTAAAAATAGCATCAACACTGTGCTGTTTAAGGTTTAAGAAACCTGTGGCGATTGGAATATTAAGCTCATTAACAACCACAAAAAATGGATTTTCTTCCACCATAGTTCGATAGCTTTCTGGCATTTTGCCTGGCGTCCACGCCATAATCACACTATGGCTAAAGCTTTGTTTACAAGAGTGACGAATCGCGTTATTTCTGATAAACCAAAGTTGTTCGGCTTCAGATGGTACAGCGAGTCTAATTTCCATTAAGCCCCCAGTTACATAATAAATTTCTGTGTTATCAAATCAGAAATCAGATTAATAAACAACTTAATCACCAAAGTACTGCTGAAGATTAAAAGTAATCCCATAAAAGAGCCGTATCCCTTCGTCTTTTTGGTCGATAGCGATAATAAAATCCAACGCTAAGATATTAATGACAATAAAAAGAGCTAGTTGTTATTATTATAAAAGGTCACCCTATGAAAAAATACAAAGTAAATGTATGTTTATTCTCGGCTTTATTCTTTACATCGCTCTATGGTTATGCAAATCAAACTGACAACGAATGTCATGTGCCTGCTTTATCGCAATGCCCTCAGCCTGTTGATAGTCACTACCCAAATGTTAAAGACATGCTGACATGGGATCAAAATGAACGATTGCTTGGTTTTCGTAATGATTACCGCTCTTACCCCGGAGATGTATTCCATGCAATTAATCCCAAACCGCTAGAAAGAGAAATTCAAAACTTAGTTGATGTCACTTACCAATTGAAAGGGATGACATATAACCTTGATGACTATATTAAGCGTAATGATGTTACCGCGTTAATGGTGATAAAACAGGGAAAAGTCGTCTTTGAATATTATGGTAAAGGAAACACGCCAAAAACGTTATGGACCTCGCGCTCGGTCGGAAAATCAGTTGTTTCAACTCTAGTTGGGATAGCACTACAGGAAGGTAAAATAGCCTCATTAGACGATGCCATCGTTAAATACAATCCAAGTGTTAAAGGAACCGCTTGGGAAGATGTGACAATAAGGCAGTTGTTACAACACACCTCTGGGGTTGAGTGGGGGGAAGATTATGAAAACCTAAACTCAGATTTTGCCAAAATGACCGAGTGTGAAGCAAACCCGAAAATCTATGAGTGTGTGCAACAGTTAGTTATCAATCCTAAACGAAAATCCTATGCAAAAGCTGGGGAAGTGTGGCAATACAATTCAGGCGGTGCGTGGTTATTAGGGGATACACTTGAAAAAGCAACGGGTGTATCGATAGCACAATATCTCGAAAATAAGATATGGCAACCTTTTGGTATGACGAGCGACGGGGTATGGCAAAGCTATGAATTAAATAAACATAATACAGGGGCACATGGTTTTAATGCCACGTTAGAGGATTGGGGTAAGTTTGGGCTATTTTTTGCAGGGAATGGAGTCTTGCCAGATGGTCACAAATCATTACCGGATAATTGGGTGAATGAGTCTAAAAGCTGGGTACAAGCGAAAAACTCGGTGAATCCAAGTTACCCAGAAGGGATCTATGGCTTTGAATGGTGGAACAATAGCGTTCCGCAAAAAATGCAAAATGCACAACCTAAAGAGGGCCTAGATGGGAACAATACATTGTGGGCATTGGGAATTTTTGGGCAAATTATTGTGGTCAATCCAAAAGAGCAGCTAGTCATTGTTCAGTGGTCCACATGGCCAGTTGCTCATCCAGCAGAAGATGGGCAGCCGTTAGAAGCCTCATTAGTTTTTAATGCAATTAATAACTATCTAAACAAATAATATACTTAATAAATATGAAACGATCGCTCAATTAAAACAAGCGATCGTTTTTATATGTAAAAAGAGTTAATTTGGAAAATAAAAAATAGATTGACTCCTTGTTGAGCTTTCATTGATATTTCACAGCCAATAGATGACGATTTTTTTTTGATTTTTTGCCTATCGGATAATTTAAAATGTTGTAATTTGTGTTATGTGGTTTTTTATATTTACTTTGAAGCGGTAAAATGGCTTCTTTATCATGATATTACTCAATAAATAAATTCAATTGGTTTTTATGAGTGTCTCGCCTTTTGTTATCTTATTGTTTTTGTTGGATAAATAAATCAATGAGTAATTGATGTTATTTTTTAATAAAAATGAATAGGTAAAGAAAATAAAGTTATCACTAAAAGGAATTTTCTATCATTAGACTCATTGTTAATAAAGTAAATAGAACATCAACAAATCGCATAAATATTACCTCATAAATAACCTATAAAAAATTTATAAATCTTTAAGTTTTTCCTATTGTAGTGTATTTAAAAAATATGATTTATTGATATCGCAAGAACATCCTTGTATACATAAATTTGAAGGTATTTAGAATGAAAAAGTTATTAGCAATTGCGACGGTATTGTCATTAGCCATTTCGGGTTCGGCACTCGCTGCAGGTACAGCAAAAGAGGGGAAAACATCGCCTACGGTGAAAACACAGCAAAGTAGCCAATCGCATTCATCGAGCAACAGCAAAGCTCATAATCAACCAGTAAAGAAAAAGACTCCAGACTCTACTAAAGGTTAATGAGCCACCACTAATGTCAATCCAGTCTCAGTGCCATGGGAAATATACAGCCCGTGGCGCTGAATCTATATGGTATACTGCTTTTTATTTATTAAGATATACCTGTTATGAGCTATCAATGCCCCCTGTGTTTTAGTCCTTTAAAGTTGAATAATAATAGTTGGCAGTGTTCCAATAACCATCAATTTGATCGTGCAAAAGAAGGTTATGTGAACTTACTGCCAGTACAACATAAGCGTTCTAAGGATCCTGGTGACAGTGCCGAAATGATGCAGTCTCGGCGGCAATTTTTAAATGCAGGTCATTATGATCCAATGCGTCAATGTGTGACTGAGAAATTAGCGCAATACCTTTCTGAGCAGAGTGAAAATGTATTAGATATTGGTTGTGGAGAAGGGTATTACACTGACTATTTTATGCAAAGCTTAATAAAACAGCGGGCAATTAAAGCTGTTTTTGGGTTAGATGTATCAAAAGCCGCTATTCGTTATGCAGCAAAACGCTATCCATCAGTCAATTTTTGTGTTGCCTCTAGTCACCGTTTGCCTTTCCCTGAACAAAGTATTGATGCAATTGTTCGTATTTATGCACCTTGCAAAGCGGAAGAATTAGCTAGAGTTCTGCAACGTTCGGGAATACTGATTACTGTAACACCGGCTCCTGAACACTTACAGGAATTGAAACAGTTGATTTATAGTGAGGTTAAATTACATCCAATTAAAGAAGAAGCCTTGCCGCAATTTAAATTAGTGGATGAAACCAATTTAAAGTACTCAATGCACTTAACAGGGGATGAAGCATTTGCATTATTACAAATGACCCCTTTTGCATGGCGAGCTTCTGTGGATGTTAAAAATACATTACAACAGTCAGAACCAAAAGATTATACGGCTGATTTTCTGATACGGGTGTATCAACTTATTGATTAACAAAATGAGATTACTCCCCCTACCAGTTCAGTAGGGGGGTATAAATTATGCGCTGTACATAAATACTTCGAGATGTTCGAAGAGGATATTAAAGCCAATAGCGATTAATACTATCCCACCGATAATTTCTGCTTTTTTTCCTAATAGTGGCCCCACATAACGACCAATCATCATACCTACCGTGGCCATGATCATGGTCATGAGGCCAATTGTCATTGCGGTATGCACAATATCAACTTGTAAAAATGCAAGACCAAGTCCGATAGCCATTGCATCAAGACTAGTGGCAATAGCAGAAAGTACTAAGCTAAGAGAGCTGTTGCGTGAAGGCGGTGTGCAGCAGTCATCATCGCTTTTGGCTTTAATACCTTGCCAAATCATACGAGAGCCAAGAATGAAGAGCAGGCCAAAAGCAATCCAATGATCCCAACGAATAACATATTGGCTTGCGAGAATACCAATTCCCCAGCCTATAATTGGGGTGAGTGCTTCAATAATACCGAAAATAAAACCAGTGCGGAGGATCTCTTTAAAGCGGGGTTTGTGCAGAACAGCACCTTTACAGATAGCGACAGCAAATGCGTCCATGGAAAGGGCGAGTGCTAAAATAAGCGTAGCGTAAAAGCTCATAATATAAACCTCGGTTGGGTGCATCCATATACACATGAATTACCCCCAACCAAAAGGCTTATTCATGTGTCTATGGTCTTGCCAACCAAGATGGCGTCCGCACCACGTTTAAAAAACAAACGAGTATGTTGATACGGACATTCTGGATATATTTCCAGAACAGGCTACTCCCCAATGACGTGGTTCGAAAGATATCATAAATTAATTGAAAGGCAACACTTAATTTTATGTGGATATTAAAATTTATTGAGAATAATTTTCATTTGCAGAAATAAAAAAATTGAGGTTAATTAAATTTGTTATTAACCTCAATCTTAATGTGAATATATATAACCATTATTTATGATTAATGAAAAATTCATATATTCTTTGTAAATCATCAAGTTGAGAAACTTGAATGTGGATTTTCTTATGCTCTAATCCGATAATTAGAATTCCGTCTTCTGATAAATTCATTGTTTTTATTCTGTCGTACAATATAAATGTGTTTGCAAAATAAAAACCTGTTTGTTTAAAAAATAGCTTTGGTGCTCGAATAAAAGCCAAATAGACTGACATTAAAATTGTAACCATTAATAAATAAGTGGTTAACATACTACCGTGTCGTGAAATATTGGTATAAATAACGATACAGATTAAGACAATAAAGATAATTGCATCGACACGATGTTTACGTCTGAGGTTAATTTTGAGTAGGGTTTTTCCCTTAAGTAAATGTTGAATAAACTCATCGTAAATTGCATACAGCAGCATCAGTAAAATAATAATGGCTAGTATGAAATCATTTAAGGTCATTTTCAGTGCCCTTGGCTAAGTAAACGTGCTAGAGAGCTTAAAAGTAAAAATGGGAGGCTGCAACCTCCCATTTCAGTTTATTACAGCAAATTATGGTGCTAAGAACTTCAACCAAGCACCTAAGATACCAAGGCCAAAGAAGCCAATGATGATCCACAGTGGGTTAACTTTACGGCGAAGTAGCCACATACATGCAAAAGTTAGTAATAATGGAACTAAACCAGGCATCAAATCATTCAAAATATCTTGAATGGTTTTGATTTCCATAACTTTTGTTGTTGGGTTCTCAATATTGGAAACAACGACGGGAATGTTGACCTTGGTCCATTTATTCACCAAGGCACCCATAACAAATAGCCCCAGTATTGATGCACCTTCAGTCAGTTTTTGTAAGAATCCGCCACCGATATCTTGAACAATATCAACCCCTTTTTTATAGCCATACGCAACGCCATAGTAGAGCGTTAATAGGCGAACAAGGTTGAATAGAACAAAGAAGAGGATTGGGCCGAGTAGGTTACCAGTCATTGCAATACCGGCGCCTAGGGCTGCAAATACAGGACGAACAGTACCCCAGAAGATTGGGTCACCAACCCCGGCAAGAGGTCCCATTAAACCCACCTTAATACCGTTGATGGCACCATCATCAATATCTGCACCATTCGCACGTTGCTCTTCCATCGCCATGGTGACACCTAAAACAGGCGCAGCAACGTAAGGGTGGGTGTTAAAGAACTCAAGATGGCGTTTGATTGCTTGTTTACGCTCATCGTTATTTTCAGGATACAGGCGACGGATCACCGGAACCATTGAATAACAGAAGCCCAGCGCTTGCATACGTTCAAAGTTCCAAGAACCTTGTAACAAGTTAGAACGCAAGAAGACGCCGCGAATATCGCTTTGTGTAAGCTTTTTCGCTGTTGGATTTGTTGTATCTACCATGGTTGCGCTCCTCCTAGTCTAATTCATTATCAAGGTTGTTGTTGCTATTATTTTGTGCGACAACAACTTGAGATTTATTGTATTTCGGGCTGAGTTGGATATACAGGATAGCCATAACCGCACCGATCACACCCAGCGCAACAAGGTTAAATTCGGTAAATGCCGCAGTAACAAAGCCTAAGTAGAAGAATGGCATTAGATAGCCTGCACGCATCATATTGATAACCATTGCATAACCGACAACAACGATCATACCACCAGCAATGTTCAGACCATCAGTAACGACCTGTGGAATTGAATCCAGTAGTTCTCTTACCTCAGAGGTACCAACAGAAACTGCAACGATAAGCGCTGGGATCGCAATACGCATTGCTTGAAGTAATAATGCAGAAACATGGATCCAACTGATAGCGGTTAAATTACCACTGACGGCAGCACGGTCAGCAGCATGTTGGAATGCAACGGTAACGGTACGCACAATAATGGTAAGGACTTGTCCAGCCGCCGCCAGTGGAATTGCGATGGCGATACCAGCCCCGATATTTTGTCCACCAGCAATGACCAGAATGGTTGAAATAATTGATGCAAGTGCGGCATCAGGTGCGACAGCAGCCCCAATGTTCATCCAACCTAATGCGATCATTTCCAGCGTACCACCGATGATGATACCGGTTTTCATATCTCCCAAAACGATACCGACAAGCGTACAGGCAACGAGTGGGCGATGGAACTGGAATTCATCGAGAATAGAACCCATACCAGCGATACAGGCCACGATGAAAACCAGTACTATTTGAACAACGGTGAGTTCCATTGTTTAATCTCCTGTAACCAAACAAGTTTGGTAAATCTGTTTTCGAGTAATGGTTAAAATTAAATAATATTAACGGTTTAACTAAGACTAATTTTTAAATTTTTTAATCAAATCCATCATCTGAACTTTGCTGTCAGAAGCGACTTTTCGTACTTCTAATTCAATATTTTTATCATTCAGATAGTTGAACGCTTCAATATCTTTTTGGTTGATAGAAACCGCATTCGTAACTTGAGTTTTTCCTTCATGGAACGCCATACCACCGATATTGACAGAGGTGATATCAACACCAGCTTCAACCAAACGTTGTACATCCGTTGGGTTTGTGAACAATAACATGACGCGTTCGCCTGCGTATTTTGGGTTGTTATAAACACGAATACACTTAGCAATATCAACGACATGTGCTGTTACGCCAGGAGGAGCAACTTGTTTTAGTAATGTTGAACGTACCTGATCTTTTGCCACCTCATCGCTGACGACAATAATGCGTTTAACGCGAGTTTCTTTTGTCCAGCGTGTAGCTACTTGACCATGGATTAATCGGTCATCAATACGCGCAAGTGCAATCACCATATGTTCGCCAGGGCCAGCAGTGACTGTTTGTACTGGAGCAGGTTGTTGAACGGGGGATGGAGTAGCAGCGGCTTCTGGCTCTTTAAATTTCAGTGCCCGAATACCACCACGGCCTGTTTCTAAAGCAACGGAGATTAATTCGTCTATTGAAGGGTTATCGTCACGACACATAAAAGTTTCAACTAACATAGGCACATTAACGCCAGTGACTATTTCATAGTTTTCATGCTCGTTTACGATACGGCTAGCTGCGTTAAAGGGACTACCTCCCCATGTATCAACTAAAAATATTACCCCCTGGGAGGTATCTAAATCAGCTAGTTTTGCTGTGTACTTATCAAATAGGGTGTCTGCGTTTTCCCCTGGTACAAAGTCAATAAACGAGACATTTTCTTGCTCGCCTATCAACATTTCGGTGGTTCGTAGAAGCTGCTCTGCCGCCACACCGTGTGTACCAATCATAATAGCTATACTCACTTGATTTCCCTCTTAACAGATATAGAACGGAATTTGTAAATCAGGTCAAAATTGAATCAGCTTAATTAAACCTCCTAATAGAAAATGATATTGATAATTTTAGCTGAATAAATTCACTCTATTTTATTCAGTTAGAAAACTGTTAATTTGCTAACCATTAGAGTCAATATCCGTAGCATAACATTTCGCATTAGTGTAAAAACTTGTTTTGCGTCAGAAAATTAAAAACATGTATTTTATTTCAAATAAAATACATATATTGTCTGAGTATATTGGTTTTATTAAATAAATAAACTATATATATGACAAAAACAGTGTATGTGACTGTTATCGGTAACAAAAAAATAGCAAAAAGAGTAAGGGATTTAAAATGTTGAGCAAAAAATAGACGAAAAATGACACGTTTCAGCAGTAGGAAGTTCTGAAAAACGTTTGTTTTGTAAACAAGGGATTTAAGTAACGATTTAATTAAGTTTTTGTTACAAATTAAAAATAGAAAAGCCAAGTAGGCGAAAAATGACGTATTAAAGATCACCCTAAACAATTAAGTCAGATAATAATCAACAATACTTGATAAAAAATGCCGCGTGTTTAATCAAAGTAAAATACGCGGCATCGGTGAAGTGATTCAATTAATGACTAGTGAATAAAGACCCTAGTCACATTGGACTTTTATTGCTAAACCTCCGCGAGAAGTTTCGCGGTATTTGGCATTCATGTCTTTGCCCGTCTCGTACATCGTTTCAATCACTTTATCGAGAGAAACACGTGGCTCACTCGTACGGCGGAGTGCCATACGTGTTGCGTTGACGGCTTTGACGGATGCAATCGCATTACGCTCAATACAAGGTACTTGAACTTGTCCTGCAACAGGGTCACAGGTTAAACCAAGGTTGTGCTCCATACCGATTTCAGCGGCAACACAAACTTGTTCAGGGCTTCCACCAAACAATTCAGCAAGACCTGCCGCTGCCATTGAGCAAGCAACACCAACTTCGCCTTGGCAACCCACTTCCGCACCAGAGATAGACGCATTCATTTTATAAAGAATACCAATAGCCCCCGATGCAAGGAAATAACGTGTGTATAATTCCGGCGTAACAGGCTCAATGCAGTGGTCGTAATAAGCCAAAACCGCAGGAACGATACCACAGGCACCGTTGGTTGGGGCAGTAACAACGCGACCACCTGCCGCATTTTCTTCGTTAACCGCTAATGCAAACATATTAATGAGATCAACGACATTCATCGGGTCATTGGACAGTTTGCTTGATGATGTGACAAGACGGTTCAATGCTGGCGCACGACGAGGTACGCGCAGTGGCCCCGGTAGAACTCCCTCGGTATTTAACCCGCGTTCAATACAAGCCTGCATGGTTTTCCACACATCGGCAAAATAGGCATCGATCTCTTCTTTCGTGTGAAGGTCAAGCTCATTCTTCATCATCAAGCTAGAGATGGATAACCCCGTTTTTTTGCAGTGAAGCAAAAGTTCTTCTGCTGAGTTAAATGGGTAGGAAACGGGTTTACTATCCAGAACAGATTGACCAAAATGTTCCTCATCAACAATAAAACCGCCACCAATTGAGTAGTAAGTTTTGGTATAAATTTCTTCTTCGCCTGCAAAGGCATGGATAGTCATACCATTTTCATGTAAAGGCAGATTATCTAGGCGGAAGTTCATTCCACCTTCCCGTGGGAAATCTACCGTGTGAGTGCCGTTAGCTAAGGGTAGCTTTTCAGTCTTTTCAACGTTTTCAATAAAGCCAGGAATAGATTCGATATCAACAGTAGCAGGTAAATTGCCAGCAAGGCCCATAATGATTGCAATATCAGTATGGTGGCCTTTTCCAGTGAGTGAAAGAGAGCCATAAACGTCGACCGCAATGCGTGTGACGCTTGGTAATAATTGTTTGCTTACCAAATCATCGACAAATTCTTTTCCCGCCTTCATTGGGCCGACGGTATGAGAGCTTGAAGGACCTATGCCCACTTTAAACATGTCGAATACGCTTATCACGCAGGACTCCTTAAAAAAAGTAGATATTTAGTGATTTATTTTAAAGGGCGCTACTTTACTGTTATTTAGTAGTGTTAACCAGTAAGTTTAAATTATTTTTTAAAATAAGGTAGTAACAAAAGGCCAATTGCTACAGAATAGCACAAAATGTATTCAATTACGGCACAAAATGACTACTTGAGTTGCAGAGCTAGCTGATGAAGGATGGCAGCAGTGAGACCCCAAACGAGATGTCCGTTATGCCAATAGAAGAAAATACGGTTACTTTGACCAGCACGTTTGATATCAACATATTTATGTTGATTCAGTGATAGCGCATCAAATAGCGGAACCTCGAATACAGAGGCCACTTCACTAGGATTAGGGCGATAATTAATGCCTTCGGGGAGCAGGCCGACGATTGGGGTGACTTCGTAGCCGCCAATACTTTGTTGTGGCGAGAGTTGCCCAAGTACTTGAACTTTCTCTGGGGGAATAGCCACTTCTTCATAGGCTTCTCGCAGCGCGGTAGTCACTAGAGAGCCATCTTCAGGGTCACGTGCCCCTCCAGGGAAAGCCACTTGTCCGGCATGTGAACGCAAAAAAGGGGAACGCTGCGTTAATAATAATGTGGGAGTGGTTTTATTGATAATGGGCAGAAGAACGGCAGCAGATTTGCTCGCCGTCCGTTGAGTTCGGCGAGTCACTGGCAGGGTAAACTGAAAGCGGTTTATAAACTCATTCAGTTTGGTCATCGTGCTCTACTTCTCCTAACACGGGTAATATCAGCCGTAACTTATCAAAGGTTTCTTGATACTCTTTATCCGCTTGGCTATCTGCCACAATACCACCGCCAGCCCAGCAAAAAATCCGTTTTTTATCTGTTAACAGTGTACGGATGGTAATGTTGGTATCCATTTTGCCACAAAAACTAATATAGCCTATAGCGCCACAATAGCCATGACGACGATGAGGTTCAAGCTCTTCAATGATTTGCATCGCCCGAATTTTAGGGGCACCAGTAATTGAGCCTCCCGGGAAACTTGCACGCAGAAGATCTGTTGCCGTATAGGGTTTATCAAGTGTTGCAGTAATTGTGCTAACTAAGTGATAAACCGCTGGGAAGGCTTCGACAGCGAATAATTCAGGGACCTTGACTGTTCCTGGTTGTGCAACTCGACCAATATCATTACGGAGTAAATCGACAATCATCAAGTTTTCAGCACGATCTTTAGGGGAATTCGCCAATTTTTCGACTTGCATGGCATCGGCGTGTTCATCCTCTAAACGAGGTAGTGTGCCTTTGATTGGACGTGTTTGTATCTCACCATCTTGTAACTGAATAAAGCGTTCAGGCGAGATGCTGATCACCGCATTATTAGGAAGACGAATGAAAGAAGAGAAAGGGGCGCGATTTGCTCGGGTTAATAATAAAAATGCATCCCATTCATTACCCTTATATTTTGCTTGAAAACGCTGCGCTAGATTTATTTGATAGCAATCACCGCTACGCAAGTATTCATGTATTTGGCCGATTTTCTCGTGATACTGCTCTTGTGACATATTTGAATGCCATGAACTGGTAAGGGCGAACTTGGTTTTACGTGAAGCTTTTTGTTTCTTCAACCAATCAAGGCGTTTATTGGTATCAGAATAACTGAATAAGGTGACCGTTTTTTCTTGATTATCGACAATCAACGCCCATTGATATATCCCAACGGCCATATCTGGAAACGATAAATCCGTAGTCGCTATGTGTGGCATTTTTTCGATACGACGACCTAAATCGTAGCTCCAAATACCGAGAGCACCGCCAGTGAAAGGAAGCGTATCATCACTAGCATGGTCAGGGGCGTAGTGTTCAATAGTTTGTTGAAGGAGGTTAAATGGGTCTGCGTCTGAACTCTCAACCGAATGCGGGTGGGTGATCGTCGTTTTATCGCCAATAGTGGTTAGCGTTGCAATAGGATCAGCCACAACAATATCGTATCTGTTATGCGAATGCTCGGCATTGCCTGAATGGAGCAGCATTGACCAAGGTTGATGGGCTAGTGGCGTAAAATAGTCAATAGCAACATCAGGATAATAGGGGAGTTGTATTTTATTGATAACCATTTGTATATACTAAACGCTAAGTCGATAAAAAAGAACTGATAACCAGATTAGCATATATCTTATCTTAAGAAGCCAAGAGCTGTTAAAATTAAGCTAAAATTTTTTATTTTCTCTCCGAACGATTTAAAACTAACCAGTTAAGAAGGGGTTTTGACATGTTTTCAGGTATGCCAGCGCTTAATCATCAACAACAGCAAGAAGCGGTTGAACGTATCCACCAATTAATGGCTGATGGGATGAGTAGCGGAGAAGCGATTGCGCTCGTTGCACAGGAAATCCGTGAAAGATACAAAGATAAAGAGCAGATCCAAGTACGTTTTGATGAAGAAAATGAACGTTAACAAAACAAACTATTAACATTTATGCTAAAATCTGATACATATTAGTTAAGTCATACCATTCTGGCAGTTTATAATTATTTCTACTATTTTAGTTATATTAGATAAATGTCGTATAAAATTAACTATGGTCACTGATATAATTTGTTACCCAACATTTTTATAGGGATCGGAGGAAGCATGAAGGCTGGTAAGAAAATTGGTTTTGCTTTAGGTGGCTGCGTACTGTTATTTAGTTCGATTGCATTCAGCGCCAACCAAGAAGAAGGTAAAGCGGCTCCGTTTATTAGTTGTGGAAAATTGGCAGAGCCTCAAATTGCTGCACAAGTTAAAAACGATTTTATGAATAATCGCTTGCCACGTTGGGCAGAAGAAAAGGCATTAGTTGGTAAAAAAGCCGTCGCATGGGTTAATAATCAAGATGTGACGAAAACAGAGACGGGTTACCAAGTGCCATTAACAGTCAGAGGCTCTAAGCAAGATCTGCAATATAATGTGACTGTTGATTGTGAAAAATCCACTATTACATATCACTCTGTAAAATAATCCATCTCGATTTGTAGCGATGTCCTAAAAAGGAGAAGTGATGCTTCTCCTTTTTAGTTATTCGTGCCTAAAAATCATACTTAGCGATTTTTGGGCTCGTAGGGTAGACGAGAAAAATGTTGTGAAAGCTGGCGGTAGTGGGCTAACCGTTCACGAAAATAGGCTCTAAGGTGCTCAGGTTGCTCCTGCTCGACAGCTTCTGCGATCACGGCAACATTATAGCGCTCTTTAAAGGCAACCCCCGAGGCTTGTAGGTCAACATTGACTTTATCCATTTCGTCTTTGGGTAACAATGCAAGGTTATGACTCATATCCACTCTCAATCACTTCAATGTAGAGGGGGTAGTGTAGCAATTTATCGGAAAAAATCACTAGCTGCCTCGTTACTTATGGCGTAAATATAGGGAAATAATATTTTGAATTGATTGAGGGAAATAATTATTTTCACGTAAGATTATATTTAATAACTCAACTATTGATTATAATGAGAATGTATTATTTTATTAAATAACAATGATAATTTTTTTCATTAAAACACAGGTAAATACCACTAAGGATAATGAGATTGATTATTATTAATTTTACAAAAAGTTATTAATTATCAGTAAATTGTATTTTTTTGTTTTATTATTGTTTTAGGGTTTTAATTATTTTTAGAATGTGCATAATAAAAGCATTAATCTTGATAACTAAGGAAAGAAAATATGTTAACGAATGACATGATCAATAAATTAAATGAGCAGTTAAACCTCGAGTTTTATTCTGCGAATTTATATTTACAGATGAGCGCATGGTGTAGCGATAAAGGTTTTGAAGGTGCTGCGGCATTTTTAAAAGCACATTCTCAAGAAGAAATGGAGCATATGCAGCGTTTATTTGACTATCTTAGCGATACTGGTGCACTGCCAAAATTAGGTCAAATCGCCGCGCCTCCTGTTGATTTTAAATCAATCGGTGATGTATTTACGCTGACTTATCAGCACGAGCAACAAATTACTGCGGAAATTAATAAACTGGCTCATTTAGCCATCACTACCCAAGATTATTCCACATTTAACTTCTTACAGTGGTATGTTGCTGAACAACACGAAGAAGAGAAATTGTTCAAATCAATCTTAGACAAATTGGATATGGTCGGTGAAAGTGGCAAAGCGCTATTCCTATTGGATAAAGATTTAAAAAATATGTCTACATCCGCCCACGTTTAATATAAAACATCAATAGGTTCATGATTTGTAGTGATTAATTTCAATGCTCATGAGCCTTTTTCTTTTCATTTTGTGTTGATAATCACATCTTCAACAGCCAAATTCATTTTTTGGCAGCGAAAGCTTGTTTCTTTCGTATAATGATTGCTAAATAATCCAAATTCACCTGCAAATTAAGGGGTTACTAATTATGGCAATCTATCAAATCAAATCATCTTGGCGTAAATTGAGTGCTGTTGCAGTCCTATTTTTAGGTATGTCATTTCAACAGGCATTCGCTCATGCGCACTTAAAAGATCAACTACCAGCAGAAGGTGCGGCGGTTGAAAAGGCTCCTGAATCAATCACCCTTAATTTCTCTGAAGGTATTGAGATTAATTTTGCAAAAGTGAAAGTGACGGGGCCTAATGACAGCGTCGTGAAAACAGGCAAGCCTGCGTTAGATTCAAACAATGACACCAAGGTTATCATTCCAATTGAAAGCAAATTAGAAGCAGGAAAGTATGATGTAAATTGGAGTGTGGTATCCGTTGATGGTCATAAAACGAAAGGCGAATATAGCTTTACTGTGAAATAATCATGTCTTTAGAGGCATTTTATACAGTTATACGCTTTTCCCATTTTATTGCTGCGATGTTGATGTGTGGAATGTCAATATTCGCAGCGATATTAAGTGTGGGTGCTTTTAGTCAAATCCTTCGTCGCTATCTTAATCGAGCGATTATCTTTAGTGCAGTAGTCACCGTGGTTACAGCCTTTGGCTGGATGGCTGCCCAAGCTGGGCTGATGGGGGATGGCTGGGAAGAAGCACTAGACTTTGATATTTGGTCAAGTGTATTTGGCACAACGTTTGGGCTGGTTTGGCGTTGGGAATTGGTGTTTGCTGTCATCACATTAGGTGTGATTTTTATCCGTTCACAAAATATCCGGCTTTATCTGTTATTACTACTTTCTATTGTGCTCCTCGGTTTACATGCCTTGATTGGCCATGCCGCGATGTATGGTGGTGTCATTGGGGCGTTAAACCGTTTAAATCAATTTCTTCATCTTATAAGTTCAGCCTATTGGTTTGGCGGATTATGGCCGTTTTTGATTTGCATTCAGTTCTTGCGAGATAAAAAAGAATTAGCGCCAGGCTTAGATAAGCAAATTTTTGCTAGTTTGATCCGTTTTTCTCGTGTAGGGCACGTTGCTGTCGTTATTGTTGTGGTGACAGGCATAATCAGCTCGATGACATTACTGCCAAATTGGCCGTTTAATTATACCGGTTCAGAATACCAATCGTGGCTTTGGTTAAAAATCAGCTTAGTTGCACTAATGGTCATTTTAGCCTTAGTGAACCGCTATATACTGGTCCCGAATATTAAAAGAAAAGGGCGGTTACAGTATTTGATTATTAATAGTTGGATTGAGCTACTGTTAGGTACTACGGCAATTTTAGCCGTTGCTATTTTTGCGACCTATCAACCTGTATAATCACCTGATAGTGAACTTGATGTTTTAACAAGGTAAGTTGTATGAAACTGAAATTAGCGCTGTGTTCTGTATTACTGGCAAGTACTAGCTTTACGGTGGCTGCGGCACCCATTGAGACAGTAAGTAAAAAGCAGTTTGGTGATGATTGGCCATTTACCCGAGAAGAAGTGATGCTGGAATGTAGAAGTAATGGTGCACTGATTGTCATCAACCCTGCCACACTCATGCAGTACCCACTCAATGATGTGGCACAGGCTCAAATGGAGAAAAAAGAGATCAAAGCACAGCCGATCGATATTTTATTAAAGCCAATTGAGACGGAAAAAAGCGCGGAAGAGCGCGTAGAACCACTCAAATTAGCGGCGAAGAAGCTGTGTAACAACTCGTAACCTCATCTTTATTAAAGAAGAACAATGCCATAGGTTATAGGCGATTATGCTTATAACTTGTGGCATTTTTTATTATCAACAAAAAGTTGAAAGGTTGTACTTATCATCGATATAGGGTGTACCTATCAATCAAATAGCTCGATATTGGAATATTAAGAAATAAATTGTGTTAATAACATGTAAAATAATTGATAATTAGTATGGTAAGAGTGCGTTTAGCAAGCTAGTATTAAATTGTACTTTGTTACGTCTCAATGGCAATTTTTAGCGCACGGCTCTGCCAGAGCCATTTCCCAAGGCCCGGTAATCGGAATCTACCAGGCCTCTTTTTTTGCCTGTTGTTTGTAGCCCACCAAATAGTGATTTCATCAATTAAGCCACTCTCATCACCCAATGATGATTATCTTTGTCATAACGATGACGGTATAACAGAACGGGTTTCTCATTGATGAGTGCAGGAATACTGGTATTTTCATCCCAACCATCTAATTGCATACAAAACTCAGTATCAGAGTCACAAGGTATACTGAGGGTATCACTTTTGTGATCTGACATGATGGCGTCATTGATTTCATAGGAAGATATTTTCAAATTAACTATGCGCATAATGTTACCTCTCGATTAATGTGTAGCTGTGGCGTTACGACTCAACAAAATTAAGCATAGTACAAATGGAATCGATTTCCAAAATGTTTTTTAAGGGCGAGTTAAAAGAAAGGTGCAATATTGTTAAAATATGCACCTTTCTAGTGATTACTGTTTAGGGATAGATGTTCCCCATTCTAACCAGTCTTTAGGAGGTTCTAATTTTAGAATGAAATGCTGATCTGGCTTCGCTTTCGGCGCGAGAGGCACCGTTGGTGGGGTCGCCAAGGAGATACCTCCCCGAACAAACTGCTTGAAGGTGCCACTCTTGATCATGCCGCCTGTGAGGCCAAAGGAGAGGTTATAACCTGAAGAGATCCAAAATTGGGTATTGTCGCGGATCAGGTATTGGAACTCTTTACCAATTCGAGTCGCAACATATACGCGGTCGGAAAGCTCTCCCAAATATAAACCAGTAACTGTACCAATTTCCATTCCCCTAAAGAGAAGAGGGGTTCCAACCTGAATAGAGCCAACTTCGGTGGCATCTAATATAATTGTTAAGCCATCTAAGTAACGCGAGTCTGTAATATTGGCCGTTTGTAGTTCAAATTGGTAACGATTTCTATTTCCTCGTCCTGGCTCGGCACTGATATAAGGTTGGATCAAGGTATCGAGGTTATTGACGCCAGAAGGAGAAAGCTCTGGTGTGACAATAGCAAAGCGACTGCCACTCTTCGTGAAAGCTTGCACATACTCTGGATAAAGGATCGCGCGTGCATTCACTTCGCGGTTATTTGGCGATAATTTCAATGAATCGATTTGTCCAATATCGATACCTAAATAGCGAATCGGCATCCCTTCTGACAATTTAGACGCATCAAAAGTGGTTAAAGTTACGACACTCCCAATGGCTTTTGCCGCAGTTTCGTTTGGATAGAGGGTATGTTGCCTTGCACTATCAAGTTTGGCCGTTGGAATATTATCAAAACTAATGGCACCTCTAATTGCTCGTGTAAGAGGAGCGGCCTGAACGGTTAACCCACTGCTATTGAGTTTGACTTTAGCGCCGCCTTCTGCCCAAAAGACGCTTTTATCTGTTAGTAGATGACGGTATTGACTAGAAATATGAATATTAACCGCGAAACCGTCTTTGGTTGGGTTAATTGAGACTATTTCACCGACAGTAAATTGGCGGTAAAGTACTACTGAACCTGCCTGAATATCAGGAAGGGTGTTAGTGTTTAATGTAATTGTGGTGGTGGGTGATGAACCTGTTATACCCGCCTTAGCATTATCATCACTTCGATATAATGGGAACGTTTCAGGCAATGGCTCTTTACCTTTTCCAACCAATAAATGAACTCCACCATCTAACCACTCTTGCGGCGTTGCACCTTGAAACTGGATCCCCGTTAAGCCAAGTTGGACATCAACGCGGCTATTGGCAACAAACTTGGTATCGTTACGGATAAGATGGCGGTACTCATCCAAAATCGCGACTTGGAAGGTAACTTTATCATCAAGTAAGTTACGCTGTAACACTCCACCTATTTTTATTCCACGATAAACGATAGGTTGTCCGGCATCGACGCCATAGGTGTCAGGAGACCATAATGAAACCACTAAACTATTTTTATTTTGCTGTTCATCCTGTCCAATATCATGCCTGTTTGGATGCAAAACAAATTGTTGCCCTTCCTGTGCTGGGGCACTATTAGTCGGTGAATCAAATGCAACAGCACCATTGATTACAGCAGAAAGGCTTTCCATTTTGACATTCACACCAGATTTTAAATCAAAACCGCCTTGGAAGCCTGAAACATTCCAAAATTGACTGTTTTCTCTCACTAATCGGGTATACCGTTTTTCTATTATGGCGGCGATAGAAACCCCTTGGTCATTAGGCAAAATCGTGTAGTCAGAAATATAACCAACGGGCACTTTGCGATAATAAATCGGTGAGTTTTCATGCAATGAGCCTAAGTCTTTAGCCGTGAGATAGATGAGTAATTGCCCCTCTTCGGTTTGTAGTTGTGGCGGGGAGTCTTGAGCGATAAAGTTGTGTTGCTCTTCACCAGCCCCAGGTTGCATACCGATGTAGTTACCGCCAACAAGTGCATCTAAGCCAGAAACACCGGCTAATGAGGCTTTAGGTGTGACGAGCCAAAATTTGGTGCCAGAGGTGAGTGCGGGCTTCATATCTTTATTGATACTGGCCTTAACAATAATTTTCTTCATATCTTGGCTAACGGTGACAGATTGCACCAATCCAACTTCGACACCTTGGTAGCGGATCGGTGTTCTACCTGAAACTACACCGGGAGCAGAGGAAAATTCAATTGTCACCTCAGTACCTTGTTCCAACCAATGTTGGAAAAGTAACCAACCTGCGATAAACACAGCGACAAGAGGCAATAGCCAAAAGGGTGATATACGTGCTCGTTTACGTAAAATCGCCTCTTGTTCTTGCTCTACAGGTTCATTTTGTTGATTTTGATTTTCCATAAGAATCCCAAATTAAACGACTATCAAGCCACTCGACAGCGAGTATGGTTAAAATTACAGCGATACCGAAAAACAATGCGGCAGGGCCCATAGTAAAAGACATTAGCTGATCACGGTTAATCAGCGTCATCATGAGTGCGATAACAAATAAATCCAGCATTGACCAACGGCCAATCCATGTCACAAATTTTAATAACTTCATCCTCAATACCGGATCCGTCTGACTGCAACGTTGAATGGAGCATAACAGTAAAATCATGATCAGGATCTTAATAAAAGGCACTAAAATACTGGCGATAAAAACAATGATAGCAATGGGCCAATTACCTGATTCAATTAATGAAACGACACCAGAGTAAATGGTGTCTTCCATGCGTTGCCCGTTAAGATAGACAACGGAAATTGGCATTAAGTTAGCAGGAAAAAGCAAGATCATCGCTGCAATCAGTGCGGCCCATGTTTTTTGTAGGCTATATGGCTCGCGGTAGTGTAAGGGGCGATGGCAGCGTTGGCAGACTCCTCGTGAATTTGCAGGCCCGGTATAGTGGCAAGCTTGGCATGTTAAAGCATGAGGGTCATTAGCTTGCTCTTTTTTAGGGTAGAAGAGCTGCCAAAGTTGTTCGACATTTAGGTGGATTAATATTAACAGACTAATTACTGTCATGGTAATAAAAGCGATTAAACCATTTCCCAAAAATACGCTGGCGTAATCTTGCATTTTGATTGCAGCAATCCCCAATCCAATAAGATAGACATCCAACATAACCCATTCTTTTAAACGACTTAGTATCAGTAGGACGGGGCGTAGATTTAGGCGAACACGCCTTCCTATATAGAGATAAACGATAGAAATAGGCAAAAGCAGAGGTGCGCCGATGGCACAGAAGGCGATAATGCTCGCAGTGAATGGGTCACCTTGAGAATTGATGAGCCTAATACCTTCGATCACGTTGGCATAGATTTGTGTTCCCAATAAATGGATTGATATCAATGGCTGCCAAAATGCGATAGGTGCCAACATTAATAATGTAATAGAAAGAATAAATAAGCGGTTTAGTGACCAAGAACGGCCATCGTCAAGCTGACTGTGGCAACGCGGGCATATCACAACCTGTTGAGTATCATGTGAAGGAATAGATAATTTAAGATTGCAATAGCAGCAGTGTTGCGAAATTATGTCACTATGATTAATGTGATTCATTGTTTTACTCATGGAGTTGTTAGCCGCGCGTGTAATCTAGTGTAAAAAAATTTACGGCTTAGTGACAACTTGCTAACCTACAGGGTGCACAAATTGTTTACTCTATTGCATCATTTAATTATTACAAGAAAATTTTATGGATAAAAACAAGTATTATCACGAACTTTCAGATAGTTTGTCTGCACTATTGGCAGGAGAATATGATTTAATTGCAAGTTTGGCGAATACAAGCGCGTTGTTGTATGAGCGCCTAGAAGGTATTAACTGGGTGGGTTTTTACTTAAGAAGTGGACAAGAGTTAGTGCTTGGTCCTTTTCAAGGAAAGATAGCCTGTGTCAGAATACCGTTTGGCAAAGGTGTCTGCGGTACGGCATATAGCCAAAATAAAATTCAGCGTGTTGATGATGTGCATGCTTTCTCTGGTCATATAGCCTGTGATTCGGCAAGTAATGCCGAAATCGTGCTTCCATTGGAAGTTAATGGTCAGGTTTTAGGCGTGCTGGATATTGATAGTCCAAATTTCAATCACTTTGATCAAAATGATGAAATTGGTTTAAAACATCTTGTAAGCCAGTTGTGTCAACATCTGGCAATGTGTTCGATGCCAAATTATCATTAAATATTGGTATGTTAACTTAATAGGAACGTGGCAATTGTCTGCAACGCTATTATAATGTCGGCTTGTTCATGCCCGTGCTGGTTGGCAAAATCGTTGTTATCAGGAAATTTCATGGAAAATCAACCTAAGTTGAATAGTAGTAAAGAAGTTATCGCGTTTTTGGCTGAGCGTTTTCCACGCTGTTTTATCGCTGAAGGCGAAGCACGTCCGTTAAAAGTCGGAATTTTTCAAGATATCGTAGGGCGTTTGACCGAAGAAGATGGTATTAGCAAAACGCAATTGCGTTCGGCATTGCGTATGTATACCTCTAGCTGGCGTTATCTCTACGGTGTTAAAGAAGGCGCTAAGCGCGTTGACTTAGATGGTAATGATTGTGGTGAATTAGAGGCGGAGCATATTACGCATGCTCGTCAACAATTGACTGAGGCAAAAGCTCGAGTTCAAGCGCAACGTGCAGAGCAAAAAGCGCAGAAACGACCAGCAGCCAAAAAATCAGGTGATAAAAACACCCGCAATCCGGCAGCAGCAAAAGACAAAGCGCCGCGCCATCGCCAGTCAGAAAATAAAGAACGCCCACAAAACTCTTCGACTAAACCTCAGCGCCGTAGTGGTGCAGCATCTCCAGAGCAAAAATTGAAATCAGTGACTGATATTAACGCACTTCAGGTCGGCCAGACTCTGAAAGTGAAAGTTGGTACAAGTCTGATGGATGCGTCTGTGCTGGAAATTGCTAAAGATGGTGTCAGAGTTCAGTTGCCAACAGGAATGGCAATGATTGTGCGCGCGGAACATTTAAAGTTCTGATACGGAGGTCAATCAGGGCATGAACAAACTTTTAAAGATTGCATTAGTCGTTAGTGTTGCCACTTTTGGTAGTGCAATTGCGAATCCTCAAGCAGTGACACAGTTCACTGCTGCTCAGTTACCTGTATTAAAACAGGATACTCAGCATGGCACAGTAAGTGAAAGGGTAACATCTAGGTTTACCCGCTCTCATTATCGCCAATTTGATTTGGATAAAGCGTTTTCCGGTAAAATTTTTGATCGTTATCTGAATATGTTGGATTACGGTCATAACGTTTTGCTTCAGTCAGATGTTGATGAGTATGCAAAAGATAAAGCTAAAGTCGGTGAATGGCTGGAAAATGGAAAACTAGATACGTTCTATGACCTGTACAACCTTTCTCAGAAAAGACGCTTTGAACGCTTCCAATATGCATTAGCTCGTCTTGAGCAACCAATGAATTTTGATGCGAATGACTTTATTGAAGTCGATCGTAGTAAAATGCCTTGGCCAAAGGATAAGCAAGAATTAGATAAGCTTTGGGATCAAAAGGTCAGGTATGATTGGCTGAACCTGAAGCTATCAGGCAAAGATGATAAAGAGATTAAGGAAAAACTCACTAAGCGTTATAACTTTGCTTTAAGACGTTTGACGCAAGGGCAAAGTGAAGATGTTTTCCAATTAATCATGAATGCTTTTGCTCGTGAAATCGACCCTCATACCAGCTACCTTTCTCCGCGCAATACTGAACAGTTTAATTCTGAAATGAGTTTGTCGTTAGAAGGGATTGGTGCAGTCTTGCAGCAAGACGATGAAAATACAGTGATTAATTCATTGGTTGCGGGTGGACCGGCAGCAAAAAGTAAAGAATTAAAAGTAGGCGATAAAATTATCGGTGTAGGCCAAACTGGTAAGCCTATGGTTGATGTGGTTGGTTGGCGACTCGATGATGTGGTCGCACTGATCAAAGGGCCTAAAGGAAGTAAGGTCCGTTTGGAAGTGGTATCTGACACAAAAGGGGCTAAGCCCCATGTGGTCACTATCGTTCGTGAACAAATTCGTTTAGAAGATCGTGCCGTTAAACTGAACATTAAAAAAGTCGGGAATGAAAAAGTCGCCGTACTAGATATTCCGGGTTTCTATGTTGGTTTAACCAATGACGTTAAAACGCAACTACAGAAAATCGCGAAAGATAACGTTTCTGCCCTAGTTATTGACCTGCGAGGTAATGGCGGTGGTGCATTGACAGAGGCCGTTTCATTATCTGGTTTGTTTATTCCTAAAGGGCCAATTGTGCAAGTCCGTGATAATAATGGGCAAGTGCGTCAGGATGCAGATGATGACGATGTCATTTACTACAAAGGGCCGTTAGTTGTTCTTGTTGACCGCTTTAGTGCTTCCGCCTCTGAAATTTTTGCGGCGGCAATGCAAGATTATGGTCGGGCGCTGATTGTCGGCGAACCAACTTTTGGTAAAGGGACTGTTCAACAACATAGAAGTTTGAGTCGTGTTTATGACCAAATGCTGAAGCCTGATTGGCCTGCATTAGGCTCAGTGCAATACACCATTCAAAAATTCTACCGTGTTAATGGTGGCAGTACTCAGCGTAAAGGGGTAACACCGGATATTGTTATGCCTACAGGGCAAGATCCTGCTGAAACGGGGGAAAGCTTTGAAGATAACGCATTGCCATGGGATAGTATTCCGCCTGCCAATTATAGTAAGGTCGGGGATGTGACTTCCGATTTATCAGACTTAAAAACTAAACACTTAGCACGTATTAGCCAAGATACAGAGTTTAAGTATATCGATGAGGACATTGCACATTATAAAGCGAATAAAGAGAGTAAAAATCTTATTTCGTTAAATTATGCACAACGTCTGAAGGAAGATAATGAAATTGAAGCAACGAAACTAAAACGTATCAATGAGCGTAATGCAAAAGAAGGTAAGCCTCTATTGAAGTCAATTGATGATTTACCTAAGGATTACGAAGGGCCTGACCCGTATTTGGACGAAACAGTTAAAATTGCTATTGATCTTGCTAATCCTGATACCCATTTATTGCCAAATAAAAAATAATTTGGTTAAACAGTAAATTAAATTAGGGCCAGCAATCGCTGGCCTTTTTCATAGCCTGTGTAAAGTTATGTTAATTTTTGGTTTTTTCGTGTTAAAACACTTGAAAAAGTATGAAAAAACCTTATTTATACCCTAAATTCTTCGTGATATTTATTTTTACCAAGGAATCAAAAAAAGATGATGCGAATTGCCTTATTCTTACTCACAAACTTAGCCGTTATGTTTGTGTTTGGGATAATTTTAAGCTTAACAGGTGTTAAAGGGAGCAGTGTTCAAGGCCTGATGATTATGGCTGGCCTATTTGGTTTTGGTGGCGCGTTTATTTCGCTGTTAATGTCAAAATGGATGGCACTTAAATCGGTTGGTGGGGAAGTGATTGAATCGCCCCGCAATGAAACTGAGCAATGGTTAATCAATACGGTAAGCCGCCAAGCTCAGCAAGTGGGTATTCAAATGCCACAGGTTGCGATTTATCATGCGCCGGATATTAACGCATTTGCTACAGGAGCACGTCGTGACGCATCATTAGTAGCGGTTAGCACGGGTTTACTAGAAAATATGAGCCGTGATGAAGCAGAAGCGGTTATTGCTCATGAGATCAGTCATATCGCAAATGGCGATATGGTGACAATGACGCTATTACAGGGTGTTGTGAACACGTTTGTGATCTTTATTTCCCGTATCATCGCTCAATTCGTTTCTGGCTTTATGTCGAGCAATGATGAAGAAAGCGAAAGCAGTAACGGTAACCCAATGGTTTACTTTGCCGTTTCAATGGTATTAGAAATTGTATTCGGTATCTTAGCGAGCATTATTACCATGTGGTTCTCTCGTTATCGTGAATTCCATGCAGATGCTGGTTCAGCGAAGTTGGTCGGTAAAGAAAAAATGATTGCTGCGCTGCAACGTTTGAAAACCAGTTATGAACCACAAGAAGAAGGCCGTTTAATGGCGTTTTGTATCAATGGTCGTGGCAAAGCATTTAGTGAACTTTTCTTGTCACACCCGCCATTAGATAAACGTATTGAAGCGCTACGTTCTGGCGAATATTTGAAATAGTTAAGTTGGCTAATTAGCCATAAAAATTGATGAAAACCCATGGTAGTGAAAAATCTATCATGGGTTTTTTATTATGGGCAAAAATTAATTTAATGCAGATCAAATTAGTGTATTCTTTAAGTGGAATTTCGTAGATTTTCTTTGGGGTCAGGTAGATGAAGGGTCTATGATGAACGAAGAAATGATGAAAATGAGCCTTAACAGAATTAGATAATATTAAGGATATAAAATGGACATACTTGTAAAAACGTTGGTTTTTGGCAATGAGTTTATGACGGTAGAAAATCCAGCGCGCTTAGTTCCCTTTAAATTTGAAATTTACCAATCTCCAACGGGTTTTTATCACCGCATGTATAAAGAAGTAGGAATGTCCGGTGCTAATTTAGGTCAGGCTTTTACTGTATGGGCTTTTGAAGAACAAAAAGCGCACCGTGACCCATCTGGCGAAATAACGTTGGAAAAATATATCCAACATTGCCAAGATATTTATAACGGAAAAGTCAAAGATTAATCTAGAATAAAAAAAGCCCCCTTCATAGAGATTTGAAGGGGGAGCTAAATGAATAAAGAATGGTTTAATTCGAGAGCAAAGATAAATTATTTCGATAAAGGATATTTAGTTATTTGTGCAGTTTTAAGTGTAATTGAACAACAAAGCCCCTTAAATAGCACTTATCGTTAAAATAATCTATTGGCGAAAACCTGCTTTGATCTGTTCAAGCGTATTACGATAAGTCTCAGCTTGTTTTTCATCTTCCATCGATGCAATTTCACGCTCCATTTTAATCAGAATTTTACCTGCATCAGCTTGACCAATTGCTTTGAGCATATGTGCAAGCAGGTTTTTTATACAGGTCACTTCTGCTGCTAATTCATTCACATCAGGTTGAGTTGGAAAATGTGCTTTCATTAATAAAGTATCCTTTAAAAATTCGTGAGTTTGCTAATATTATATCATAGAAAGGTTATAGATTGCGCCATAACATGATGAATTAAGATGAAGAATTCAGATAGGAATTAAAAGGTCGTAATGCAATATCAAAAGGATTAGTGATGTTAACTTCAATAGAAAAACAGTGGCTAGCAGAGCAATTCCCTCTATTTGTTAAGCCTCGACCAGAGCAGAGTCACAAAGGCACGTTTGGAACGCTAAATATTATTGGTGGTAGTGCAGGAATGACCGGCTCTTGCGTACTTGCTGGCGTTGCCGCGCTCAAAAGTGGCTGTGGCAAAGTGATTATTGGGTTTAATCAATCGCCACTCACATTGCAACTTATAGAGCATGCCCCCGAATTAATGTTGCGCCAAGCCAATGAAGTGATAAATGGTGAAACACCAACAGCATGGGTTATTGGTTGTGGTTTAGGTGTATCTTCAGATGCGCAATTATTGATAAATAGAGCATTATCATTTGTTGAACAGCAGCAAAGCGTGTTAATTGATGCTGATGGACTGAATCTACTTGCTCAGATGCCCCTATCTCAAACCTTATCATCACAAACAGTACTCACGCCGCACCCTAAAGAAGCCGCAAGGTTGTTACAAACAACAGTCACGGCGATACAAGCGGATAGGTTGAGTGCCGCGCAACATCTCAGCCAGCGGTTTGGTTGCTGGGCAGTGTTAAAAGGTCACCATACAATAATTTCTGCCCCCAATGGCCAAACTTGGCGCAATGAAACGGGTAATAGTGGGTTAGCTACAGCGGGGAGTGGGGATGTGTTATCAGGGATTATCGGCAGTTTATTGGCGCAATCATTACCCATTGAAGAAGCGGTGAGAGCCGGCGTTTGGTTGCATGGTAAAGCGGCAGACTTACTAATAGAAAAAGGTATAGGCCCTATTGGGTTAACGGCTCATGAAATCATTGATGAGGCGCGAGCTATCAGAAATAGAGCAACTTTTTATTGATGTTCTCGCATTGACTCACTTTAAATACCTGAGAAAAATGTGATACCATTCACATAAATTAGATTGCTTTTCAATCCTTGAAACGAAGCAATATCAAACCTCAGCTTAAATCCAATAACGTGGCTTCTATACCGATCAGCTTTTGATTGGGGGATGGGTTTTTGCTGATATCAACAAAGGCGCAAGCAAAGACAATGACACAGGTTTCTAGAAAAACAGCTTGGATCCGAGTTGTGGCACTAGCGGTCGCCGCATTTGTTTTCAATACCACCGAATTCGTTCCCGTTGCATTACTGAGTGATATTGCGGCGAGTTTTAACATGACAGTAGCCCATACCGGGTTGATGATCACCATTTATGCGTGGGTAGTGGCCATTATGTCATTGCCGCTGATGCTACTTACGAGCAAAATTGAACGGCGTAAGTTATTAGCATTACTATTTATTGTCTTTGTTTTAAGTCATATCCTTTCTGGTTTTGCATGGAATTTTGAAGTTTTGATTGTGGCGAGAGTAGGGGTTGCATTGTCGCATGCGATATTTTGGTCGATCACCGCCTCGTTAGCTATCCGCGTTGCACCTGCGGGTAAAAAGGCTCAAGCGTTAGGTTTATTAGCGACAGGTACTGCGTTAGCAACGGTGTTAGGTTTACCAATAGGGCGTGTTATTGGTCAGTTATTAGGGTGGCGTGTCACTTTCTTATGTATTGGTGCTATCGCATTATTAACCATGATTGCATTGATTCGCTTTTTACCTAAATTGCCGAGTGAGCATTCAGGTTCATTAAAAAGCTTGCCAGTACTTTTTAAACGCCAAGCGTTAGTCGGATTGTTTGTTCTGACGGTCGTGGTCGTCACAGCGCATTTTGCCGCCTACAGCTATATCGAACCTTTTGTTCGCGATATCGCGCTACAGAGCCAAAATTTTGCAACCCTATTATTGCTGATTTTTGGTGTGGCGGGGATTGCGGGGAGTATGATCTTTAGCCGTTATAGTGGTAAATATACACTATCATTTCTACCTGTGGCGATTGCTGTTTTGACGATATGTTTATTATTGTTAATGCCAATCAGTGGTCATGTAAGCTGGCTGGTTATCTTAAGCATATTCTGGGGGATCGCCATCATGTGCGTGGGCTTGGGTATGCAGGTGAAGGTGATTGATCTTGCACCGGATGCCACTGACCTTGCAATGGCAATCTATTCGGGGATCTTCAATATTGGTATCGGTGGTGGTGCTTTGCTCGGTAACCAAGTGATTGTGCATATGGGGATGGCAAGTATCGGTTATGTGGGGGCGATATTTGGCTTGATCTCATTAATTTGGTGTACTTTTATATTTAGACGCTATAGCGCGTCATTTCGCGAACAAGTTAAAACAGCGCCAATGGCACACTAAATAAACTAATTAACATGTTTAATCCCCTGTAATAGTAATGATTCTATTGCAGGGTATTTTTTTATATTTGGTCATTACAGCAATTGATAACTATGCTAAATTTCTTAGCATTTTGATAAAGTTAGATAATAAAAAGGTGACTTAATGAAGGGGCTAGGTTTTTTATTGATGTCTATAGTCGCAGAAGTGATTGCTACAACGACATTAAAGGCATCAGATGGTTTTAGTCGTTTTTGGCCATCGTTGATTGTCGTCATTGGGTATGCGGTCTCTTTTTGGGGATTATCCCAAGTGGTTAAATTGATCCCTTTAGGGATAGCTTATGCAATTTGGTCCGGTTTAGGCATTGTACTCGTTTCGGTCGCTGCAATATTTATTTATCAACAGAAACTCGATTTACCTGCAATTATTGGTATGCTATTAATCATAGTCGGTGTTTTGGTCATCAATCTGTTTTCTAAAAGCAGTGTTCACTGATTCAGGGAACAGAAACAGTTATGGATGGGGATTAGGATGAATCGAAAAAAAAGCAGTCTGCTTAAGGTTACTTTTTGGAATAGCCTATTCGTTGGTAGTCTGTTTGTTTTAGCAGGTTGTGGGAGTTCAGAAACCATAAATACGGCACATCATGTCGATCGCTCAGCTTCCCAATATGCGCAACAGGTGGTTAATTTAGGGCCTCAAGCGCAAGAAGCGTGTGTTTCTGCGGGTGGATTACCTTCATTAAACCTAGAATTGAATGGTGCCCAAACCGCCGTTTGTCAATTTGCTAATGGTAAACGTTGTGCCGCTGATGTCATACTTACAGGCAGTTGTATTTAGTTAAATTCCCTCAGATAAAAAGTCCATCACGCATCATGTTGGGCTTTTTTATATCAATTTTGTAGTTAACCCATTTGTTGAGTTTATTTCCACGTTTCGCTTCCTTGCTTTTCATTTAAATGATAAAGCGCACGCAATTATCTAAATAATGCGGGTAATTTCGGCTGTTATTTATTTAAAAATCGTTGGCAGTAGGTCGGCTATTTTTAGCTAGGGGGATGAATGCAGCGCATGAGTGGATAAAACAGAATGAGTTTTTATTTTTTAATCTAGATGCCATGATAAGAAGTGGCTCCCAATGGCATTCATCGGGAGCCATCGCATTAGCGCCTGCCAATGCGCTTTATAGGACGCGAATTGTACTATTTACGCTATGCTTTTTTGTGTGATGGAAAAAATTGGCTGATAGCGACAATGATAGCCACTAAAAGATAAGCTGCATAAATACCAATTAGCCATTGTGGCATATCTAACCCTAAGAAATCCCATTGCCTAACCGTACAGTCACCCGTTGCTTCAAAGACAGCAGGCGCCCATTTATCTAATGGTAACCACTCGGGGAAATTGACGAAGAAATCACATGATGCAAATGGTGAAGGGTTGAGTTGCAGCATGGTATGCTCCCAAGCAAGATCTAAACCGCGCCATGCAGCGTAGCCCCAAATAATGATGGCAACCCAACGTAAAGCGATTTTGCGTGGCGCTATTGCGCCAATTAACCCTGCAATCATAATGCCAAACAGTGCAACACGTTCATAGATGCACATGACACAAGGCTGCAATTTCATAATGTGCTGAAAATAGAGCGCTGCACATTCAAGCATAAACGCAATAAAGGCCATTAACAGCCAAGCGCCTCGTCCTTGTGAGCAGTAGTTAAAGAATCTGAACATACTTTACTTCCCTAAATTAATGGTACGCACATTTTGCCCCTATTGGTAAGACAAAAAAAGGTGCCAGAGAATAATTATGCGATTTTAAATAAGCCTTTACCTAACATTACAAACTAAACCATTTTATTTGTAATTTCAAATAAGGAGTAATGCCGAATTAGGGGGATAGAGTAAACAAAAGCTACTCCATCTGACGATGTGAGTAGCTTTGAATATAGGTGAGTTGGTGGTGATTAAACTTAAGGTAGGCTAATCCAACCTAAGCTTTCTAACCAGTGTGTGACAGGTATTAACCAAAACTCAACACCGATTAACCCAACCACAGTCATGACGACGGTATAAGGTAAAGCCATCCATACCATGCGGCCATAGGAGAGGCGAATTAATGGCGATAATGCAGACGTCAGCAGGAATAGGAAAGCCGCTTGCCCATTTGGCGTGGCAACCGACGGAAGGTTGGTTCCCGTATTAATGGCAACGGCGAGTAACTCGTACTGATGGTGTGAAATTAGCCCTTCACTTGATGCCTTTAATGCCTCGGTAATATAGACAGTACCGACGAAGACGTTATCTGAAACAGCGGAAAGAAGACCGTTGAATAGATAGAACAAGGAGAGTTGTGATGATTCAGACGATTGCAATACAAATTGAATAAATGGTGTAAATAGCTGCTGGTCGATGATCACCGCTACGACGGAGAAAAAGACGGTCAGTAGTGCGGTAAAGGGCAATGCTTCCTCAAACGCCTTACCTAAGGCATGCTCTTCTGTAATGCCACAGAAGGCGGTGGTTAATACGATGACGGATAAACCGATAAGCCCGACCTCAGCGAGGTGGAAGGCAAGGGCGACGATTAACCAAATACCAATCAAGCCTTGCACAATAAGTTGTGCTTTCTCTTTTTGTGTCCGTTTAGTGCTATTTTTTTGGTCATGATCAGTCAGGACTTGGCGAACGGTTGCAGGTAATTCCGCCCCATATCCAAATAATTTAAATTTTTCGACCAAAAAACACACAATTAAACCACACGCAAAAACAGGTAATGTAATGGGGGCCATACGTATAAAGAAAGTCACGAAATCCCAATCGACATGCTTAGCAATAATCAGGTTTTGGGGTTCACCAACCATAGTCATGACTCCCCCTAATGCTGTACCGATACCGGCATGCATCATGAGGCTGCGCAAGAAAGCTCTAAATTGCTCAAGTGTTTGTTTCTTCTCAGCCGTATCGATATAACTGTCATTTTGTAGATCAGTATTGCTGTGTTGGCTAGAAGCGTATTGATGATAGATAGAATAGAAACCGATGGAGACGCTAATCACAACGGCGATAACAGTGAGTGCATCTAAAAAAGCAGATAAGAAGGCACTTGCTAAGCAGAAAGCTAATGACAACGTACGTTTAGAACGAACATTCAGTAACAGTTTGGTGAAGACGAACAACAACAGTTGTTTCATAAAATAGATACCGGCGACCATAAAGATCAGCAGCAGTATGACTTCCAAATTGTTACTGATCTCATGAGAGATCTGTTTTGGGGTTGTCATGCCAATGATGACGGCTTCAATGGCTAAAAGCCCACCGGGTTGCAGCGGATAGCATTTGAGTGCCATGGCGAGGGTAAAGATAAATTCTACTACAAGTAACCACCCGGCGATGAACGGGCTGACAAAATAAAATACCAGTGGATTGATAATTAGAAATATTATTATTGCGAGCTTATACCAATCTGGAGAATTCCCTAGAAAATTTTTTAAAAAAGCTCTTTTTACACTAAAATCCATTATGAATTGTTTTCCTCTTACTTGATGTATTGTACAGTAAATTCACATACTACTCTTATCTTTTACATAAATTAAGTCTGATCAGTAATAGATAATATATTCATTATATGGGAGTTTATGATTGGTTTTGTTGTTTATGTGGGGTCTAACTATCTCAATTTACGACAATCTGGTATGATTTCTATAATAATCCGTCTGAAAATGTTTGGAATAATAAAAATATGGTCATAAAAGCTCAAAGTCCTGCAGGGTTTGCGGAAGAGTATATTATTGAGAGCATCTGGAACAATCGCTTTCCACCAGGGTCGATTTTACCTGCTGAACGGGAACTCTCGGAGTTAATTGGTGTAACACGTACGACGCTTCGTGAAGTATTACAGCGTTTAGCGCGTGATGGTTGGTTGACGATACAACATGGCAAACCAACCAAAGTGAACAATTATTGGGAGACTTCAGGCCTGAATATTCTTGAAACCTTAGCAAGGTTAGATCATGACCGTGTGCCACAACTGATTGATAATTTGCTAGCGGTGAGAACCAATATCGCTGCTATTTTTATCCGTACTGCTTTTCGTCAAAACCCTGAAAAATCATTGGAAGTTTTGTCTGAGCGTGAGAAGGTCGAAGATAACGCAGATGCGTTTAGTGCCTTAGATTACAATATATTCCGCGGGTTGGCTTTCGCGTCGGGTAACCCTATTTATGGCTTGATTATTAATGGCTTAAAAGGGCTTTATACCCGTGTTGGTCGTTACTATTTCTCTAACCCGGAAGCACGACGCCTTGCGCTCAATTTCTATCAACAATTGTCAAACTTATGCCGCGAACAAGCGTACGATCGTATTATGGAATCCGTTAGAAATTACGGTAAAGAAAGTGGTACGATTTGGCATAGTATGCAAGGGAATATGCCTAACGACCTCGCAAATGCGCGCTAACCATTCCGCGCATCCTAATTTTAACTCACGTTACTGTATGATGTCTGAAGCCAGTTTGTGCTATTAACCAACTGGCCTTTTGGCTGTCAGAAAACCAGAAATTGCAAGTGACTTGGTCAGCTACTGAATATTGCCTGACGCTTTTTTGGGCACACATGATATGGGGTATTCAATATTGAGAGCAATATTTTCTGCTTGAGTGATCATTTCGGGTGATTGTGGCTTTATATCAGGATAATAACATTGAAATAGTACTTTGCTATGGATTGTTTCGACAGCCTCACATTCAGTATGGCAAGTGAGCAGAGGGCGAATGCTAAAACAAATTTTTCCCTCGTGCTCCACTTTAAAATGTTTAAATGATATGCAATCTGAATCTGCTACACTGCGATTGGTCATTAAACAGGATATTACGATTAAAATAAGAAATGGTCGTTTTTTTATCATGCTCCCTCCGTCAGATTTTATTAATTGACTGCTGACTTTAGCAGCTAATTTCACGTGGTAACATTTTGATTTATAGTAATAATTAACGTTTATTAACGTTCGTTTCTATATTGTTTTATACATTGTGGATTCAATAAGATAGAGAAAGAGGCGTTTTCAGCAGACTGAGACCCAGAAGGCTTATACTTTGTAAATCTGATTCATCCAATACGAGAAAAGAGCAAAAACCATTTTTGCGATAAAAATGGGTAATTGTTTTTGTGCTTGAAATCACTAAATTATCTACAATTCTGAAATAAAAAAATCAACAAGATTATAATTCATTTTAAGGTAAATTTGTGCATTTATTTCCTATGTTATTGCATGGAAATAACATATATTAAAAAATAGGTCATCAAAATAATATACCAACAAGATAGTATAAAACTCTAAATTAACGTATGAAAAAATAATTCAATCGAAATTAATTTTCTATTAATTGTCTGTTTTTATTCTATTTTTAACTATTCAATTAGAAATGGGTACTAGCATTTAAATCTGAGGTGTAAAGTAATTGTAACTGTTTTTGAATTAATTGTCTGAATTGTTAAAAGTGTTAATTAACCATATTGGAAAATGAATACTAGAATATTATTCTAATGAAAATATTCGTGCTAAGCAGCAGGGGGAGTGATGAAAGTTTTGGTCTTAGGTGCGGGGGTCATCGGTGTTACTACAGCTTGGTATTTAGCACAAGAAGGGCATGAAGTGACCGTATTAGATAGGCAAATGGATGTTGCTGAAGAGACGAGTGCGGGTAATGCTGGACAAATTTCCCCGGGCTATGCGACTCCATGGGGTGCCCCAGGGATCCCATTAAAAGCGGTTAAATGGATGTTCGAAAAGCACGCTCCATTAGCCATCAGGCCTGACGGCACATTATTCCAATTACGTTGGATGTGGCAAATGCTTAAAAATTGCGATATTCAACATTATGCGATGAATAAGAGCCGTATGGTGCGGATAGCGGAGTATAGCCGTGATTGTATTCGCCAATTACGTGCAGATACAGGGATTAGTTATGAAGGCCGTCAAGGTGGAACATTGCAACTGTTTAGGACCGAAAAGCAGTTTGATAATGCCGCCAATGATATCGCTGTCTTACAGAAAGAAGGCGTACCATACGAGCTGTTGACCGCCAATGAGTTAGCGAAAGCGGAGCCTGCACTTGAATATGTGAAGGATAAATTGACGGGGGGATTACGTTTACCTAATGACGAAACGGGTGATTGCCAACAATTTACTAAGAAACTGGCGAAAATGGCCCAAGATGCGGGGGTTAAATTCCAGTTTGGTCGTCATGTTGAACAGATCCTGACGGATGGCAATAAAGTGAGTGGTATTCGTTGTGATGGTGAAATATTACAAGCGGATCGCTATGTAGTTGCGATGGGCTCATATTCCACATCATTACTGCATAATTTAGTGAAAATACCCGTTTATCCATTAAAAGGGTATTCATTAACAATGCCAATTATTAATGCTGAGCGCGCACCGACATCAACAGTTTTGGATGAAACTTATAAGATCGCAGTAACGCGCTTTGATGACCGCATTCGTGTTGGGGGCATGGCAGAAGTGGTTGGCTTTAATTTGGATGTGCTGAAAAAACGCTGCGAAACATTGAAGATGGTAGTACAAGATCTCTATCAAGGTGGCGGTGATATTTCTCAAGCGACGTTTTGGACGGGGCTTAGACCTATGACGCCAGATGGAACGCCGATAGTCGGCCCAACGGCTTATAGCAATTTATATTTAAATACGGGACATGGAACGCTAGGTTGGACGATGGCATGTGGTTCAGGTAAGTTATTAGCTGATCTGATTTCAGGGAATAAGCCTGACATTGCATCCGACGATTTATCGGTATTTAGATATATTGATGGCTTTAATACAAAATTAACCCATAGTGGTGATTTATCGCCTGCGCGTTGAGCAATTGGCTGAAAAATATTCGGATAGTATAAAAAGAAGGAAGAGATATGCCTCGCCCAATCAGTGCGGTAATTCATCTGCAAAATTTTACTCATAATTTGTCCGTAGTTCGTCAGCACGTTGGGCATGCAAAAATATGGTCTGTCATGAAGGCAGACGCTTATGGTCACAGTATTAAACATGTGTGGAAAGCACTGGCGGCATCGGATGGCTTCGCGATTTTAGATCTAAATGAAGCCATTTTATTGCGTGAACAAGGTTGGAAGGGGCCTATTTTGTTATTGGAGGGCTTTTTCCAGCCTGATGATTTAAAAGTCATAGATCAATACCAATTGACTACGGCGGTGCACAGTTATTGGCAATTGGATGCGATTGAAAATAGGCACTTTCAAAATCCCATCTCCGTGTATGTCAAACTAAATAGCGGAATGAATCGCTTAGGTTTTGAGCCGCCGGAATATGCTCAAGTGGTGCATAGATTGTCTGCAATGGAAAATGTAGAGACGGTCACCTTAATGACACATTTTGCGAATTCGGATTTATCGACAGGCACAGATAAACCTCATGCGATAATTAAACAGTTTATCGATGGTCAGTTTCCTGTCTGTATTGCCAATTCAGGGGCGACGTTATGGCACCCAAAGACCCATTATGATTGGGTTCGCTCTGGTGTGATCTTATATGGCGCATCGCCAAGTGGTCGTTGGCAAGACATTGCGGATAAAGATTTACGTGCGACAATGACATTGCAATCACAAATTATTGCAACACATGAGATTGCAGCTGGGGAATCTATTGGTTATGGCAGTAAATTTACAGCACCTTACCCAATGAAGATAGCCACGGTCGCCTGTGGTTATGCGGATGGCTATCCACGTCATGCGCCAACAGGCACCCCCATTTGGTTAAATGGAACGCGTTGTCCTCTATTAGGAACTGTTTCAATGGATATGCTAACAATAGATGTTAGCGAATGCCCAACTGCTAAGATTGGTGATCGCGTTGAGCTATGGGGTAAAAACTTACCGATAGACGACGTTGCTCAGGCGGCAGGCACTATTGGTTATGAATTGATGTGCGCGTTGGCGAAAAGAGTACCAGTCGTATATGAAAATTAGAATGATTGTGTAAACAGTATTAGACATGGTTATAAATTTAACTAAAAATGTGATCAGTCGTGGGAGTGTTTTGGCTAAAGAGCACATCAAGGTATGATGCGCACTATTGTTCAATCTTCTAATATTTCAGGTTAATATGCGTAAAACAATCAAATTAACATCACTTGCTGTCGCATTAGGTTTATTATCCTCCGCAACTATGGCTGGAACTTGGTCTGTAGGGGGTTCGGTTTTGGCGCAATCAACACCTTATAAAGGTATAAAATCGAAAGACTATGTTACGCCAGTACCGATTGTTAACTATGAAGGTGAAAACTTCTATTTTCGTACGTTAGCAGTAGGTTACTACTTGTGGAATGACCAAGAGGATCAACTTTCGCTTGATGCTTATTATTACCCTCAATTCTTCAAACCGAAAGATAACGACGACCGTGATATGCGTGAGCTTGATCGTCGCCGCGATACGGTAATGGGGGGCTTGACGTACAAACACAAAGCCGATTGGGGAACAATCCGTACCGTTGCGTCGGGGGATATGTTAGGGATCAGTAATGGTTTGCGTGCAGAAGTTGCTTACCTTTATGGTTTCTATGGCGACAATTGGTCGTTAGTTCCAGGTGTAGGTATCAAGTGGGATAGCAAAAATCAAAACCGCTATGAGTATGGTGTCTCTTCAAAAGAGTCGCGTAATAGTGGTTTAGCTCGCTATCGTCCGGGTGATAGCTGGACTCCATATGTTGAATTATCAGGTAACTATAAGTTCAATGATAATTGGAGTGCCTTTGCAATGGGGCGTATTGACCGTCTGCCAAATGAAGTGAAAGATAGTCCAATGGTTAATAAATCAGTTTCTGCAATTGTTTGGAGTGGGGTAACTTATACCTTCTAATTGCTAGCCATGACTTGACAAAAAATCCCAAAATGCGCTTTGTGCTTTTGGGATTTTTTATTGGTATTTGAACAGGGCACGAATAGTTGCTGACATGGTTGATTATGGCGAACTTGCTGGTGGTAGATGGCTATTTTAGTCAGGATCTTTATAAATATCGCAAGGATAATCGGGGAGGTAGGATAAGACGTGAGCGATCTTGGCTTTTGCAAAATACTCATAAGCTTTTGCATAATCTTTGGTAACCCCCATGCCATTTTCGTACATTCGGCCTAAATAGAGATAGGCATCTTCATTATGTTGTGCAGCCGCTTTATGGTACAGCTCTAGAGCTATTGTATAATTTTGGCCAATTGCATGACCATGTTGATACATGAAACCAAGCATAGCCTGAGCATCGGGAATCCCATTATCAGCCGCTTTTTTAATCCAAGCAAACGCTTTAAGCCAATCTGTATCAACAACTTTTCCGTCATAATAGTGCAGTCCTAAAACATACTGTGATTTAGCACAACCTTGTTCTGCTGACATCTTTATCCAGCGATAAGTTTCTTCAGGTTGCCTTAGATACCGTGTGTTCCATGACGCGACGCTAAATTGTGCTTCGGCATCACCATTAACCGCATCTTCGCATACCTGTTTTGGCATATCTCTCATCCAACTATTACTATATTTTTTATATAAGTCGTCACAGTAGTTGGCAGAGACGGCAATAGGGGCAGACAATAATAATAACAAGGTGTACTTATTCATTGAGTTCATTTTTTAGTGGGATAGAAATCAATACTTATCTTAAATTTAATTATTGATGCTTTACAATGTGTAGACGGTTTTTATATCACGTACTATTTCGTTGGAGAGAAAAGGTATATGAAGAAGTGCTGCTTGCGCATCCTTAGTGACGTAACAGCATGATGAGGCGAGAAAAGAGCCCGCCTCATCGCGGAGGTCACTATCAGTCTTGTGGCTTATTATCGCGTGTCATCATAACGAGAGAAAGGCGAGCGGGGTGCTGATTTTCACTTTTCATCGGTTGATTAATGCGCGCCGTTTCAACACAAACCATCTGTTTGTAGCCATTGTTTGGCATATCTTGCATGCTACATGACAATTCAGCCCATGGGTTCCAACATACAACGTCAGAGTTATGGTAATGGTGTATTTCAATGGTTCGTGACCAGCTATCATCACGGATCAAACTATATTCCTCTGGCTCAGAGTAAATTCTGTCGGTATGGCTATTAATTTTTAGCGGCTTATCTTCATAAACTTCACGGTCACTGACTTTATCAAAGTAGTGGCCACCTAAACCGTATACCGTGGTTTTTTGGATATCACCAATATTGAGGTAAGTGTGCATTGCGGCTGTGGTTTCAAAATCACCATAGCTTTCTAATTCTAACTCACAGGTCTCACCGAGTTTCATTCGCAATATCAATGTAAACTCATGTGGCCATAGTTTGCGTGTATATTCGTTATCTGTCAGAGTGAAGGTGAGGATCACGCCATCTTCATGTTCATTATGTGCAGTAAATTGCCACGGTAAAATGCGGGCGAAACCATGACTTGGGCTACCTGCGGGGCCAAACCAAGGCCAGCAAATAGGGATACCCCCACGAATGGCTGTACCTGCTTTGAAAGCACTTTCACTGCTTAGCCAGATGCACGGTTTTTGACCACAAGGTTGCCAATCGATTAATTGTGCACCTTGAATACTAACGGCACCACGCACTTTAGGATGCGAAACAATAATTAAGGGTAATTCACCCAATTGGCGTTGGCTAATGTAGGCTGAAAGTTGCTTAATCACCGGTAAAGCAAAGAGTTTATCGTGCATAATTATTTGCCTGTGAATAGAGAAACAGTGAATACAAATAGGTTAGCAGAACTTAGGAAAACCGTCATTCACTCTAAGAGGTAAGTGAGGGGCTCCTGACAATTTAGGAGCGAATAAAAGCAAAAGAGCCGCCTAAAGGCGGCTCAAATTAACCATAAAACGCTAATAACTCTTATTTAGAGATGTGAGCGATCAGGTCTAGAACTTTGTTTGAATAACCTGTTTCGTTGTCATACCAAGAAACCAGTTTTACAAAGTTGTCGTTCAGTGCGATACCTGCTTTAGCATCGAATACTGAAGTCAGTTTTTCACCGTTGAAGTCAGTTGATACAACGTCATCTTCAGTGTAACCCAGAACACCTTTCAGCTCGCCCGCAGCCGCTTCTTTGATAGCGTCACAGATTTGAGCGTAAGTGGCTGGTTTTTCCATACGTACAGTTAAGTCAACAACTGAAACGTTTGGAGTAGGAACACGGAAAGACATACCAGTCAGTTTGCCATTCAACTCAGGAATAACTTTACCTACCGCTTTAGCAGCACCAGTTGAAGATGGGATGATGTTTTGAGAAGCACCACGACCACCACGCCAGTCTTTGTGAGAAGGACCATCAACAGTTTTTTGAGTTGCTGTTGTTGCGTGAACAGTCGTCATCAGACCTTCGATAATGCCGAATTTGTCATTGATAACTTTAGCCAGAGGTGCCAAGCAGTTAGTTGTACAAGAAGCGTTAGAAACGATTTCTTGACCTGCATAGCTCTTATGGTTAACACCCATAACGAACATTGGCGTGTCGTCTTTTGAAGGGCCAGTCAGAACAACTTTTTTCGCGCCTGCTTGGATGTGTTTACGTGCAGTTTCATCAGTTAAGAAGATACCTGTTGCTTCTGCAACAACGTCAACACCAACTTCGTTCCACTTCAGGTTTGCAGGATCTTTCTCTGCAGTGACGCGAATTTTTTTGCCATTTACAACTAGGTGACCATCTTTAACTTCAACAGTACCGTTGAAACGACCGTGAGTAGAGTCATATTTCAGCATGTATGCCATATAGTCTGCATCGAGCAGGTCGTTGATAGCAACGATTTCGATATCAGAACGCTCTTGTGCAGCACGGAAAACGATACGGCCAATACGACCAAAACCATTAATACCTACTTTGATAGTCATAGTATTTCCACCAGCTATTTATTCGTGAATTAAGTTGTAGTTAAAGTTACCAAAACCTTGCCAGCCGTCAAGCGGAATCGTGTCAATTATTGAAAAAAATCAAAACAACTCGCACTAATTGCTTACTTGTCAGCCACTTTAGAGGCAAATACATCCGCACGTATTATCGGGATTGTGCGGGATAATGAAACCTGCTATCAGTGATATATGTGAAACTCGTCACAAATCAAAACACAAAGCACTATGTTAATTAGTTTAGAATATCTTTATAAAACGTGTTGTTAATTTTTTGTTGCACCGAATGGGGGTATTCTTAGCTTAATACCACTCAGTTATTTCAATATTTGGGTTTGATATGACAGATAAAAGTAAGCAACCGATTGATATCTCGGAGCTAAATGATATTCAGCAATATGTCACTCAGCAGGCAGGGACCGAGCGTCCGTTCACTGGCGTGTTATTGCATAATCGTAAAGATGGGGTGTATGAATGCCTGTGTTGTGGTACACCACTTTTTCTATCAGACACTAAATTTGATGCGGGGTGCGGGTGGCCGAGTTTTTATCAACCAATGACTGAAGATGCGATTAAGTATATCGAAGATTTCTCCCATGGAATGCATCGGATTGAAGTGCGTTGTCAAAATTGTAATGCCCACTTAGGACATGTGTTTCCTGATGGTCCACAACCAACGGGGCAACGTTACTGCATTAATTCAGCATCATTAAGTTTTATCGATGAGAAAACTGGCGAAAAGACCCGTGGATAGGGTGCTGAAGCTAGCTGACGCTGAAAACTAAATTAAGCAATATCGATTCAGCTAAGTTGAAATAGATAATATGTCAAATGAACTACTAACTGGGTCTCTTTGAAGGAGTTGTGAAGTGAGTGTAAATTTAGAGCCAGAGCAATTAGAGCAACTGTTATCAGTGATGACCCCTGAAATTTATCAGCGTTTGGTGACAGCCGTTGAATTAGGAAAATGGCCTGATGGTGTCGCATTAACCCCTGAGCAAAAAGAGCATAGCTTACAGATGGTGATGTTATGGCAGTCTCGTCATAATCATGATCCTGAACATATGACCATTGGTACGGATGGGCAGATCACGATGAAAAGTAAGCAGGAACTTAAATCGATGTTTCAAGGGGAAATGTTGGCAACCTTGAAGCCACAAAATAAAGACGAATAATCGCAATTAGAGGCAGGCGACAGGCGAAATAACACGCTAGGCATACAGAAAAACGAAATGAACAGTGTGCCTTGTCGCCGTGGTTGAAAATGGCGCAATCAGCGTTGATAAAACATGGATATGGGGGAGAGGTACTCGCGTGTGCTTTTTATTCAATCTATGTCAAACAACCAATAGTGTTAGCGACTAGCCAATACCTTGCCTTAAAAGGGCAAGGTACGTCGTTGTTAATTATTGCAGAGAATCGGTGGTGAGTAGGGTCGCCCCTTTTTGTGACATCTCGGCTAATGCGAGTTCACTATCCATTGCGGATAAATTTACGCCTCGGCAACCATCGGTAAGTACATCAACGTTATATCCCAGCTTTAACGCATCAAGTACCGTGAATTTGACACAATAATCGGTCGCTATCCCCATAATGAATAATTGGGTAATTTGTTGCTCTTGTAACCAAGCGTGTAATCGCGTCTGGCTTACTTTATCATTGTCGAAAAAAGCACTGTAGCTGTCTACTTGCGGATTTTCACCCTTCGTAAAAACTTCACAAATGGCATCTCGGTTGAGTTCCGGATGAAACTCAGCGCCAACTTCCCCTTGAACGCAATGAACGGGCCACCACACTTGGGGAATGCCATTAAGCGTACCAATGTCACCAACTTGTGTTCCTGAATTAACAGCAAAGCTCAGGTGATTAGCGGGGTGCCAGTCTTGACTAGCGATAATCGGAATATTTTGTCGTTGGCATAGCTCTATCGCCTTATTCGCTGTTTTTATTACCGTTTCACTATCGGCGACAGCAAGGGCACCACCTGTACAAAAATCATTTTGTAGATCAACTAACAGTAAAGCGGATTTAACTAAATCCTCATTTGGCTTATTCATCGGCATAGCTGAGTTCACCTCTAAGATTATGTTGCATTAATTCCCGAACATGTGCCGGTGTATATTCTTGACTAAGTAAGTAATGTAACTTACTCAATGCAGCTTCAAATGTCATATCAAATCCACTGATAACGCCTGCCTCGGCAAGTGCATGTCCTGTCGCATAGCCTTCCATATTGACTCGACCTGAAATGCACTGTGTCAGATTTACCACAATAATGCCTCGGTTTGTAGCATCATGGAGAATTTTCAGTAATTCAGGGCGTTGTGGGGCATTTCCGACACCATAGGAGCGTAAAATCAGAGCTTTTACAGGTTGTTGGAGTATGTTACGTACAATTTCAATAGACAGTCCGGGATAGAGCATAACGACACCAATCGGTTGTGGTGTGATCCGGTGGCAGATTAATGGGCCAACACCGATTGGGGCTGGGCAGGTATTAAAAGTACGAATATGAATACCTGCTTCCATTAATGGTGGACAGTTGGGGGAAGTGAACGCATCGAAACCATCGGCATGCGATTTTACGGTGCGGTTTCCTCGATACAGTTTATTGTTAAAGAACAAACCGACCTCATTAATGGGGTAATTCGCAGCGAGATATAAGGCATTAAGTAGATTAGTTTGGCCGTCTGAACGCAATGCCTCTAAGGGGATTTGTGACCCTGTCACAATTACAGGCTTACGTAGGTTCTCTAGCATAAATGATAATGCTGATGCCGTATAAGCCATTGTGTCAGTGCCATGTAAGATAACAAAGCCATCATACAGCGCATAGTTTTCACTGATATCATCGGCAATGATTTGCCAATCTTCTGGCGTAATATCAGAGGAGTCGATTAAAGGCTGGTGTTCTTTGATGGTAAACTCAGGCATTTCAGGGCGATGGAACTCGGGCATTTTAGCTAATTGGGCCTGAAGGTGCCCTGAAACTGGAATATAACCTTGTGGGGAGTGGCGCATACCAATGGTTCCGCCAGTATACACAACATAAATCGATTTCTTCTGCATTGAGTTACCTAATGTTCGACGAATAGCATGAATAACAATATAAGCAGCTATTACTATCCTTTGTTTTATATGAAGATATAACAATTTTGACTCATTTAATTATTGTTATCTACTGTTTAAGTGGGATTTGCGAGAGGAGAGGCAAGATAAATAGAGGGTTCCCCTTTAGGTGTGCTAAAGGGGATCAGGGAAGTTAGTTAATTTCGGCGCAATTTAAACAGAATGCGTAACGATTTTGAGGATCGTTCATTTTTAAGAAGAATTGTGCCTGTTGACGAATGTCGGTAGCAACAGCTTCTGGTAAGAAGACCTGTAGAACGTCAGGCATCACTGCTTGGGCAGTGCTACTGAGTTCTAAAATTAACTGATCCATAAATGACAACTCAGGTTGCATCCAATCTAATGAGACGTCATTGAGTTTGGCTAATTCAGCCGCTTTAGTCACGGCATCATCGAAATCCCCTAATTGGTCGACTAAGCCAATTTTTTTCGCGTCACTGCCAATCCAAACACGGCCTTGGGCGATTTTATCAATTTCTTCTGGCGTTTTATTACGTGACTTCGCGACTAAACCTATAAAGGTTTTATAACCATTTTCGATAGTAATTTGCATCATATCGGAAAATTCAGGGCTAATTCCTTTGGTTGCAGAGATATCGGCAAGTGGGGTGGTTGATACACCGTCAGTATACACTCCGACAGAATCTAAGGCATTTTCAAAGGTATTGATTACGCCAAAGATGCCTATCGAACCCGTAATCGTATTCGGGCTTGCCACAATATAGTTCGCAGGGGTTGAAACCCAATAGCCGCCAGATGCAGCCATGCCGCCCATTGAAACGACGACGGGTTTACCCGCAGCACGTGCAGACGCGAGTTCGTTGCGGATAAGATCAGAAGCCGTTACGCTACCTCCAGGGCTATTAACGCGTAAGATGATTGCTTTAATATTTTCGTTCAAACGGGCTTCGCGAATTTGTGAGCTAATTAAATCACCACTTGCAATACCCGGAGATTGAGGGCCATCCATGATAGCGCCCTGAACGATGATAACGGCAATATTACCCGCTGTGGCTGATGTTTCAGAGCCAGTTGTGCTGGTCAGCTTACCTGAATAATCATAAATACTGATGTAATTGAAATGCTTCTCTTGTTTATTCCAGCCAAATTGATTCTTAAGCACATTTTCTGCTTGCTCACGCGTATAAATCTTATCAACTAATTTTTGATTTAATGCGTATTTTGCGTTATCACCACCGGAGGCACGTAACTTACTAAGTAACACATCTGCCCCAGGGAAGATACCTTTCGCAGTGGTTTGGCGGTTTTTGGCTAGTGTATCAAGATAGTTATTCCATAACGCATCTAGCCACTGTTTAGTCGCTTGGCGTGCTTCTGGTGACATATTGTCTCGCATTAGCGGTTCAACAGCAGATTTATAAGTCCCCACACGGAAAATATGGCTACTGACTTTTAATTTTTCTAACAAGGATTTGTAGTAAAGGGTGTTTGTTGAAAAGCCTTGGATCCCCACCATACCTTGAGGGGATAGAAAAATATGATCAGCGTAACTGGCTAAATAATATTGAGACTGACTAAAACTATCGCCAACAGCATAGATAGGTTTTCCAGACTCTTTGAATTCAGTAATCGCTTTCCCGATAAAGTTTAGGGAAGGCTGATCTGCACTAACGAGGTTATCTAAACGTAATACCATGCCAGTAATACGATCATCGGTTGCTGCACTACGAATGGTATCGACAATGTCAAATAGTGAGTTTTCTTGCATGCGGTTGTTAGGGGTTCCCAATAACTCACGACTCATGCGGCCAAAAGGATCGGGGGTTGAGACCTGATCAACGACAATACCCTGTAAGTCAACATAAAGTGCACCAAAATAGTTTTGGTCAGGTTTAGAATCGGATTGATATAGCGCTATCGAACCAATAACTAAAAAACACAATATAAGAAAAATAGTGTTGAAAACCAATTCCCGAATAAAATTTAGTATTCGCCAACTGAATTTAAATACAGTGGCGATGATTTTCCATGTTTGACGCATAATTTCTCCGACACACGAATTTGCACTTGTTATCTTAACGAAATAAAAACAGTTGTCTGCAAATGAATAATATTTTTATTCATAACAATACGCTTTGGAGCGTTGTACAATGTCGTGATGATATTTTTCAACATACACAAATGATATAATTCAATCAATTAATCAATATAACACCATGGTACTCGTTAGCGAATAAGATGAATGATAAGTTTTTAAGCTGAGTACCTAACCCTGGTTGGGGTATTTAATCATTAATCAGCGCAATAATGATTGCTTGTTTGAATGACTATTATATCAGTTTACTCTGAATCGGAGAGGAATATGGATGCTTTAACCCTTTTATTGAACCGCCGTTCAGCTTCACGGCTAACAACCCCAGCACCACAAGGCGATGAATTGCAAAATATTTTAGCGGCAGGTATGCGTGCTCCTGATCATGGTGCTTTACGGCCTTGGCATTTTATTGTGATGCAAGGCGAAGGGTTAAATCACTTTAGCCAATTACTTGAAAAAGCAGCGAAAGAGGGCAACTTAGGGCCGGAAGTGGAAGAGAAAGCGCGTAATGCCCCGTTTAGAGCACCTTTGATTATTACAGTTATCGCGAAGACTCAAGCACACCCTAAAGTACCTGAGTGGGAACAAGTTGTTGCTGCTGGTTGTACGGTACAAGCGATGCAAATGGCGGCGGTTGCCCAAGGGTTTGGGGGAATTTGGCGTTCAGGTTCTTGGACGGAAGATGCGGTTGTGCGTGAAGGATTAGGTTGTGCACCGACAGATCGCATTGTGGGCTTTTTATATTTAGGTACGCCTGAACTGAAAGCACCTGCAAAAGTACAGATCCCTGATATGCAAGAATTTGTTTCTTACTTTTAATTGATAAGGCCGAGCGTAATGGAAAAAATTAGATTAACACAGTATAGCCATGGTGCAGGTTGTGGTTGCAAAATTGCCCCAAAAGTTTTGGAACAAATCCTTCATACAGAGCAGGCCAAATTTCATGATCCTCATCTGCTTGTAGGTAACGAAACAAAAGATGATGCGGCTGTTTATGATTTAGGCAATGGCATAGGGATTATCAGTACGACAGATTTTTTTATGCCCATTGTTGATTCACCATATGAATTTGGTCGTATCGCGGCGACTAATGCGATTAGTGATGTGTTTGCTATGGGCGGTAAACCCATTATGGCAATTGCTATTTTAGGGTGGCCTATTGCGAAACTATCTCCCGAAGTGGCAAGAGAAGTCATTGAAGGAGGGAGAGCGGCTTGTGCCGATGCAGGGATTACGCTTGCAGGTGGTCACTCTATTGACGCACCAGAACCGATTTTTGGTTTAGCGGTAACTGGGGTGGTAAATACAGAGCATGTGAAGAAAAATAGTGCAGCAACAGCAGGTTGTGAACTTTTTCTGACTAAGCCGCTGGGCATTGGCGTATTAACGACCGCAGAGAAAAAAGGGTTATTAGCCGAAGAGCACCAAAATCTTGCGGCACAAACAATGTGTCAGTTGAATAAACTGGGAGCTGTTGTTGCACCGTTACCGGGCGTGACTGCAATGACTGATGTGACGGGTTTTGGTCTACTTGGGCATTTGAGTGAAATTTGTGAAGGCTCAAAGGTACGAGCAGAAATATCCTTTAGCCGAGTACCGAAACTTGCAAATGTTGAACATTATATCGATGCCGGTTGTGTGCCTGGGGGAACCCAACGCAACTTTGAAAGTTATGGGCATCTTATTGGGCCGATGACAGAGGCTCAACGCAAATTATTATGCGATCCACAAACATCGGGTGGTTTACTGATAGCAGTAGAACCTTCTGAGGTCGCTAAAATTAAAGACATTGCACAGCAGCAAGGTGTTTTGTTACAGTCTATCGGCAAATTATTACCCCATCGGGAAAATGTACCTTTAATTGAAGTGATAGATTAATTCATGCGTTTGTTTATTGCGGAAAAGCCCAGCCTCGCTAGGGCAATAGCGGATGTGTTGCCAAAACCTCATAAGAGAGGGGATGGTTTTATCCAGTGCGGTGATGACCAAATAGTGACATGGTGTATAGGCCACTTATTGGAACAAGCTGAGCCAGATGCGTATGAGCCTCGGTATGCTCGCTGGAATCTGCAAGATCTGCCGATCATTCCTGAAAAGTGGTTGTTAAAACCACGTTCCGCAGTGACAAAGCAGCTTAAAACGATTGATTCCCTTCTCAAACAGGCAACGGAAGTCGTTCATGCCGGAGACCCTGATAGAGAAGGGCAACTGCTGGTGGATGAGGTATTAGATTTTTTGAAGCTTTCTGATGAGAAAAGAAAGCAAGTCAAACGTTGTTTAATCAATGACCTTAACCCTCAAGCCGTTGAAAGAGCCATCGAACGGTTACGTGAAAACCGAGAGTTTATTCCTTTATGCGTTTCGGCATTAGCAAGAGCAAGAGCGGATTGGCTATACGGTATTAACATGACGCGTGCCTACACATTGTTGGGGCAACGTGGCGGGTATCAAGGCGTATTATCAGTAGGGAGAGTACAGACCCCTGTATTAGGCCTTGTTGTTCGCCGTGATGAAGATATTGAAAACTTTGTACCTAAAGATTATTTTGAGGTACGCGCCCATATTGTGACGCCAGAAAATGAACGTTTTGTGGCTACTTGGCAACCAAGTGAATCTTGTATTGATTATCAGGATGAAGAAGGGCGTTTATTTCATCGTCCTCTTGCTGAACATGTGGTGTCGCGTATTACAGGGAAGCCTGCTTTTGTTACGCAGTATCAGGACAAACGCGAATCTGAAATTGCGCCATTACCATTCTCCCTTTCTGCACTACAAATTGAAGCTGCTAAAAAGTTTGGGCTAAGCGCTCAAGAAGTCTTAGATATCTGCCAGCGTTTATACGAAACTCATAAATTGATCACGTATCCACGTTCAGATAGCCGTTATTTACCGGATGAGCATTTTGCTGGACGTCATTCTGTGTTGAATGCGATTTCAGTACATCAACCTGAATTAACCCAGTTTGAATTACCTGAATTAGATAAAAAAAATCGCTGCTGGGACGATAAAAAAGTGGATGCTCACCATGCTATTATTCCAACCGCAAAAGCCGTATCAGTAAAACTAACGGAGCATGAAGCCAATATTTATCAACTGATCGCCCGTCAATATATCATTCAATTTATGTCGGATGCCGTTTACCGTAAATGTACGATTGAGCTTGACATTGAAAAGGGCAAGTTTATTGCGAAAGCGCGTTTTTTAGCGGAAGCGGGTTGGCGAGTCGTATTAGGCAGTAAAGAGCGCGATGCTGAAAATGACGGTAGCCCATTACCGGTTGTTGCTAAGGGGGATGAGTTACTGTGTGAAAAAGGCGAAGTGCTTGAAAAACAAACGCAACCCCCAAGGCCTTTTACGGATGCGACACTATTATCCGCGATGACGGGGATTGCGCGTTTTGTTCAAGATAAAGCCTTAAAAAAGGTATTGCGTGAAACTGATGGGTTAGGCACTGAAGCGACGCGAGCAGGTATTATTGATCTGCTATTTAAGCGTCAGTTTTTATATAAAAAAGGTCGCTATATTCACTCAACTCCAGCGGGCAGAGCGTTAATTCATGTATTGCCTGATATGGCCACATTGCCAGATATGACGGCGCATTGGGAATCTATTTTGACGCAAATCAGTGAAAAACAAACGCGTTATATTGATTTTATGAATCCGCTTAGTGCGACATTAACGCAGCTTATTCATCACGCCCGTCAGTTTACTAACTTACGAGCATTTCGAGAGTTACCGCTTGTCACAAAGAATAAAACGACTAAAAAGCCCGCAAAATCGGCGAAAAAACCGAAAAAAAGTGAGCAAGAGTAGTCTACTAGTGAGTGTGAGCCATTTGATGGTTATCGGAGAGGTCGATAGGGAAAATCTTCCCTATCGAACAAAAAAGAGCAGTTAGCCTTTGGTTAAATCAAACTCGGCCCAAACGGGGGCATGATCTGAAGGTTTTTCCATTCCCCGTATTTCGTAGTCAATCCCTGTTGCCACACAACGTGTAGAAAGAGCCGTAGACGCTAAGAGTAAATCTATACGTAAGCCTCTGTTATCATCAAAACCTTTTGAACGGTAGTCGAACCACGAGTAACAATCATCCACGTCAGGGTTCATTGCGCGATAAGTATCGACAAGCCCCCAATTTAGCAGTCGTTCCATCCATGCGCGCTCTTCGGGTAAAAATGAGCATTTACCTGTTTTTAGCCAGCGTTTACGATTCGCTTCGCCAATACCAATATCCAGATCAGTTGGACTAATATTCATATCACCCATGATCAATAGCTGTGATTGAGGGGTCTGGGTTGATGTAATATAGTCTTGTAAGTCTTGGTAAAATTTCTCTTTAGCAGGGAATTTTACTGGGTGTTCACGGCTTTCGCCTTGAGGAAAATAGCCATTTACGACAGTTAATAAACCATGATTGGTTTCAATATCTGCCATGATGATCCGGCGTTGTGCATCATCATCGTCGGTAGGAAAGCCTTTTCGAACTGCAACAGGCTTATTTTTAGTCAGGAGAGCGACGCCATAGTGTGCTTTTTGACCATGATAAAATACATGATAGCCTAACTTGCTAACGTCATCGTAAGGAAACATTTCGTCGTGAACTTTGGTTTCCTGTAGACCTATCACCTCTGGCTGATGCTTATCAATGATAGCTGCCAATTGGTGTGGGCGAGCGCGGAGGCCATTTATGTTGAAAGAGATAAATTTCATGGTCTTTTATCACCTATTAGATTTTTGTCTGTACATCGAGATTCTAACAGATGATGACTAGACTGTAACTATTAAATAACTATTTAAATATAAATTGAATTATGCTTAATGAATATTTATAGCTCTAATTATAATCGTAATGTTTTATCTTAAAATTTAAATAAGATTATTAGTTATACAATTAATGAAAAATATGTTCACTGATTTCAAATTGGTGATTTATATTTAATGTGATTTAATAGTCGAGTCATAAAAAATAATGAAATGAAACAGTATAATATATTGCTTTGCATTGTTGGAAAATATAAAAATAGTTTTATGAAAAATTGTTACTCATTCAATGAAAAATTAAATTAAAATTTTCATCTGATATGTCAAGTGATGGGCTATTCAACATATTGTTTTTAATGATTAATAATGTTGAATTTTGCATGTTTAATAAACAGAATGGGGTCATAGATATGTTCTTTTCAAGAAAATTAGAGGCATTTATGGCAGTTGTTGAAAATGGCTCATTGAGTAAGGCTGCTAGGGTAATGAACCGAACGACGCCACCAATTGCTAAGTCAATTAAAGACTTTGAAACAAGCTTAGGAAAACGCCTATTTAAACGAGAAAAGTTTGGTATGACTTTAACTAAGGATGGTCAAGAGTTATATAATGACTTACGTGATCTTTACTTACAAGAGAAGGAAATAACTAAGAAACATTTTACAGGTTATATTGTCAATGAAGCCAATATTTATTATGACTGGGGGAAAGAAAATTTTCTTATTCACCTTTATCAGGCAGCAAATAAAAATAATGTTCAAATTAATATATTGAGGTTTAATTATGAGGAGGTTGATGAAATTGTTGATTACGATGGTAATACGGTTATTTTAAGTTCTCAACCTGTCGTCAGTGAGCGTTTTTCCTTACAAAGAAAAATAGAGAATGCATCATTAGGGATTTATTGTCGTAATGAATTATATGAAAAATATCATTACAATATTATGGCGCTATTAAGGCAATGCACATGGCTGTGTGATCCTGCATTTTATAAGAGCAGTTTAATGGGGGAGCTGCTTAATCAGGTTGAACTAGAAGGTAATAAGGCCAGTATTCGGCAAATGGATAATATTGGTAACTGCCAGAGTTTTCTTCAAGTTGGTGATTTTATTGCAATTATTGATTACTACCCTGAAAATGACGTGAATGATAAGTTGCTTAACTATATTCCGTTAAATTCAATTATTGGGGATTGCTGCTGCTATGTTTATAAGTCTAAGTCACACTCTAGTGTGTTAAATCGATTTATAGACACAATTGATACTTTAGGTGAAGGGAACGCTTGAATGGTGGTGGGAGAAGGATTCGAACCTTCGAAGTCTGTGACGGCAGATTTACAGTCTGCTCCCTTTGGCCGCTTGGGTATCCCACCAGATTTTGAGTTGCTGTATTTGTTGACAGCGGGCGGCATCATATCAAATGACGCGCCCCTGTAAAGTATTAATTTTTTAAAAGCTGTTCAAATGCTGTTTTTTTGCGCTTCATGCATATTTAAACAGCAAATATTCGTATTACAAGATAATAGTACGGTTTCCGTAAACAAAAACACGTTGAGCTAATACCCAATATAATGCGTGGCTAAGGACATTTTTTTCAACATCCCTACCTGCGCGCATCATATCATCTGCTGTGAAGGTGTGGTCTACATTAATAACGTTTTGCGTAATGATAGGGCCTTCATCAAGATTATCATTAACAAAATGAGCCGTCGCACCAATGATCTTAACGCCCCGTTCATATGCCTGATGATATGGACGGGCACCAATGAATGCAGGCAAGAATGAGTGGTGAATATTAATGATTTGGTTCGGATAATGCTGTACAAACGCTGGGGTTAATACACGCATGTATTTTGCTAAGACCACATAATCAGGCTGATATTGGTCAATTTGCGCAATCATTTTTTCATCATGCTGTTCACGCGTTAGACCTTCATGGCTAATATGGTGGAAAGGAATACCGAATTGTTCGACAAGGCCTTTCAATGTGTCATGGTTACCGATAACCGCCGCAATTTCTACATCTAAACCATCGTATGCACTCTTCATCAATAAGTCACCTAGACAGTGAGCTTCCTTGGTGACCATAACGACAATACGGCGACGGCCTGATGAATTTAATTCACGTTTTGAACCTGCCGGTAGGGCGTCATCGAGATCAGCGAGTAGGGTTTCATCATTAAAAATCCCCTCAAGCTCTGTACGCATAAAGAAGCGACCAGTGCGGTGATCAACAAATTCATTATTCTGTACGATATTGAGCTGGTGTTTGTAACAAATATTGGTGATTTTTGCGATCAAGCCTTTTGCATCAGGACAAATGGTGCGAAGGACTTTTTTTTGTACATTCTTTTGTTGCATGGAAGTGTCTGATCCTTAACTTACAAAGCTTACATACTCATCATACTTCAAGTGACTGTAAATAGCGCAAACAGGGCTTGCATCTATCCGATAAATAGATGTTTTCGCGCATCGTTTTAGCAGTAGCTTGAAGGGTTTAGAGCGCACATAAGCAAACGATACATTATGCATTTCCGTTACGATGGGTAAAACATGACCACTAATGATTGTTACAGCATTTTTTGAATTTTTTGCCGGAACCACATGGACATAGATCATTTCGACCTGTTTTAGGTGTAATACCATCTATGTAATACCAACGTTTTTCTATACGCAGAAAACGGGAACGTTCATGAATAAGCTGTTTATGATCAGCTTTTTCATCAATAAAGCAAGTTGAAAATTCCACATAACCTTCATCGCTATTTTTAGCATAAGAAGAACTAATGACACGAAGAGAAAGCCATTGTGTCTGTAAGAAGCTTTGTTCTATTTCTTCACGCCAGTTATTGGCATGACAATCAGGATGCCAAGTTGCGATAAGGTAATCGGCATTTTTTGTCACATAAGCACTATAGCGAGAGCGCATCAATTGCTCGGGTGTTTCAGGGATTGCCTGATTATCGAGATAAGGTTGGCAGCATTGGCTAAAAGGGAGTGAATTGCCACAAAAACAACAGTTGTTTAGGGATTGTTCCATCTTCTACTCTATAAAAATAAGTATAAGGTATAAAAATAACTATACTTTAAAAATGACAGTACAATGATTTTGTCATATGAATAATAGTATTGGTAGTAAATAACCGATGAAAGCTAGAAGTAGGTTAAATATGAAAAATAAAAAGATACTCATCGTTGAAGATGAAAAAGTTTTTCGTTCAATGTTAGAAGGGTACTTACATGCTCAGGGGATGCAAGTCTTTGTCGCGGATAATGGTCAGAGTGCATTAATACGTCTCACCGAAGAAAACCTTAACCCTGATGTGATTTTGTGTGACTTGAATATGCCTGTCATGAGTGGTGAAGATTTTATGGCAGAGTTGGTCACACGAAATATTCACATCCCTGTTATTGTCATCTCTGCAACAACAGATTTCACGCAGCTTGACCGTATGCTACGGTTAGGTGCAAAAGATGCTTTATTGAAACCAATAAAAAATTTAGAGGAGTTGAAAGTTACTATTCAGAGTAACCTGTATCCTGAGCAATACAACGATCAAGTTGTTAATAGGTTACAACCCACACTGATAAACTATGATAACCAAGATATCACGCCAGTGTTAAAGCAATTGCAGCCACCTATAAATCAAGTGATTAATGGCTATCGCGTTAATTACCGTCAATTAAATGAAATTAACCGGTTCGGGCTACTTCTTGATCTCGCACCAATATCAGATACTCAAATTGGTTTTTATTGCCTTGATATAGAACGCTCTCCACAGGAGGGAATTATGGCAGCGTTCTTGATCCGTGTTGTATTTAACGATTTATTAAAAAATGCGGTAAGTTTTCCAGATAAAAAACTACCTAATATCGATAAAATTATTAATCAAATAAATTATTTATTAGAGGATTCCGGATTTAGTGGGCAATTTCCGATATTACTGGGGTACTTCAATACGCGTAATAAAGCGATTATTCTGGCTAGTGGAGGGTTAGAAGCGGAAGTTGCAACAGAGAATGCTCAATATAGCTTATCTAGGAGTGTTCCATTGGGAACTTTAAAACATCAACCCTCCAATCATCTCGATGTACGAGGGACATTTTGGCAATGTCGAATTTGGAATAACCACCAAAATATTAAATTAATGTTTAATCCTGAATCTTAAGTTTTGTTTAAATTTACTCCAGTAAGTGTCATATTGGCTCTAATTAGGGCTTTGTACTATTTATCCAAAAATTATTCCTGTTATACTGCCTCGCACTAAAAACGCACCTTTATTACCGTTGATTATATAAAGAGTTTGGGTGCTTAGGAGAATTCTGGAGTTATGACTAAAATGACAAATAGAAAGGTACGCAAGGCAGTAATCCCTGTCGCAGGTCTTGGCACTCGTATGTTACCCGCGACTAAAGCAATTCCCAAAGAGATGTTACCACTCGTTGATAAACCTTTAATTCAGTATGTTGTTAATGAGTGTATCGCTGCTGGTATTAATGAAATTGTTTTAGTGACTCATTCATCAAAAAACTCGATTGAAAACCACTTCGATACGAGTTTCGAGCTTGAGGCAATTTTAGAAGCTCGTGTTAAGCGTCAATTACTTGATGAAGTGCAATCTATCTGCCCAAGTCACGTAACTATCATGCAAACGCGTCAAGGTATTGCTAAAGGCTTAGGTCATGCGATTTTATGTGCTAAGCCTCTTGTGGGGAATGAGCCTTTTGCGGTTATTCTGCCCGATGTTATTTTAGATCGTTATAGCACCGATTTAACCAAGTTTAATTTGAGCGAAATGCTGGCCCATTTTGAAGAAACGGGAGCAAGCCAAATTTTGGTTGAGCCCGTTCCTGAAGATGAAGTTTCTAATTATGGGATTGTAGATTGTAATGGTGCAACGTTGCTTCCTGGTGAAAGCAAACCGATTAGCCGCATGGTAGAAAAACCGAAGAAAGAAGAAGCACCATCAAATCTGTCGATTGTTGGCCGCTATGTATTATCGGAAAAAATTTGGGATGCACTAGCAAAAACAGCACCAGGGGCAGGGGATGAAATTCAATTAACCGATGCTATTGCGATTATGATGGAAAATAAGTCTCCTGTAGAGGCGTACCATCTATGTGGTAAAAGTCATGACTGTGGTAATAAGCTAGGTTATATGAAAGCATTCGTAGAATATGGTATGCAACATGATTCATTAGGGGAAGATTTTTCTGAGTGGATCCAAACCATATCGAATAAATTGAACAGTTCTAAAGCAGAAAAATAAACAGTTTCTTCTTATGATGATTTATAAAAGCTAACTCTAGATGTTAGCTTTTTTTGTTTGTGCGCCTTGTAGCTTTTCAATAGTTAAGTATCAATTAATGTAAATTATTGCTTAATTTAATTTACGTATTTAGAAGAAAAATACATCAATTTTTTTTGTATCGTATAAGTTTTATTATTCAATCGTATGCTTAAAAAGTTTGAGTAGGATTACATAACTTTACTTTTAGCGATGGCTTAAATTTAAATAATATTAATAAATGACTAGCAGATAAAAGGATGACTAAAACGAGCGAAAGAGGATTGCTTATCCTTGGAGCAGGAGAGGATTAACAATTTAATGGCTAATAGCGGCATAAGTGATAATAAAACTTAAACGTAGGATAAAAAAACACCCTTATATAAGGGTGTTTTTGGGGAATAAGGTTATGGATCTTAGATTAGGAAATCGTCTAAAGATTTACCTTGTTCTTCAATGGCGGTTTTGATAACTGCTGGGGTACGACCCTGGCCAGTCCAAGTTTTAGTTTCGCCATTTTCATCAACGTATTTATATTTAGCTGGGCGAGCAGCACGTTTAGCACGAGTGCTTGAGCCTTTACCTGTATCTAAAATTTGAACCAGTTCGTTCAGATCAATACCTTGCTCTTCTGCCATTTGACGGAAGTTTTCTAGCTTACGGTTCTTTTCTTCTTGCTCTGCACGAACTTGATTTTCTTCTTCACGACGTTCTTCAACAACGACAGTTAATTTTTCCAGCATTTCTTCCAGTGATTCTAAAGCAATTTCTCTTGCTTGAGCACGAAGAGTACGGATGTTATTTAATGCTTTTAAAGATTCGCTCATTTTCCTGGTCTCAAATTTAATTGTTGGCCTGTGTACACTAATAATAGAATGCTATTTTATTTTCTGCAATAGCTAATTTGCACTATTAGTTTAAAAGTTATCTTTAGTAAAAGCAATTTTTTTACAAAAGAAATATTAACTTTTCACTGATATATATATACCACTATTATCAATATCCAAACTAATGAAAAACGGATTCAATTAGCTGGAAATTTTTTTGATTATAATTTGAAGGGCGCATCGAGAATACGTCAGGTTATTAGTGGCATGATAATGAAGCAAATAAGAGAGACTAAACGTAAATTTTCTTTTTTTGATACAGTAAATTAGTACTATGTTTTAGGGAGCACGCTATATTTTTACCAATGATAGTTCGATATTTTACCTGTTTTAAGAGGGAAAAGAGTGATTACTATTGGTAAGCTTTAGCAAAATCAATGGCGATATCTCTATTTGATGCCTGTATTTTTAAGTGCTTCCAGATGATGACTGTTAATCTAATGACATGTTTTATGGTAAAATTATCTTGTTTATTAATTTAGAGGAACTAGGCTGATGGCTCAGCTATATTTTTACTATTCTGCGATGAATGCAGGGAAATCGACATCCTTGTTGCAATCTTCTTATAACTATAATGAGCGGGGGATGCGTACTCTGATTTTCACGGCAGAAATCGATAATCGCTTTGCGCAGGGTAAAGTTTCATCGCGTATTGGGTTGTCTGCGGATGCACTTTTATTTACGCCAACCACAAATATGGCGGAAGTCATTAAAAATGAAAATAGCACAAAAAAGGTACATTGTGTCTTAATTGATGAGTGTCAATTTTTAACAAAACAGCAAGTTGAAGAGTTATGCGATATTGTCGATAACAGTGATATACCTGTTTTATGCTATGGGCTGAGAACTGATTTTTCAGGTGAACTATTTGTCGGAAGCCAATATTTATTAGCTTGGGCTGATAAATTAGTTGAATTAAAAACCGTGTGTTATTGCGGCCGTAAGGCCAATAAAGTATTAAGGATAGGGAGTGATGGTATTCCTCTTTACGAAGGGGCACAGGTCGATATAGGCGGTAATGAGAAGTATATTTCTGTCTGCCGTAAGCATTATACAGAAGCCATCGAACAGGCTAAGTTAATGAACCAAGGCATTATTCCCAAAAAAGCGATTCACTTTAATTAATTGCGTATAACAATTAAAAGTAGATTTAAGTTAATCGTGTAATAGGGAAAGTCACTTTCCCATAAAAATTATAAGGATAATAATCATTTATTATCCTTATTAAAAAAGAGAGGCACTGAGTTTTAAATCAGTGCCTCTCTTATTAATTAGCTACCTAACTATTTTTTTGAACTTTTCTTTTCCACTTTTGCTGCTGTTGCTGTGGATGTTTGTTCAGTGAATTCGCGTCCATAATAGGAATCCAGTAATAGCTGTTTCAATTCAGAAATTAATGGATAGCGAGGGTTTGCACCGGTACATTGGTCGTCAAATGCATCCTCAGAGAGCTTATCAACGCGTGCTAAGAAGTCTGCTTCAGGCACACCCGCTTCACGTATGGATTTAGGGATACCTAAATCTGCTTTGATTTCCTCAAGCCATGCTAATAGTTTTTCAATTTTAGCATCGGTACGGTCGCTAGATTTTGTTAAACCTAAATGATCGGCTATTTCAGCATAACGGCGTCGTGCTTGTGGACGGTCATATTGGCTAAATGCCGTTTGTTTAGTTGGGTTATCGTTAGCATTATAACGAACGACGTTACTAATTAATAAGGCATTCGCTAATCCATGTGGTATGTGGAACTCAGAGCCTAATTTATGGGCCATTGAGTGACAAACCCCTAAGAATGCGTTTGCAAATGCAATCCCAGCGATGGTTGCAGCGTTATGGACACGCTCTCTTGCAACAGGATTGGTTGCCCCTTCATGATAACTCGTCGGTAGGTACTCTTTTAATAAGCTAAGCGCTTGTAATGCTTGACCATCAGAGTATTCATTCGCTAATACAGAAACATAGGCTTCCATCGCATGAGTCACAGCATCCAGACCACCAAATGCGGTCAGTGATTTCGGCATATTCATCACAAGGTTTGCATCGACGATAGCCATATTTGGAGTCAGTGCATAGTCCGCTAATGGGTATTTTTGACCTGTTTTATCATCCGTTACCACTGCAAATGGGGTAACTTCAGAGCCTGTTCCTGAGGTCGTTGTAATCGCAACTAATTTTGCTTTTACTCCCATTTTAGGGAAACGGTGAATACGTTTACGGATATCCATAAAGCGTAGTGCTAATTCTTCAAAATGCGTTTCTGGATGTTCGTACATAACCCACATAATTTTGGCCGCGTCCATTGGGGAGCCACCACCTAATGCAATAATGACATCAGGTTTAAAGGCGTTCATTTGAGCGGCACCTTTACGGACGACCGTTAATGTAGGATCAGCTTCAACCTCAAAGAAAACGTCGGTTTCAATATGGTGTTTTTTCAGTACATTTACCACTTCTTCAACATAGCCATTGTTAAATAAATAGCCATCAGTGACGATAAATGCACGTTTTGCGCCATCCGTTGCGATCTCTTCAAGTGCAATAGGGAGACAACCGCGACGGAAATAGATTGAGTTAGGAAGTTTATGCCACAACATATTTTCAGCTCTTTTCGCCACGGTTTTAGTATTGATCAAATGTTTTGGTCCAACGTTTTCAGAGATTGAGTTACCACCCCATGAACCGCAACCAAGTGTGAGAGAAGGCGCTAATTTAAAGTTATAGAGGTCACCGATACCCCCTTGTGAAGCGGGCGTATTAATGAGGATACGCGCGGTTTTCATTTTGACGCCGAAGTAATTAACACGTTCAGCTTGGTTATCTTGGTCTGTATATAGACAAGAGGTGTGACCGATACCCCCCATTTCGACTAATTGCTCGGCTTTGTCTACAGCCTCTTCAAAGTTTTTAGCGCGATACATGGCGAGGAGTGGCGATAATTTTTCGTGGGCAAATGGCTCTGAATCTGCAATCACCTTGACTTCGCCAATAAGTATTTTCGTGGTTACAGGTACAGTAACACCGGCCATTTCAGCGATTTTATATGCAGTTTGACCAACAATTGCTGCGTTCAGACTACCATTTTTCAAAATAACATCTTGAACGGCTTTAAGCTCTTTACCTTGCAGTATATAGCCACCGTGGGTCGCGAAGCGTTCACGAACCTGATTATAAATTTCATCGACGACAACAACGGATTGCTCGGATGCACAGATGACGCCATTATCGAAGGTTTTTGACATCAAGATAGACGCCACAGCACGTTTGATATCGGCTGTTTCATCGATAACAACCGGTGTATTACCTGCGCCTACACCAATAGCAGGTTTACCGGAGCTGTATGCCGCTTTCACCATACCAGGACCACCTGTTGCTAAAATCAGGTTGATATCCTCGTGATGCATCAATGCATTAGATAATTCGACCGATGGTGCATCGATCCAACCGATAATATCTTTCGGTGCACCAGCTTCGATAGCTGCTTTAAGAACAATTTCTGCCGCTTTATTGGTTGCATTTTTAGCGCGAGGGTGCGGAGAAAAAATAATTGCATTACGCGTTTTTAAACTAATTAAAGATTTAAAAATGGCGGTTGAGGTTGGGTTAGTGGTTGGAACGATACCACAGATAATACCGATAGGTTCAGCGATAGTAATTGTTCCAAAAGTTGGGTCTTCAGAAAGCACGCCACAGGTTTTTTCGTCTTTATAGGCATTATAAATATATTCAGAGGCAAAGTGATTTTTGATCACCTTATCTTCAACAATACCCATACCTGATTCTTCTACAGCAAGTTTAGCGAGCGGGATCCGTGCGTCTGCTGCTGCAAGCGCTGCTGCGCGGAAAATGCGGTCAACTTGCTCTTGAGAGAAGTTAGCGAATTCACGCTGAGCTTTTTTGACACGAGCAACGAGGTCATTGAGTTCGGTAACATTAGTTACTGACATAGAGATTACTCCTGATAAATGTTAAACTTTTTAAGCCAATGAGCAGTGCTTCTTGAAACATTAAAACGCTAAAAACTGAGTAGATAAATTATAGTTTATATTTATTAACATATTTTATTTATCCGCTTATTGGCTTAAAAAGCTTTTAGTACAAGGTGAAAAGCGTACTTTTCTTAAATTAACTCCCTCTATCAGTTAAGAATAGATTAGCATTATTTGTGTTTATTAATGTGATCTAGATCACAAAAATCCAAAGCTGACTCCTTTCAGCAAGCCTATTTTGAGGGAATGCATGTTTTTTGTTGAAATTAGACACAATATTTTTTGATAACGAATAAAAAGAGCTAAAAAATCATATTATTTGCATGAAGTTTAAGCGAATAACTAACAGTAACCGCTAAAATAAAACTTAGCAGAATCTATTTTATTTATTTAGTGATAAACTTTAACTATCTGTGATTTTCTTAAATCTGATTATTTAAAGGTGCTGATGCGTGAGTGCAGGATTACTTGATTTATCAGGCTATATAAAATTTTTTATTGGTCTTTTTGCGTTAGTAAACCCAGTGGGAATTCTGCCTGTGTTTATTAGCATGACTAATTATCAAAGTAGCGCTGGGCGTAACAAAACAAATACGATAGCGAATACTTCTGTCGCTATCATTTTATGTACATCATTATTAATCGGCGATTCAATTCTGCAAGTATTTGGTATTTCTATCGATTCATTCCGCATTGCGGGTGGAATATTAATTGTAACGATTGCAATGTCGATGATCAGTGGGAAAATCGGTGAAGACAAACAAAATAAACAAGAGAAAACAGAAACAGCAGTGCGAGATAGTATCGGGGTAGTACCACTTGCATTACCGCTAATGGCAGGACCGGGGGCAATTAGCTCTTGTATCGTTTGGTCATCTCGGTGGCATGGTTGGCAAAACTTTATCGGTCTGGCGCTGACAAGTATTGTGTTTGCATTTTGCTGTTGGTTACTGTTCCGCTCGGCATCATTGCTTGTTCGCTACTTAGGGCAAACAGGGATTAACGTGGTGACGCGAATTATGGGACTGCTTCTGATGTCTCTGGGGATAGAGTTTATTGTTACAGGGGTTAAAGCATTATTTCCCGGTCTTCTATAATCATTTTTTGACATACTAATTCTCTTGCTCATAGATCACTATTATATGGTGATCTATAAGTGTCTATTACATTAGTAATAATATTCCGATTAAAAAAACGCCAAACAAATAAACACCATTATCGTTTTTTACCTTATAGGTATCACTAATAAAAAATGATGGTGTTATTCTATTAAATGATAGTCATAAATAGATTATCTTTTGCCTGCTAATCTGCTGTTATTTTGTGCTGATTTCAATTCCCTTTTCTTATAATAATATGTCGCATTTTTTGCTAAATAAGGCATAAAAAGTAAGGAAATGTGAGCCAAGTAAATTTTTGCGCTATTTAATTTATTCAATGTTAATGATATGTTTAAACAAGTCTCAATTGTGCGAATAGATGAATAACAGAATAATCATCTATTTATACAATAAAATCATAACGCTTTTAGTTTAATACAGGCTTGTCTAGCTTGCGGGTGATTACACAATTTTAACATTTTGTAACAAAAATGTGAGAGGCCAAAAGTGGATTATTAAAACTAATCCAAAGGGAAATACTCTAAGTTTCAGGGTATGACGCGAAACAAAATAACCAGATAGGATGCTGAAGTTTGTTGTAGCAACCAAATAACCGTTGAGGGTGATAATGAATTTTTTTACCAAGAGTTTGTATTCACTACCTATATTTTTAGTTGCATTACACACTAATGCAGATCCAGTGTCTGCGTCGATTAAGCAAGCGATTACCATTAATAACGGCACAGAGGTTTCGTCATTAGACCCCCATAAAGTCGAAGGGATCCCTGAGAGCAATATTATTCTTAATCTTCTTGAAGGGCTCGTTTATACGGATGTGGATGGTAAGGTGACACCCGGTGTTGCCGAAAGTTGGACTAATGATAATTATACTACATGGGTGTTTACTCTCAGAGATAATGCCAAGTGGAGCGATGGTACACCAGTGACTGCACAAGACTTTGTGTATAGCTGGCAGCGGTTAGCCGACCCTAAAACAGGCTCTCCTTATTCAAGTTACTTGCAAAATGCCTATATTGAGAATGCTTCTGAAATTTTAAAAGGTAAAAAGCCAATTGAGTCTCTTGGTGTGAAAGCGTTGGATGAGAAACATTTGCAAGTCACGTTGACCCATCCAGTACCTTATTTTATCGATATGCTTAATCACACGGCGATGAAGCCCGTAAACAGAAAGGCGATTGAAAAATATGGCGATAAATGGACTCAGCCCAAAAATTTTATCGGCAATGGAGCCTATGTATTAGATAAATGGGTTGTCAATGAACGGATTGTTTTGAAGCGTAATCCACAGTATTGGAATAATCAAAACAGTAAAATTGATGAAGCGACATTTTTAGCTATTTCTTCAGAAGTGAGTGATGTAAACCGTTATCGTAGCGGTGAAATTGATATCAGTAATTCAGCAATTCCGCCTGTTCTTTATAAAAAAATGCAAATAGAACGGCCGAACGAATTATATATTCGTCCTTACCTATGTACGTTCTACTACGAGATTAATAATAGCAAACCACCATTTACCGATCCGAGAGTACGAGAGGCGATAAAGCTCGGGTTAGATAGGGAAACCATTACGAATAAAATAATGGCACAAGGGCAAATTGTTGCTTATGGTTTTACACCTACTTTCATTAATAATGGCGATTTTTCCCCACCAGAGTGGGCAAATTGGAGTAATGAAAAACGCTACCAGCGTGCAAAGGCTCTTTTGGAAGAAGCGGGTTACAATGCGCAAAATCCACTGAAATTCTCACTTCTGTATAACACATCCGATCAAAATAAACAGCAGGCTATCGTCGCAGCTTCAATGTGGAAAAAAAATATTGGGGCCGAGGTAAGTTTACAAAATCAAGAATGGAAGACATCGTTACAGAGTCGCCATGATGGTAACTATGATGTTGTGCGTGCGACTTGGTGCGCTGATTATAATGAACCATCGGCATTTTTAAATATTATGTCGTCAGATAGCAGTAATAACACCGCATTTTATAAAAACTCAGAATTCGATGCTTTGTTAGAAAAGGCATTGAGCGCGCCAGATGACGCCAGTCGTAAACAAATCTATCAGCAGGCGGAAGCACTACTCGATCAAGATTCAGCGATTATTCCCGTCTATTATCGGGTCAGTGTGCGTTTAATTAAACCTTCGGTTGGTGGATTCAAAGGAAAAGACCCTCTTGATAATATGGATATTAAACGGTTATATATAAATCAAGATAATAAATAGTAATTAAATAATTAAAAAAACAGTTTACCGAATGGGTAAACATATTAATCCACAATGTCACCATAATATATGGTATGGGAGTAACGGATAAAATGAGTAAACACATTCATAAAACCATGATTGCTTTAGGTGTTGCCGCTGGATTGATGACAGGGGGGATAGCGAGCAGCTTTGCCGCTACAGTGCCTGCTGGTGTTGAACTTGCAGAAAAACAAACGTTAGTCCGTAATAATGGCTCTGAACCTCAATCCCTAGATCCACATAAAATTGAAGGTGTTCCTGAATCGGCTTTAGCGCGTGATCTCTTTGAAGGTTTAACGGTCGTAGGTCCTAATGGTGAAATCTTACCTGGCTCAGCTGTAAGTTGGGAAAATAAAGATTTTAAAGAGTGGACGTTTAAAATTCGTGAAGGGGCTAAATGGTCAAACGGTGACCCTGTAACAGCACAAGACTTCGTTTATAGTTTCCAACGTATCGTTGACCCTGATACCGCTTCTCCTTATGCGAGCTATCTACAATATGCACACATTAAGAATGTCGATGATATTATTACCGGAAAGAAAAAACCCGAAGAGCTGGGTGTTAAAGCATTAGATGATCATACTCTTGTGCTGGAGTTAAGTGAGGCGGTTCCTTATATCCCCAAATTGATGATCCACTCATCAATGTCACCAGTTAATAAAAAAGTGGTTGAGAAATATGGCGCTAAATGGACGCAACCACAAAACTTTGTAGGCAATGGTGCTTATAAACTAAAAGATTGGACCGTTAACGAACGTATCGTTCTTGAGCGTAGTCCAACATATTGGGATAACGCTAATACCATTATCGATCAAGTGACCTACCTGCCGATTTCTTCAGAGGTGACTGACGTTAACCGCTACCGCAGCGGTGAAATTGATATGACCTATAGCAATTTACCAATTGAGCAATTTAAGAGCCTACAAAAAAGCATGCCTAATGAGTTACGCGTGAACCCATATCTGTGCATTTATTACTACGAAATTAATAACGAAAAACCGCCATTTAATGACCCTCGAGTCAGAGAGGCATTGAAGCTATCAATGGATAGGGATGTGATCACCTATAAAGTGAAGGCTCAAGGGGATATTCCGGCATATGGTTTCACACCGCCATTTACCAGTGGCATGAAAACTGAAAAACCGGATTGGTATACCAACATGACGCAAGAGCAACGCAATGAAAAAGCGAAACAGCTACTTGAAGAGGCTGGTTATAATAAATCAAATCCGTTGAAATTTAACCTGCTGTATAACACCTCCGATTTACATAAACGTATTGCCATTGCTGCATCATCAATGTGGAAGAAAAATATCGGCGCAGAAGTGAAATTGGAAAACCAAGAGTGGAAAACCTTCTTAGATAGCCGACACCAAGGTGCTTATGATGTCGCACGTGCAGGATGGTGTGCTGACTATAATGAACCGTCTTCCTTCCTCAATATGTTACTGTCTAATAGTAGTAATAATACGGTTCACTATAAGAACAAAGAATTTGATGCGGTGATGAAGCAGACTTTGCAAGTGAAAACAGATGAAGAACGTTCTGATTTGTACAATAAAGCAGAAAAAATCCTAGATAAAGACTCCGCTGTTGTGCCTCTTTATTACTATGTTAATACTCGTTTAGTTAAGCCGTATGTAGGTGGGTATACAGGAAAAGACCCGCTAGACAACCTGCATACAAAAGACCTTTATATTATCAAGCACTAACAATAATAATCCGGCTCTTCGGAGCCGGATAACAATATGATTATTGGTCCGACTAAGCAACGGAAGTAGGAAAGGGCAATGTTAAAATTTATTTTACGGCGTTTACTTGAAGCGATCCCGACACTTTTTATTCTTATTACAATTTCATTTTTTATGATGCGTTTAGCACCAGGCAGCCCTTTTACGGGGGAACGTAAATTACCACCTGAAGTTATGGCAAATATTGAAGCGAAATACCATCTGAATGACCCTATGTATAAACAGTATTTCAGCTATTTAGTTCAATTATCTAAAGGTGACTTTGGTCCATCATTTAAATATAAAGACTACAGCGTTAACGACTTAGTGGCGAAAGCCTTCCCAGTGTCTGCGAAATTAGGTGCAACTGCTTTTATCGTCGCCGTCTTCTTTGGTGTGACAGCGGGGGTTATTGCCGCATTGAATCAAAATAGCAAATGGGATTTTACAGTCATGGGGTTCGCCATGACGGGGGTTGTCATCCCAAGCTTTGTTGTGGCACCGTTATTGGTGCTGATATTCGCCATTCATTTGAAATGGCTCCCCGGTGGTGGCTGGGATGGTGGTAACCTCAAACATATGATTTTGCCGATGGTGGCATTATCACTAGCTTATATTGCAAGTATTTCGCGTATTACGCGTGGCTCCATGATTGAAATCATGCACTCCAACTTTATTCGTACAGCACGCGCAAAAGGCTTACCACTGCGTACGATCATTTTACGACATGCTTTAAAACCAGCATTACTCCCTGTGCTTTCTTATATGGGGCCTGCTTTTGTGGGGATTATTACGGGTTCGATGGTTATTGAAACTATCTTTGGTTTACCAGGTATAGGGCAATTGTTTGTTAATGGCGCGTTGAACCGTGATTACTCTTTGGTGCTTAGCCTAACAATCTTAGTTGGCGTATTAACGATTACCTTTAACGCTATTGTCGATGTGCTGTATGCCGTTATCGACCCGAAAATTCGCTATTAGTCCGGAGAGAACGCTATGTTATTAAATCAAAAAAATAGTGAAGCTCCGGAAAAGCTTTCTGAGCAATTAGATATTGAAGGGCGCAGTTTATGGCAGGATGCACGACGTCGGTTTATGCATAACCGAGCGGCAATTTTTAGCCTCTTTATCCTATTTTTGATCACCTTATTTGTCATCTTTGCCCCCATGTTATCTCCCTTTTTATATGATGATACTGATTGGGAAATGATGTCGATGCCTCCTGATTTGGCAAGTGGTCACTATTTTGGCACCGACGCCTCTGGCCGTGATCTTTTGGTGAGGGTAGCGATTGGTGGACGAATTTCTCTGATGGTAGGGGTGGCTGCTGCATTGGTTGCCGTGGTTGTTGGTACCTTATATGGCTCTATTGCAGGTTATGTTGGCGGGAAAGTGGACTCCATCATGATGCGTTTGTTGGAGATCTTAAACTCATTTCCATTTATGTTTTTTGTGATCTTGTTGGTAACACTCTTCGGTACAAATATCTTATTGATATTTGTTGCGATAGGGATGGTTTCTTGGCTGGATATGGCGCGTATCGTTCGTGGGCAAACTTTAGGACTGAAACGCAAAGAGTTTATTGAGGCTGCTTTAGTTTGTGGGGTGAGTACGCGTCATATTATTTTGCGCCATATCGTTCCTAATGTATTAGGTGTGGTTGTGGTGTATGCGTCATTACTGGTGCCAAGTATGATCCTATTTGAATCATTTTTAAGCTTTCTAGGGTTAGGGACACAAGAGCCGCTTAGTAGCTGGGGAGCGTTATTGAGTGATGGGGCAAACTCAATGGAAGTGACGCCATGGCTATTACTGATCCCCGCGGGTTTTCTAGTAGTAACTCTGTTTTGTTTTAACTTTATCGGCGATGGTTTACGTGATGCCCTCGACCCGAAAGACCGTTAGAGGGAGCTATTATGTCTAATATTCAATCATCTAACCCTCTCTTGAGTGTAAAAGATCTCAATGTGACCTTTTCAACTCCTGATGGTGATGTCACCGCAGTCAACAAGTTGAATTTTGAACTACGTGCTGGCGAAACACTGGGTATTGTCGGTGAGTCAGGCTCAGGAAAATCACAAACAGCATTTGCATTAATGGGGCTGTTAGCGCGTAACGGCAAAATAGGTGGCTCAGCGATATTTAACGGGCGTGAAATTTTAAATTTAAAAGAAAAAGCGTTAAATAAGATGCGTGCGGAAGAAATCTCTATCATCTTCCAAGACCCGATGACCTCTCTCAATCCATATTTAAAGATTGGCACACAATTATCTGAAGTGTTAATGCTACATAAAGGGATGAGTAAGCAAGAGGCATTTGAGGAATCTGTTCGCATGTTAGATGCCGTTAAAATGCCAGAAGCACGTAAACGAATGAATATGTATCCCCATGAGTTTTCTGGGGGGATGCGTCAACGGGTTATGATTGCGATGGCGTTATTGTGTCAGCCTAAGTTATTGATTGCCGATGAGCCGACAACCGCGTTAGATGTCACGGTTCAAGCACAAATCATGACTCTGTTAAATGAACTGAAAAAAGAGTTTGATACCGCTATTATCTTGATCACCCATGATTTAGGGGTCGTCGCTGGCGTGTGTGACAAAGTGTTAGTGATGTATGCGGGGCGCACTATGGAGTATGGCTCAGCCCGAGATATTTTCTATCAACCCTCTCATCCTTATTCATTAGGGCTACTTGCCGCAGTGCCGCGTTTGGATGGCGATGATGAAAGCCTAGCGACCATAGCGGGTAACCCTCCTAACTTATTGCGCTTACCAAAAGGCTGCCCATTCTCGCCACGTTGCCAATATGCGAATGCACAATGTATTGAACAAGAGCCTGAGCTGAATGCATTTTCAGCGGGTCGATTAAGAGCTTGCTTTAAGCCGGTGGAGGAGCTGGTATGACACAACATGAAAATAGGCCAGTTTTGCTCGAGGTCAATGATTTAAAAGTGCATTTCTCTATTCGAGATAAAAAACAGTGGTTCTGGCAGCCTGATAAAAGCTTAAAAGCTGTTGATGGCGTGACGTTACGTCTGTATGAAGGCGAAACATTAGGTGTTGTTGGGGAGTCAGGGTGCGGGAAATCAACTTTCGCACGTGCCATTATTGGCTTAGTAAAATCGACAGGCGGCTCTGTGAGCTGGCTGGGGAATAATTTATTAGGATTAAATGAAAAACAGTGGCGGGATATACGTAGCGATATTCAAATGATTTTCCAAGATCCTTTGGCATCGCTGAACCCTCGCATGACGATAGGCGACATTATTGCCGAGCCACTGAAAACGTATAATCCAAAAATGCCGCAATCTGAAGTGATCGAAAAGGTCAGAAAAATGATGATGCGGGTAGGGTTATTACCTAATCTGATTAACCGTTATCCCCATGAATTTTCAGGGGGGCAGTGCCAGCGTATTGGGATAGCAAGGGCATTGATCCTTGAGCCTAAACTGGTCATTTGTGATGAGCCTGTCTCTGCACTTGATGTCTCTATTCAAGCGCAAGTCGTTAACTTATTACAAGAGCTTCAAAGGGAAATGGGCCTATCCTTAATATTTATTGCCCATGACCTCGCGGTCGTCAAACATATCTCTGACCGTGTATTAGTGATGTATTTGGGAAATGCCGTTGAATTAGGCACCTATGATGAAGTGTATAACAATCCACTTCATCCTTATACCAAAGCACTAATGTCTGCGGTACCCGTTCCTGATCCTGACAAGGAAAAAAATAAAACCATTGAATTACTTGAAGGGGAACTGCCGTCACCGATTAATCCGCCTTCAGGTTGTGTATTTAGAACTCGCTGTCCACTTGCTGATGAAGGCTGTGCTAAAACAAAACCTTTATTAGAAGGGAGCTTTAAACATGCGGTATCTTGTTTAAAAGTTGATCCACTATAACGGATTTGTATGCCTAGTTAGAATGCCAGTTAGTGATGCTGACTGGCATTTTTCTTGGGATCATTTATTGATATTGACCATAAAAATCGCGCCCTAACTTAAAAGCTAGGGCGCGTTTAGCGAATTTAAATTCACGATTACTTTTAATAGCAGGTTGCTATATCCTCATTGCGGCATGTTTAACGAAACTAGCGCTTCCATAAAATATGGTGAAAAGGTTGGGCTGGATGGCGGCTAATTAAAATGCGGGCAAAAATGTCAGCAATTTCATCGTCATCGGATTGCGCCAACCCAATAATCACTTCACTCAATGTATCTAAATCAAAATCAGGCTGAATAACATCCTGCCAATGTTGGCTGAGAGGAACAATTTCAGCCGCGCCACACTCTTCAAATTGCAATGCAAAAATAACCTGATCGGCTGGCTCTAAATTATCCATTGCTTGCTCAAGGAACAGGTCATAGGCTATCTCAATGATTTCGTCTTCATCAATAAGTTTAATGGATTGTGGCTTAGTCATGACAGTTCCTAAAATAAAAAATTACAATAACGGGCTAAAGAAATAGCATAAACGTTCAACAACTCGGTTCCAGAAAGGCCGTTGCTCCCACTCTTCTATCTCAAGGCGTGTGGAACGTGCGATATAATCATATTGAACAAGAGTAAGGTCACTACCAAAGTTTTTATCATCAATCACAACAGTTATTTCAAAATTCAGCCATAAGCTTCGCATATCTAAGTTAACTGAACCAACGAGGCTTAGTTCACCATCGACCAGAACACTCTTAGTGTGTAGCAGGCCATCTTCAAATTGATAAATTTTCACGCCAGCTTCAAGTAGTTCAGTATAAAACGAACGGCTTGCCCAGCGCACGAGAAATGAATCATTTTGCCTTGGCATAACAATACTGACATCAACTCCGCGCATGGCAGCAGTACAAATCGCGTGCAATAGATCATCACTCGGCACGAAATAAGGGGTCGTCATGATAAGCTGTTTGCGGGCAGAGAAAATAGCCGTCATCAGTGATTGTTGGATCAACTCATCAGGGAACCCTGGCCCAGATGCAATCATTTGAGTGGTGTGACCGTTAGCTTGCTCAAATGGCATAATATTCGTGTCTGGGGGGGGTGGCAAAATACGTTGCCCCGTTTCCATTTCCCAGTCAAAGGCGTAGACAATACCTAATGTCGTGCTGACAGGGCCTTCCATGCGCACAAGGATATCCACCCATTCACCGACCCCTGCATCCTGTTTAAAGTAGCGAGGGTCAACCATATTCATACTTCCAGTATATGAAATATAATTATCAATCACGATAATTTTGCGGTGCTGACGCAAGTCCATGCGGCGTAAGAAAAAACGCATTAAATTGACTTTTAAGGATTCGATAAACTCAATACCTGCCGCACGCATTTTATCGGGGTAATCGCTACGGAAGAAATGCCAGCTACCCGCCGAGTCAACCATAATACGGCATTTGACACCTCGCTTAGCGGCATTGAGTAGGGCTTCAGTGACACCATCTACCAATCCCCCGGGTTGCCAGATATAAAATACCATCTCGATTGAGTGCTGTGCATTATTGATATCATTGACAATCGATTTTAATGACTCTTCACAAGTGGTCATCAATTGAATTCGATTGCCTTTAACGCCAGCAATACCTTGCCGTTTCTCACACAATTGAAACAGTGGCTCGGCAACAGGACTATTTTCAGTGGCAAAAATGTGTTTAGAGTGACGTAAATTCTCGAGCCAAGTTGCCACAGAGGGCCACATCTGTTGCGCTTTATCAACCCGCCGTTTACCTAAATGCAACTCACCGAAGGCAATATAAGCAATGATACCGACCAATGGCAGAATGTAGATGATCAGTAACCAGGTCATCGCTGAAGTGACAGGGCGTCGTTTAACAAGGATTCGAACGGTAATTGCTGCAATGACTAGCCAATAGACGAAAAATAATAACCAGCTCAATAGCGTATACACAGTTGCCATAATCGATTACATGCCTCACAAATTGGAGAGTGTAAAAATAGTCAAAAAATGAAACAGATTTGATAAAAAATAAAAATTGATGCTAACACTGATAGAATTTAGCAAACATTCATCGTAAAAGCTTTGCTAAATCTTATAGATTAATGGTGAAAAAACAATTAATTCTATTTATAAGTTCCCCTTTAGCATCATGAACATCGTTATTCGAACGGTTTTTTTATCAAATGACAGGTATTTCTTGGCTAGCGTGACCAAAGGTCTATAATATTTTGCCAATTTCATATGTAGTTAAACTCAGTAATAAAAGGATAGAAAAATGAGACGTAGTAGGCATGAAGTTGGTCGCTGGCGGATGTTGAGACAATCATTACGTCGCCGTCGTCGCTGGCTTGAAGGGCACTCAAGGCGCAATATGACTATTTACGCGATAAGAAAATTTGATATCTACAAACGCCGTCGCTCCTTGCTATTTACCCAGTGGAGTGAGTGAAAAGATTGAGGTCCGGTTTCACAATTTTCGCTTTGAGTGACAAACCTTATTGAATATGATTGCTATTTGCATTTAAACTATCAGTCATATTCTTAAGGTTTAAAGTCGTAGGGTAGAAAATTCTTATGCGTTGGATCCGTTGGCCTCTTATTATTATCATTTCATTGTCTATTCACGCAGGGCTTGCTATGGCATGGATTTTCAATCAACCGAAAATGCCCCCTGTGGTGGAGCCAATAACGGTTGCCATGGTCTCGTTTGAATCAGATGAACCAGCGGAGGTGCCTGCCGCTGAACCTCAACCTGCACCCGAACCGGAACCCGAGCCGATTGTTGAGCCTGAGCCTGTTGTAAAACCTGCGATCGCGCTAGAAAAGAAACCTGAAGTTAAGAAAAAACCAAAACCTAAGAAAGAAGAAAAGCGTGAAATCAAAAAGGATGTTAAACCTGTTGAGAAACAGTTAGCGAAAAATGATCTGAAACCGTTATCTAATCTTAACGCAGGGGCACCTAAATCGAATACCAACGTCATGGCGAATAACAAAGGGGCAACGAACAGTGCTCAATCGTCAGAGCGTCGTGGCCCTAAAGCGCTACGCAAGCAGGCACCTGCATACCCAGACCGCGCTCGTCGCTTAGGTAAAGATGGCTATGTTAAAGTACGTTATGACATCACTGAAGATGGCCGCGTTACGAATATTGAATTTGTAGAATCTTCACCTAAAGGTTTATTTGAACGTGATGTAAAACGCGCGATGAACCGTTGGGTTTTTGAAAAACTTCCAGCAAAAGGTTATGTCACAGAAATCTACTTTAAAATTGATGGTACGGTGAGCCAAGTTTAAAGCAATAATCAAAATAGACTCTAAATAAACCCCCATAACAGAGAGTGTTGTGGGGGTTTTATCGTTAAGGGCGATAGATATGCAGGCGCTATTCAGTGCTTTCTAACTGAAAATGCTGTTTCTCTTTTGGCAGTTCACGAGGTGTATTATCATCATTAACGGCAACATAGGTAAAAACGGCATCGGTTGCACGATAACGATGGCCTACAGGCTCCGTTGCCACTTTTTTAACCCATACTTCGATATTAATGGTAATGGAGCTTTTGCCCGTTTTTAAGCAACGAGCGTAACAACATACCACATCACCTACGGCGACGGGCTTTTGAAATTTAATACCATTCACCGCCACAGTAACCACACGACCCAGCGCGATCTCTTTGGCTAATATCGCGCCACCTATATCCATTTGAGACATTAGCCAGCCGCCAAAAATATCCCCATTTGCATTTGTATCGGCAGGCATAGCTAAAGTACGTAGAACTAATTCCCCGTTTGGTAATTGCATATCAAACTCTTTATCAAAATATAAAACGATTCAAATTCGTTTTTTATCATAAACTAGAATCAGAGTATTCGTCACGATGAATCATGTTTCGACGACTTCATTGCTGCCAAAAACAGCAAAGGGGAGCTTTAATTGTTTATTATGCAGGGTAAACCATAAACATAATCAATGTAATAGACTAAAAAAATGCAAAGAAACTGCAAGAAGTGTTTTTTATATTTCATATTGAAAGTTGACTGTCTACAATGGCGATATCCTAGGTTTTTAAGTCTGTAGTGGAGAGGTGACATGAGATTAATATTGGCAATTTTGCTACCGTGGCTGCAATTTTTTACTATTGGTCGCCCATTTGCAGGTATTATTTGTCTGATCTTACAAATTACTTTAATCGGTTGGCTTCCAGCAGCGATTTGGTCAGTGTATGCATTATCGCAATACAATACAGATAAGAAAATCGAACAAGCATTAGGTAAAGGACGTTAAAGACAAAAAAAACCTGCTTTTGCAGGTTTTTTTATTTAATACGTTTATTTTTCTTCTTTAGTTTGTTCTGTTGGCTGCTCTCTAGGCTCTTTGGACATATTTTTATAAATATAAATCACACTGAGCACAGTAAAAATCAGAGTACCAGCGGTTAAACCGAACACCTTAAAATTCATCCAAACATCTAAAGGCAACCAAAATGCGATATAAACATTCAGCGCAGCACATGCAATAAAGAAAATCACCCATGCACTATTTAACTTGACCCAAATGTTGTCTGGCAGCCTAATTTCTTGATTATTGCCTAACATACGTTGAATTAATGGTTTTTCAGTAAACCATTGGCTAATCAATAATGCCAGTGCAAACAGTGCATAGATAATGGTCACCTTCCACTTTATAAAAGAATCCGTGTGGAAAATAAGAGTGAGAGAAGCAAAAATCATCACAATCAGACAGGTGATTTTGGCCACTTTTTCGACGTGCTTATAAATTAAATAAGTTGCGAGTAACGCAAGAGGCGTCGCTACTAATAGAGCACCACTGGCATAATAGATACCATAAATTTTATAGACAATAAAAAATATCACCAGAGGGATAAAATCAATAAGTTGTTTCATAACCGTGGTTACCGAAGCCTTGCATAAAAAATAATGAGGTAGTTTAACTGATTTTTGCGCTAATTGTTAAAAATTTGCTTCTTTTTACCAATAAACATGCTTTGTTACCAATCATATTTGCACTATTTTACTTTTATTTGAGATAAGTGATAGATAATCTTTAATATATCGGATATATATAGTATTTATAATAATTTAACTCATTAATTTTTAGAGAGTTTTCCGACAATGATAAAGGCGAGACTGTTTGTCTGGATGCCTGGCTTAGAAACGTTATTTAATTATCGTTTTGCTGATTTTGGTCCTGATATAAAAGCGGGGTTATCGGTTGCTGCAGTCGCTTTGCCTGTTGCAATTGCGTACGCCGAACTCATGGGAATAAATGCGATTATAGGGTTATATGCCTGTGTTTTTCCAATGATTATCTACGCATTATTTGGCACATCTAAACAGTTAATTATTGGTCCCGATGCGGCGACTTGTGCGGTAATCGCTGCGGCGGTCAGTCCTTTAGCTATGGGGGATGATGCGACGCGATGGCAATTGATAATTGTCATGAGTTTGATGACAGGGATTTGGTGTTTAATTGCCGCACGATTTAGGTTAGGAACTTTTGCTGATTTTTTATCACGACCTATTTTGCAAGGGTTATTAAATGGAGTCGCATTAACTATTATTGTCAGCCAGATAGGGAAAATATTTGGTATTACTCAGTTACCGAGCGGTTTTATTGAACGTTTGGTGGCGTTTCCTACCGCGCTATTAGATAGTCATATTCCTACGTTACTGATGTCAGTTGCGACGCTCGCGGTTATCATTGTGATCAAAAAAGTACGTAATCTGTGGCCATCACTATTAATTGCAATGGTTTTGGCAACCTTGGTCAGTTATGTATTTAATATTGAAAAATATGGTATCAGTATTGTAGGGGATTTAGGTGAGGGGTTACCTTTTATTCCAATGCCGCAGTTTGATCCTGGTTTAATGCGTGACCTGATCACTCCGTCACTTAACTTAGCCGTTATTAGCTTTGTTAGTTTTATGATGACGGCAAGAAGTTTTGCAAGTAAAAATGGCTATTCTGTCGATGCCGATCAAGAGTTACGAGCATTGGGAATGGCAAATCTCGCCTCAGCGTTGTCACAAGGATTTGCTGTAAGTGCCGCCAGCAGCCGTACTGCCGTTAATGATATGATGGGGGGTAAAACCCAACTCGTCTCTATTGTTGCGGCGTTAGCTATTTTAATCGTACTTTTATTTTCGGTTGATCTATTAGAGTACATCCCAATGCCAGCGTTGGGAATGGTACTGGTTGTATCGACATGGTCACTACTTAGTTTTCGTAATATTTTATCGATGCGTAAACGTAATAAGCAAGCCTTTACACTGAGCATTTTTACGTTAGGTGCAGTGCTGGTGGCAGGGTTGATTAACGGCGTGGGATTGGCAGTTTTACTGGGGTTATTACAATTTATCAGAGTTATTTTTCGCCCAACAGACCAATTGTTAGGGGTCGATGACCAAGGAATGTTGCATTCGATTTCTAAAGATAATGGCGTTCAACCTGTTGAAGACGTGCTTATCTACCGGTTTAACTCTCCATTGACCTATTTTAACGTTAACTATTTTAAAGAGCGTTTAAATAAGCATTTGGATAACCAGCCTAAACGTCCTGCATGGGTGATTGTCGATGCTGCTGTTAGTTTCACTCATAATGATGTGAGTGTTTTTTCGGCCTTGAACGATATCGTGACTGGATTAAAGGCAAAAGGAGTGACGTTAGTACTCGCGGGGAGAAGAACATCAATCAACAGTTGGCTAGAGAAAAATAAAATTAGTCGCTCAGATGATGATCTGTTAGTCGTACCTGATATCTATTTTGCTATCCGTTTGATCCAAAGTAAGCAACAAAAACAGATAAAAGAGATGGAAGAACAAGTTACGCTCTAGTTTCGATTTAAAATGAAAAACTGCACCTAATAATAACTAGGTGCAGTTTTTTTATGGTGCCAGTGAACAACACTATTTGAGATTCACCAGCATATATAGGCGGAAAAAATAAAGCAGGACAAAGGCTGCAATCAGGTTATTGACAAAAAATGAAATCCCGTTAGATACGATATAATTCAGTTCAAACATATTAAAAAGTAAAGCGACCAGCATTTGTGATGCTAGCCAAATCATAATCATAGGTAAGATGATACGCCAATTTGCATAGGCTATTTTCCAGCTTTTACCTATTGCGCTAAATGGACTCACATTTTCGCTGATTAGCACGGCAGGGGCTAAGGAAAAGCCAATTGCAAGAAGAACCCCAGGAACGATAAACAAGTTAATCCCTATCTGCACAAGCAAAGAGCAAATGAGGACGAGTAAAAAAATAGAAGGGATTTTTGGCAATGATGAGGATAGGGCTTGCATAGCAGTAATATCTTCACCACGTGAAAGACGGTTGATATAGGATAAAACCCCACAAATTAATATGGTGCTACCTAAGATAGTGGGGAGGAGTGTACCAAAGAAAACATGGATGATCGCATTTTTTTCTTTATCTGTCATATTTTCCAACCAGTATTGGGCGCCCTGACTCCCTACTTCAGTGAGTTTTTTAAGAGATTCAAGATAAGTCACAAAAAGTTGTGGATCGGGTATCAATATAGCGTAAATAATAACGCTCACAACAGCTGCTAACAGCGCTATTGTGAATAGGCCACCTAACTGATTTTTGAAAAAATTCACACTATCATTGATGAGTGAGTTGGCCGAAATGGACATGTAACTGCTCCTATCTACAAACGGGATAAAATTTTAGCTGATTGTAACTGAGTATCTATCGCATAGGTAGAGAAAGATCAGAAAAGACTGGGGGTGAGCAAAAAAGGAGCAGTCAGCGTGAAGGCTGATTAGCAAAGGCGATTTCATTTATTTTTACTATCTTTATTAAGGGATATTTTAAATACAACTTTAAGTGGTGTATTAAATTTAAAAGCGAGGTAATCAATTCTTATTTTAA
>NZ_JAMPQI010000003.1:0-19296 GCF_028482365.1 Providencia sp. PROV122 | reverse complement strand
TGTATTTGCTCCAGCGACCACCACAGAGAGGGGCAATCCGTTCGCATCGGTCATCAGACTGCGCTTTACGCCCCGTTTCCCCCGGTCTGTAGGGTTCCTGCCTGTTTTTTTGTACCAGCCAGCGGTGATTTGGTCATACAACCCTCCATCGATAGCCACGACCAGTCAATAGCGTCCAACTGTTCGCAAGCAAGCAACCCGTTTTGCCTGAAGCGTTCAAATACGCCAGCATCCCGCCACTCCTGAAATCGGCGGTGAGCAGAGCTTGACGAGCATATACCGGTGGCATTCAGCGCATTCCACTGGCAACCCGTCCTGAGTACGAAGAAAATGGCGTTCATTGCAGCGCGATTATCAACCCGCTTGCGGTGCGTACCCAGCGGGTGTTGAGTTCTATGCTCCGGGATGAGAGGAGCCATTTTCTCCCAGAGTTCATCACTGATTTGCCACTTGTTGCCCGTCACGCTTCGCCCTCAGAAATTATCATTATGTATTATCTGACAATTCCTTTTGGGATAGATTCTAAGTCATTTTTGCAACAAGCCCAAAAAACATGAGAAAACAATTAAAACAGGCCTTCTTTTTGTTTTTTTTAATTTTGTATCAGCAGCCATTTTTCCGGTGACAATAAAAGAAATAAAGACATTTTTTTTCATACGTTAAGCCCATGACATTCAATAAAAAGCAGATTTATATTTATGACAAAAATTTTCTCTTATTAATCTTCACATATTGATAAACCACAAATACAATCTATTCTGTATTCTTTACCAATTGTTGAGTGAGTTTTTAATACTACAAGGTATTAAGTAAAGACCTATCACTGCATAATATTATTATTTAATTAGGCTAAAAAATAAGAATGGTGTTAGCTTAAATCACAACAATTCAAACTAACACCTTTCTAATTTAAATTAATCTATTTATATTATAGTATTAATATGCCCACACAGCTGCGTCAACAGACAATACATAAGTATCCCCCGCGACAACTGCTGTATCATGTTGTTGAACGGTGAAATTCAATTTTGATGTATCTTCATTTGTAGGAACAATCCAACCGTTGCCACCATTACTCATTTGTCCTGCCGAAGCGTCTGGTACTAACACAAAGTTAGCAATATGAGTCGGATTATTCGTTCCCTTAACTTGAATGATTGTGCTTAACTCATTTTCTGGCGTTACTGTACCAGATGCCGGAGTCCAGCGGATCGCCACTGAACTTTCTGTCGCTTCAGCTAAGCCCGTCGCAACCTGTGTACCTGCAGTTTGCGGACCAGCAACAAGATCATCACTCGCGGTTAATGTAACTGAAGCCGTTCCCCTAGCTGTAAAAATCACATCGGCCGTTGCTGTTACAACCTCAGAATCGATTTCATCTGCAATAGCTGAACCTGTTGATACAAATGCAATAATAGATGCCAATAAAGCGACTTTTAACTTTTTCATACATACTCTCTTAAATATTCAAATTAATTGTAATAACTTATAAAGCCCAAAATGCAGCATCTAATGACACAACATAAGTGTCCGCATTAATCATCTTGTGTACTACAGCTCCAATAGTATCAGTGGTCACTGATGATGGATAAATGAACCACTCTGTCTCAGATTTTGACGGAGAAGCGTCGCTCGCATAAAAGAAAGCTTCAAGTTTATTATTTGGATTATTTTTTCCAGAGAGAATAACTGCATTCTTAGTAAGGTCTGCTGACGCTGGAGTAAATGTTCCCGGTGTCCATCTAATGGCATAGTGATCGTGCCCATCTAGATTTGAAACGCTGAAGTTAGCAATAGGTTTATCAACTTGCCATAGCCCAGCTCTTAGATTGTCTACAGGGGTAATAGTGAGTTGTGGCCCTTGCCCCAACGCATAAGTCGCATTGGCTGTTCCAGTGAAGATATCACTCGCGATACCCGCTGCTAATGCCGCCTGTGAACTCATTGCGATTGCCGCAACACCTAATAATAATTTAAACCCATTGACTTTTTTCAATTTCATTTCTACTTTCCTTTATTTATATATGCACCATTCCAAAATAGAATAATGTGCGATAGGTACAAAAAAACTAAAATATTACTGACACTTCAATACAGAACCGTTTAATATAATTTCCCATGATGCAGACGATATTTTTTGTGTTCCATCAGAGACAATCTCAAAGAGTTCCGTTTTATTTTTGCTCTTTATAATGCTAATTTTATTTAATTCATCATGAATTAATTCTGGGGCACTTAAACGTATATTCAATTGCTTACCTGATGAAAATAAACGATAGCGTTGTGACCTGCCATTATTTAATGGAGCATCACTCCATATTTTAAATCCACAATAATCGCCATTATCAGAAATCTCGCCTTTCGCCAGTAACGTCCCATCGGTAATAACCCCTGATTTTAATCCATCAACAGGTCTAATATTTAAGGATAAAGCACTTGTTGCTCCCCCCCATCCTAGGAGAACGAAGGACAGGATAATTTTATTTATTTTCATCTTTTTCCTTACTGACAAATTGCGCTTAACTGATAATAAATATCATTGTTCTTCTTAGGCGGTAATTGATACTTAACTGAACATACCTCATTTTTTAATTTAATCTGTAATAGACCTTCTTCAGGAATACCCGATAAATACAAATTACCTTGTTCCCCGACAATACCATTGATCCCCAAACGATTATCAACTGTCACTAGCGTCCCAAAGGGAACGACTTTGCCATTTTTAAATTTCAAATTAAATAAAGCTTTAGCACCAATTTGGGTTATAAATTTGGCAGGGATAACCGCCCCCTCCGTTGGTACCACTTTAGTATTGGTATTTTTAACATCAATGTCCGATGAAAAACTCGCAGGGTTAAGCGTAATCGTATTTTCCTGATAAGGAATTAAATATGGCTGAATCGCATAACCTCTTCCGTCCGTTTCAATCCCAGGTAAACTACTGGCTTTAACATTTGCGGCCCCCGGTGCTTCAATGAGCGCAGCCGTCCCTTCAAATGGTTGAGACAATGTAATACCATCCCTATGTGCCACCACACTGCCACTGACACCAATCCCCGTTTGATTATAGTGATTGCTGTAGCTGTAATTGGAATTTATCTGCCCTGATGCTCCTCGCCATTGAAGATTCAACGTTCCATTATTTGAGTTTTCTGCCGAATTAGTTTTGTATTGTTGACTTATATTCCAATTCAAGCGTTGCTCATAAGCATTACCTGATAACCCTACCGCATGGGTATCCCCACCATTGGACGGTTCCGTGTAACGATAAGATACTCGGGTACTCCCGCCGACCCATTCATCTAATGGCACACTTAGCCAAACACTGATGATATTATCATTACTAGAACGTCCATTTTCTCTCGTATATTGCGTTTTCTGCCAATTCAGTGACGCTGTTACATTTCGGATTAAAACAGAATAGCTTATATTGTAAGTATTATCGGAGCCAGAACGATCCCAATAATCATCTCGATAACCTGATGCCGAAATATTTCCCCACTCAGCTAACCCTTGATTCAAGGTGACCGCAAAACGGCTTTTTTGTTTATAGCTAGAAGATTCATTGTTTTTCCAACCGTTTTTTGTATATGTATTTAAGGTATCTGATAATGAGTCGAACCCTTTGCTGTCATATTGGTAACTGGCTAAAGATAGCTGAGTATTACTGTCAAATTCTTTGTTGTAACGAAATTGTAAAGAATGACCATCTTGAGTGTCATGGCCCCAACGTTGGCTGTGATTTTGGGTGATATCAACCGACAAAGCACCAAAATTCCCTAACGTCTTACCAACACCTAACAACAGTGATTGGTAATGCTCCGCTAACTGTATTCCGGTAAAAACCGTCATATCCCAAGGCAAACCATAAATTGCGGCCCCTTGAGCCAACGCTTGCTTTTTTATATTGTCATCACTCGGCCGGTATTGACCTGACATGACACTATAACGAAGGTAGCCTTCCTTAACTGAAACCGCAGGTGCTTGATAGGGGATAACAAACTCCTGAGGAGCACCGTCCGTTTCCCAAACCGTCACCGTGATATCGCCCGAGGCCCCACTCACCGATAAATCATTTAACTCAAATGGACCCGGTGCCACAACACCATCATAAATGGTGTAACCATTTTGTTTCACTTCCACACGCGCTTGCGTTCGTGCAACACCTCTCACTACTGGGGAATATTGATACTGACTAGAGGGTGACATTTTATCATCCGTAGCCAGCATGCCCCCTCGAAATGGAACACTATCAAACACATCACCTGAGGTATAACGTTCGCCCAACGTTAAGCGACTCTTTAAGCTATATAATCCACGCTCCGCATATAAAGCAATATTCTCCCATTGATTGGTATCACTTTTTGTATTTTTCCATGTGGAGTTATTCCTGATACGCCAAGCACCAAGATTCAATCCCGAATTAAGTTGAACCCACGTTGAATCATTTGATTCTCGAACATTTGATTTATACGTAGTATGTGTTGTTGTAGCTTTATAATTTAAAATAAACGCCGTTATTCCCTCATTCCATAATTCAGGATTCGCTATCCCTTTTGTGGATTTCTTTAAATAAATTTGAGGAACGCTTAACTCAAGGGTCAGGGCGTTAAAATTAAAATGGGCATTAGCACCAGATAACGAGGCAATATCAAAGCATGCATCTTCCGTTTGCTCAACTTGGGATTCTGTTTCCTGAATATCAACACCATACTGCACCAGCTGAAGACTTGATAAACAGGGAACCAAGAGCGATTTTTCGTCATCCTCATCCAATTTTGAAAAACGGATATATGATGTACCAACTTGCCTGCCATTAATCAGGACATCAACCAAGTAAGTCCCTGGCAACTGCCCTCCACCTTCAAATAAAGAGAGGTCAATAGAGTCACCATCAACCCCCTCTATTAATTTTGAATTAAATGTATATTGCTGGGCATAATTAAATGACGAAAATGATAAAATAGCTAAAGCGAATATGCTTAATTTAAATTTCATCATTACTACCCTTTTATTTTGGATTCAAACTTTCTACTTTCACCACCAAAATCGGTAATTAAATGCCATGAAACGGTACTATCACCCACAGCTTTAACGCTCACAGTGGCATCGCTATAAGGTAGGATATACCCAGAGTCAGGAAGGCTAACTTTTTTATTATTAATACTAATATCTTTAAAATTAAAAATATAAGGTGTTGGATTATGTATTTTTAAACGCTCACCCTCTTTTATCCATTCAATTGATGATGCAACATCTAGTGCTGTTTTATTAGCAATCGATTTAGGCCTAACGATTAACTTAATGCACGATTTTATTCTCATCTGAGTTAATAACGTGGCAGAGTCCAATTGTTTTGATTTTTCATCTTCGGTCACCCAATCCGAATCAATTTCTGGTGGGATACCCGTTATACATAACCAATACAATGACTCCCTATCATCAGGACCTAATTTTTCAGTATTGATTATACGTATACGATTACTTTGCTCACCATCCAATCTAAATAACGGTGGGGTGACAACAAAAGACGATTTTGTTTCTTTATCTGCTTGTAACACTTCCGACTGTACTAAAATCGGGTATGTTTGCGGATTAGTTACCGTTAAAGTTGAACCTTGAGAATTCGGCGTAAAAATAACTCTTGTTGCGCCCGTTTCCACAGAGAACTTTTGCGTTTCATGAACTAAATTAGTTGGGGATGAATTTGCTACAGATGTCTGAGTTACACACAAAGCCACCCATAACATGACAATTTTATTAACCTTTTTATGACTCATTAAACATTACCCCATTTAAAAACTAAGCAGCCTAATTTAATAGACCCGTATTTTATTAAAATACCGTTGTATAAAACGCACTCCCACTTAAAGAGTTATACAACCTTATTGATTACTACTTATCGCTTTTTCATCATTGTGTATTCATTCGCATTTGGCGGGCTGCGTGAACACGCAACAAAGGCACGTAAGAACCCCCTCGATATCGGTTTAATTATTTAATTATTTAATTGTTTAATTGAAATCAGGCAAAGATAGAAAAGTGTATTTCTATAAACTTTCTTTTTCTTATTTTCGTTCCGTCATTTAAAAATAACGACCACCAACAATAGATTAAGACGCTCTATTGTTGACCTAATGACCATGCATGATTAACGATATTTAAATTAATTAGTGATTCAGGGTAAATGACGATTAAAAATGAATTCCCAATTATATTCCTCAATCACATTCCGAATAAGATCTTGCCAAGAAATACCTAGCACCATCAAATATTGATTTAATTGCGAGATTGTCAAATTGGTCACACCGGCTTCATACCGAGAAACTTGTTGCTGACTAACATGCATCAGCCGCCCCAGTTCTTTGCCTGTCAAATTCACCTTTAATCTATTTTCTCTTAAAAAAAAGCCCCAGTTTTTTATTTAAATCCTGAGTGCAGTTAATTTCATTTTCAGAGCGCATACATTAACTCCATTCATTATTGGTTACTCAGTGATAACAAGGCTAAAAATTATTTAACAGCTGCGATTAATGTGAATTGAATATAAATAGACTCTGAACAATTGTAAAAACGATTATAACGATCAAATAAGTCAAATTTGATAGGTTTCAGCTATCGCCAACTGATAAATGATCGATTTTATCGATCAAAAGGCCCCCCCCCCCCCACAGAGAGTATTCAACCGATTGATCCACAAGTATTTTTACCGCATGGCGCGTAATTGATTTTTTTATTGGTGAAATCTTCTAAAAATACCGTTCCCTGTATTTTGTGATAAAACGTCTTTATTTTTTTCATTTTGTTACACTTTAAATCTAACCAACCATTTTCTTAGATAAAAATAATCTTAGTTTCAACTGAATTAAAAAAAGCAAAATGAAATGGCTCCACAGAGGAATACGGGGTATTTTGACTTAAAGAACGGTTTGTCTGATAGTGTCTTAAAACGGGCTTGTTGCAAAAATGACCTAAGTGAGAAACACTCACAGTATTGATTATGTCTTATTAGAAATAGGCCATGCCAACGTCAGTGATACGCTCACCGCTCAACGATTTATCGTTGATTTATTGAGTATGCCCCCATTCTCCGTAAAAAATGCAAAAAATATCAATTCATTCGATCGGTTTCCTCTTGGCAGCTCGATGAAACCTACGTCAAAGTTAACGGTATAACTTGGAACAACGGCAAATCAAAACTCTCAACAACCGGATTGAATACATGACCCAAAAATCATAATAAAAATATTAACGAAATTATCGAGGCGATGATTGATCAAATTGATCTACCATGGGATCCCTGTTAATGATCATGCAAAACTCCACCAAATTAGGCAGGAAAGATCGTGTAAAAATGATCCACCTGATAGCTCTGCTACACTCCTTGTTTTTGCAAGGGATAATTTGGAATGCTTTGTATGGAAACCATCACCAAAGTCCGACGTCTTTTTCATAAAGATAGGCTCTCTCAACGAGAGATTGCTAAGAAATTACAACTTGACCGACGTACTGTTCGTAAATATTTAAATTCAACAGAAATCCCTCGTTATCAGCGTGAAAATTATCTTTCACCTAAATTAGGCCCTTTCAAAGCTTGCCTCATTGACCGTTTAGAAGCACAAATGTTATTACCTAAGCATCAGAGGCTCTCTGCTGTCCGGCATTTTGAGTGGCTGTGTAGTCTTGGATTTGAAGGAAAATACCCTTGTGTATCACGTTTTATTAAAAGGTTTTATCAAGAATATCAGCCTATTAAACCTGTTTTCATTCCTCAGTCCTTTCCATGTGGAGAGTCTTATCAATTTGATTGGAGTCATGAAAAAGTTTGTATTCAAGGTGAAGTCATTAAACTTAATGTGGCTCATTTTAGACTTTGCCATTCTCAAGCGTATTTTGTCAGAGCTTATCCACGGCAAACGGTTGAAATGCTTATTGATGCACATAATCACGCCTTTCAATTTTTCGGTGGAACACCCCAACGAGGTATTTACGATAACCCTAAAACGATTGTAAAAAAAATTGGCCGAGGGAAAGAACGCATTTTTAATGACGCTTTTCTTGCTATGGTGAACCACTTTTTAATCGAACCTGTCGCTTGCACACCTGCTGCTGGCTGGGAAAAAGGTCAAGTTGAGCGTCAAGTTCAAACGTTACGAAAACGCCTTTTTTTACCCATGCTCGCCTTTGATTCATTGGATGAACTCAATGCCTATTTGCTCTCAAAATGTCAAAAACGGTTAGAACAGCCTTGGAAAGAGGATAAACACCAAACAATTAACGAGCGGTTAATCAAGGAACAACGTCACTTTTCAGCCTACATCCCTTATTCAGGCTATCGAACAGAGCGTTTACTCGTGAATACCTGTTCGCTCATCTTATTTGATTCTCATCGGTATAGTGTGCCTTGCCATTTGGTAGGGAAAGCCGTGGCAGCTCAAATCACAGCGGATACGTTACGTGTTTTTTATGGGCATGAGGAGGTGACTCAGCATCCACGAAGTTTCTTAAAAAATCAAACAACCTACAACCCTTATCATTATTTATCTGCGTTAGCTAAAAAGCCGGGGGCATTACGTCATGGTGAACCCTTTATCCATTGGCCCTTACCAGAATGTATTAAAACGCTCCAAAAACACCTTATGTCACAGCCCAAAGGCGATAAAGCGATGGTCAAGTTGTTAAGCTTAATAGCTGATTTTGGAGAGGACATTGGTATTACTGCAGCTGAAATCGCCTTAGAACAAGGCATTCCCACGGTAGAAGCCGTTCTGAATATTATTCTTCGATTGACTGAACCGGCGATCCCTGAGCTTGAATCTCAGCATATCCCGTTAACTTGCCCACCGATAGCAACGTTAACTCACTTTGACCAATTATTGGCAAGGAAATAACCATGGAAAGACAAGATTATATCGATGCATTAAAAACACTCAAACTTAGCACTATGGCAGAAGCGTTTGATGACGTGGTGATTGACGGAGTGAGACGAAAAAGGCCCACGTTAGATATTTTAGAAAAGTTACTCAATGCAGAAATAACGCAACGGCAAATTAATCAAACTGAGGCGAGAGTGAAACGAGGACGTTTTCCTCAGCAACGTCACTTTAGCGATTTTAATTTTGCCCACAGTACACTTGATCAAGCCCATCTTGATTTATTAATCGTGGGTGATTATGTCAAACAAAAAAAGAATATCCTGTTTGTAGGAGGAACCGGGACAGGAAAAACCCACCTAGCAACAGCATTAGGGCTTCACGCCGCAACGCAAGGGTATAAAGTGCGATTTTGGAATGTGCTTGAATTAGTGAACCAATTGGAATTAGACAGTGATAGCAAAAATTATAAGTTAACGCCGCAAATGCAGAAACAGGATATCGTCATTCTTGATGAATTAGGTTATTTACCCTTTAGTCAGCGAGGAGGAACATTATTATTTCACTTTATCAGCCAACTACATGAACAAACGAGTTTAATCATTACAACGAACCTAGAATTCTCAGAATGGGCAAAATTATTTACGGATACAAAGATGACAAATGCCTTATTAGATCGATTAGTCCATCATTGCCACATCCTTGAAACGGGTAACGAATCTTATCGTTTTAAACATCGAGATTAAGATTATTTTTTAGATATTCGGTGGAGTATTTTTCAATGATCATCGTGGTGGATTTTTTGAAGATCATTGACACCCTATATTACAGGTTAATCACCGGATTGAATACACGCCCCTATAAACTCACAAGTTATAAACATCAAAATCATGAACCACTTACGGCACTATAATGAATAACAACTGTAATTCATTTAAAATTTTTAACATATAATTACAGCAACAGCTCATTCTAATCAAAACCATATTGAATTAATACCATTATTTAACATTGCATATAACACTTTGTGTTTTTCATCCCCCCAACAAATAATCCCATACAAGAATTATTTGCATGAATATATTCAATAACTAAAACTGCTTAACTAGGAAATTCATATAATGAATCCCTGGAAAACAGTCTTATTTACCGAGTTAAATTTCACCTAAATATTATTTAGTAATATATAATATCTTTAATATTAATTAAACGATATGATAACTATCGAATTCCCAGTATAATAACCGGGTGTTATCGCACTAGTAGTTGTATGCAATTCAGACGTAAACGTAAATGGATTATTTACATTACTGCCTGAAACAGAGATATTGACCCCATACCATCCGTCTTGATTATTAATTAACGGACGAGAATAAAAGGCGCTATTCGAATTCATATAAACATAGCGCTCCCCCGTTGTTGAACGCGCATAAACCTTTAAACTCGCTGGTCGTGTACAACTGATAGTACCACTAACACTTTTTATTTGCCCGTTTAAATTCGAGTTACTTATTGAGCCATGATCGACATAAGATGGTAAACTGATGCTGCAAAATTGATTTGCAGGGGGTAGCTGACCACAAGTACTTCCTGGCCATAATTGGGAATCAAACACGTTATTTTTCGGTCTATGGGGAACATAAAATAGCCCCACACAAGTCGCATCAGATGAGCTTATATCAAATATTGCCCTATATGGGATCCCTTTTGATGCTTTAAATGCATTCATGACTTGATAGGCGTATCTATACCCACTAATTTCAATACAGTTATTATAAAATTCACAAGTACCTCTTAAACTAGGATAATTACTGGAGTATAAAACATCCGGCCCAATCCAACATTCTGTTACGCCATAGCAAGGGTTTAAGGTTGAATTATCTTCATCCCAATAGATAATTTCTTGTGTTACCTTAGGTAACCCTTGACCTCCAGCGCCAGGAATAACACTTATAGGCATTACATAAGCCCCAGCCTGGGCACTACGAACAGGCAATAACGTCGCACAAATTGCAACAAAAAAAAGCAAAAGCCAAAGAGATTGAGGCTTCAAGCGATGTGTTTCTTTTAATAAGTCAATGCGCATAATAAGTTACTCGTAATCTAATTTAAACGTTGCTGTCGCTGACCATGGACCTAAAACTAATGACTTATTTTGTAAGGCCATAGGCTCACCTTGAACGTAAGCTTGTAAATTTAAGACATTGTTATTGCTGGCATATAAAGCTTGTGTGTAGACACCATGATTAATGGCAAGTGCGATCCCGGAGGATGTCTCTAACCCTACAGCAACCCCTTTCGCTTGACTCCCCCCATCCAGTGCTAATCGCCCAGGTAAAACCGCACTCTCCATTCCCAAAAAAGTAACTTTCACCTCGTGCCCAAGGGATAAATCACAATTAATGAGTCGAATAGCAAAAGGCTGACTGTGTGTTCGAGTATTAAGATATAAATATTTATTAATAATCGTACCAAAATCTAATTCAATCGCTTCATCCCCCGGGTAAACATCACACGCATCTTCAATGAGTGTGCCATCAAAATCGACTTTGGCAGCGAAACTGGTTGTTATCCCAAAGAGTAAAAGTCCACAGGCGATATAACCGCGGTATTGGTTAGACATAATATGCTCCTCGCCGTTATTCAAAGATGACCGTTAATGTGCCAGAGGCGGTAAAATTATCACCAACCAGCTCAGAGCCTGCTCGCATAACCGGCACCGCCGACAAGATGGGCAATGCGGTTCGATCAACTAAAAAGGCATTATTTAATGGTTGCGGCTGACCATTTTTTTGAATTTGGATCCCCAATTTTCCATTGTTTAACGGTGAGATGGCTTGCAATGTCGCATTGTCAAATCCATTCCCCGCAGGCGTACCACTAAAGGTTAAACTGATGTCCCACGGTTGGCTCATATCACCAACACAATTTAATTGATAGGGGATCGTTTGTTTAAACGCAACACCATCCACTTTTCTCACCCCCACTTTACCAAATGAGACTTTAATCGGGTCGTCTTGGCTTAATTGACACACCGGTGGAATAATCAGCGTGCCATCAAATAACCAATTTGCATTCGCTGATGATATCCCGAGACACCACAACAGGAGCATATTCATCCACGGTCTTTTTTTATTGTTATTCCACATAATCCATCTCACTGATAATCAATTTTCAGTGTTGCCTGTGCGGTAAAAAAGCCACCATCCGTATCGCTGAAATTGGCACCACTGTTTTTAATGGGAGCAACCTCCAATGATGGCAGTGTCGTATAGACCACATTGAATGGCTGATTTATCGCTTGCCTGACATTATTGACATAAAAGGCTAAGCCTAATTTCGAATTACTCGTCGCTAATGCGCCATTACTGGTAAATGATGTCCCAGCCCCAACAAATGTCATTTTTAGGGTATTTTTAACGAGCCCTGTACAGCTTAATGTCATCGGAACGCGATGCTTGTATTCCACACCATCAATTCGAGGCAATAATATATCCCCAAAGTGAACGACTTCCTGCTGGTTATTATTAAGAATGCATTCGGGGGGCGTAACCAATAAACGCCCCTTTAAGCCAATATTCAGGGTTAATGCATCACATTGGCTAAATATCCCAAATAACATGCATACCGAAAAGAGAACATTGCGTTGCTTCATTGAGATAGTCCTATTGGTAATCCAGTGTCATCGTGATATTGCCCGTAAAATTGCCCCCATCCGTCAAATTGCTCCCCGTTGGCTTAACAGGAACCGCATATAAAGCTGGTGAGCTTCCGTAATTAAAATTTAACGTTGCCCCACTACTTAACCGGGTATTACCTTGATAAATTGCAATCCCTAAATCCGTTAAATTCGTAGTGACCGATGACAACCCGTTGATTTGTCGATTTGTCCAATTCAGTCGCATCTTTAACCCATTTTTATAAAGGCCATTGCAGACCAAATTGTAATTAATGGGTAACCGCTTATATACGCCATCAATTAGAGCCTGATGTACATCGCCAAAATCTACGGATGTCGATGTCGCCCCACCAAGGGTACAATCGGGCTCGCCATAGACCGTAACGCGAATTTGAATATTGGTTGCTAAATCTGCAGCGTTAGCCGACGAGTAAAAAAAACTCATTGACGCAATAGCACTAAATAAAACGAGCGCCGAAAATACAATAGCTTTAAAACACGGTGTGATGAAACTGATTATTCGCATCATCATGCCCTCTAGTCATAACTCACTTGAAACTGAATGAGAGCCTGATATGCACCCGCATTTAACCCCGCTGAAGTGCGAACTGTGGTCACATAATACGTCAGTTGATTTTGTCCTGGCGACACTAACTGAGGCGCACTATACTGTCCCAGTGTTATCGGACGCCGAGACGCATCACTCAATTGCAACCCAATCCCTTTTACCCCCGTCACCGCGGCGAGTCGTGGCTCTTGACTATCGGCCGGCGCCAAGAAACGAATTTTCATCGCAGGCATATCAGGACTCCACAATAAATTGCCGAGTTTATTACGCTGACGACTTTCACCACTTAAACAATCTTCTAAACGCAGTTGTACCGCGACAGGGGTACCTGTCTGACCTTCATGCTGTAATTGTCCCGTTCCCGTTGTCCCGAGATTGACCGTTTGGTAGGCGGATGACATCGCTAAGCGGCAAGCACTCTCCGTTAACGCCCCGGTGACATATAATGTGCCATGCGCGCCATCCACATCCCAGTTATCCACTTTATCCAGCGCTGTTCCCATTGCGGAAGCACTGAGTAGACTGAAGATCATCCCAGCGCCAATTACACTTTGGTTTAATGACCGATGCTGTTCGCTCATGCTTACTCCTTTTCCGATATGCTCGGGGGATTATTTCTTTTCCGGTACCACATGACACTGGTTACCTTGACAACTAAATGTCAGGGTAGGGCGACCACCGTAATCATTGATGTAAGTCAGTACCGGGCTATTGCCCAATGCCGTTGCACTGACCGGCATGACTTGACTTCCTTTTGGCGCAACCATTACAGGCTCAAATCCCGTCACCGTTTTGCCGTCTTTACGTGGTACCGCATCCACAATCGTCACGTAGTAGGGCGTCGGGTTGACCAACGTGTATTGGTCACCTTGACGTGTCAACGTCACTTTTTCTTGCCACGGATTATCCATTTGCTCACGCGTTGGAATAATGGCTTTCGGGCGATAGAACAACTTAATCCGGGTTTGCAACGCTAATTGCAGCGTATTGGGTTTATCACTTTTCGGCGGAATTTCCCGCAAGTTAAAGTAATACACCGACTCTCGGTCTTGCGGAAGCGCGGCAACACTGGGGAGTGCCTGAATTTTCACTTGGCTTTTAGCGCCGGGTTCAACACGTTGCACGGGCGGTAATACCGTAAACGGGTCTGTGATTTTTTCTCCTTGCGCATTCTCAATCCAACCTTGCGCCAAATACGGCAGTTGCTTATTTTCATTGCTGATATTTAAGCTAATGGATTTATCATCCCCTGTGATGATGGCGCGAGTACGGTCTAAAGCCACCGCCGCCTGAGCCGATGACATTATTAATGTACTCAGTATTGTGCCCCCCAATACCATCACCATCGCACGAGAGGATTGAGTGATGAGGGGATGTGTCACTGCATTGTTCATGTTTATTGCCTTCTTGATGTCATTCTTTGACGTTCAGGTGACCCGCTGCGTTCGACGTAGCGGAATAACATCACCCAATCGATATCGTTAGTTTATTTGAGTAACCACCGCGTCGCCTGTGAGTTTGCAGGCTCAATCACGGGTTTCATCTCTGCCTGACACGACGTTGTACAGGTCAGGTCATCTCGCATCGCCGGTTTTCCCGACGGCAAGGGGGTACTTACCGCTGCCGACTTCACCACTGGAGAGGACTGACGCCCCGGTGAATGGCACGGCAATAACCAATTCGACAGTAACGTGTCATTATCCGGTAAGACACTCGGTAACGTGATTTCACACTGCACGCTATCACCCCAACGGAGCTGTAAAATATCGTTCGCATTCAGTCCCGTTAAATACGTACTGCCATCGTCACCAACCATACCCACTTGCTGACCCCGAGCATTAAATACCTGAGCCCCAAACGGCGGTGTACTGTTATCTGCCAAACGCAGAAGCGCCATGGCACTGTGACCCGACACGACCTCAAATTGGCGGTAGCCAATCGCCCCTTCGGTTAACGTGCCTTGCTTAACGGATTGAGCAACCTGCGCTTCCTCCGGTAACGTGTTCAAATCGACACTGACTTGGTTGCGGTAATAACTGTTCACATCCGTCAGAACGGCCTGCCCAAATCGATTCGTTCGAACCGTCGAGCCATACCCGCGCAGCGGAATATCCGCTACCCCATCGGTCTCCACAAAAATTCGCGTCCCACCAAGTTGGTTATTACGGTGCATAACCGCCCCTTTCTCTGTGGCTGTGAAGCCGCCTTGGAATGACAACCCGGCCGAGCGATATCGGTCTTGTTGATAGGTGGCATTGGCATTAATTTGCGCCAAATTTCCATCATGGGTGTAATAGCCACTTACTAAGGCGCCGGAACGTGACCATCCCGTACTCAATTGATAATTACTTCGCTCGTCGATTCGGTCGTAATAACTGGCGCGCTGGGTATTATCGTTTTTATCCCAACTGCTGTTTAAGCTCAGCGTCCCTTTTTCCCCCCACGGCACCGACAGTGACGCATACACGCCATCATCCTTCGTCTCGCGATACTGATTTCGATATGCCGTTAAATTCAGACTGATGTTTTTCCATTTGCCAATATCAAAATAACGGGCTAACGACACGCTATAACGGTCGTTATCCGGCTGGTCCCAATAGGTCTGGTGGTAGTAGTTGATGTACGCACTTAAACCGATTTCAGGGAACTGTTGGTTATAGGAGATGGTGTACATCTCTTTACTGTTGTATTGCCTCACGCCCGTCGATTGTGCATCCAGATACTCTGACATACTCATAAAGCCTTGCTCAGAGAAACGGTACCCGGCAAAAGTCACTTGACTGTTATAGGCATCAAAACGTTTGGAATAACTGAGTCGGTATGAACTGCCCCGATAGGTTTTATCCCCTATCTCCGTTAACCCTTTCAAACGCGAACGCGCATGGGTAATATCAAACGACAACGCCCCAAACATCAGCAAGTCTCGCCCAATCCCCACCGCCGCAGAGGCGTAATTTTCAGCCGCAATGCCTCCACCATACAGCGACCATCCGTTATTTACCCCCCACGAAAATTCGCCACTCGCAAAGGTTTCACCACTCACATGATGGCGCCAGTCTGTCGGACGCCCTGCCGCAAGCTTATAGCGTAGCTGCCCGGGACGCGTCAGATACGGCACGCTCGCCGTACTCACGGTGAACGTTTGACTTGAACCGTCTTGCTCTTTCACTTCGACATTGAGCTCACCCGCTAACGCATCATTCAAATCTTGAATGCGGAATGGTCCTGCCGCAACTTGCGTTTGATAAATAATGCGCCCTTGTTGACTCACAATCACCGTCGCATTACTTTTAGCCACGCCCGTAATTTCAGGCGCATAACCGCGTAAATTCGGCGGCAACATATTGGTGTCGGTGATGAGGCTCAGCCCCGTAAACCGAAAGCTGTCAAAAATATCAGAGACTAAATAATCTTCCCCGAGGGTGAGTTTGGCCCCTAAGGCTTTAATTGCGCGATACACGTAATAACGGGTCCAATCAAGCGAACTTGTCGTACCTTGTCCTTGTTGTTTATCCAAGCGCAATTGCCAATCGGCACGCGCTCGCCAAACCCCTAAGTTTACCCCGGCAACACCGTTACCACTGGTGCTCATATTGGTTCGCTGCCCGCCACGGGTTTGCTGCCCCACCTGCGCATTGACGTTATAATCAAATAACGCGCCAGACAACCCCTCTTCCCATCGAGCCGGAGGGTCCCAATTCTCTGCGGTATATTCTAAATAGGCTTGCGGTAAACTGATGTACAACGCCGAAGCAGCCAAATCCGCTTTCACTTCCGTTCCTGGCAAACTTGCCAGCGACAAACACTGCCCTTGATGCCACCACTGCAACGTGGGTAATAACTCGGGTTTAAGTCCTAGCAACTCCACTAACGTCGGACTCAAACAAGCTAAACTCTCATCCGGCTGGTCATCGGGGGCATAATAAAACACCGTTTGCTCAGGCAAGCTGTGCTTGTTCAAAAACACAGTAAAACGGTATTCGCCGGGCATTAAATACCCCGGACGTGAAAACTGACTCAAATCAATATTGGCTCGGTCATTGACATCTAAAATATCGGTATTGAATTCAATGTCAGCCGCATAACTTTGACTACAGAGTACGATGGACACAAACAACCCCAACCAACGAGGTCGGCTAATCCCTAACAATGGCGCAGAAATACAATTTAGGGTCATCATCTCGACCTTCTTATTTGTTCTATATTCATTACGTCATGACCCCCATCATGTTGACAGTGTGACAACCAAAAAACGGTTCGATAAAAAACGGTTATTCGTAATCCAATTTAAACCGTAATAAGCTGGTATATTGCCCCGAAGCCAGTGGGTCCTGATTGGCCACCAAGCGCAACTGAAAGGCTAAATCCCGTGTCCCTAACGTCAACAACTGAGCCGACAAGGATTTTCCAGGCACCGCAATTTCACCGTCATCATCACGCTGAATTTGTAACCCTACCCCTTTCGCTTGCCCCTGGATCCCAAACAGCCCGCGAGATTGTGGGCCATCAAATGTCACACGAAAATACTGCCAGTTCGGCTTATTCGGGTTGGGTCGTTCAAGAACACAATTGACTAATCGAATAACAAAAGGGCGTGCAGGCCCTTGCCCATCACGACGAATTTGTGTTAAAGGTAAACTGCCCATCTCAACGGTTTGGTCACGACTGCCGACGTCAATGGCGCAGGCGGTTTCGATAATACTGCCCCGCATCTTCACCGAACTTTGCGCATTCGCGGGGAGCGTGAACGCCCACAGATTCAGCGTTAATGAAAATAATCCATAAGTCGCTAACCACTTCATGGTTTTCTTCTCCTGTGTGCTATACCGCTTAAAATAACCCCGCAAAACGTCCTTGTAGCGCGAGGTTTTTTATGAATTACTCGTAAGACAAAGTAAAGTCAGCGACAGAGCTAAAATCACCCGGAGTGATAGTTGAAATATCACCACCATTACCCATTAAGTACGCAGAGAAACGCAGTGTATTATTACCATCTTGGATGTTTTGGAACGGGGTTGCTGTGCCTAATGTAATAACATTACCACTCCCATTGGTGATTTGAACGCCCGCACCCGCACCGGTTCCCACAATCCCCAATGTTTTATTGGTTGTGTCAAAGGATGCTGCTGCCCCCGTAAAAGTTAATTGCACGCCTTTCGTTAAGTTAGCCACATCACAGTTTTCTAAGGCGATATCAAATATACGTGGGCTAGACTTACCGCCATCCACAAGAGCCATGTTGGAGATTTGACCCAGTTCAACAGTTTGGTCAATTGAATCCGGTGAAATTGAGCACGGTGCATCAATAATTGAACCTTTAAATGTCACTTTACCGTGGCCTTGGTCTGCTGCATTTGCTGCAGAGGCTAAACCCAGCGCCATAAACGTTGCCATTGCAATGGTTTTCATTTTCATGAAGATTATTTCCTATGTTTGTTGTTCAATAAATATTGAGTGTTAGACTACATTGCTCATTACAAACACTCTCTTGCAATGAGAAAATAAAATAGAATTTAAATGTATTTAATTTTTCAAATTAAATACATTTAAGATAAATAATAAAAAATAAGGATATTAAATATCATTACTGGGTAGAAATGTTTGAATAGGAACTTTAAACATCTCTGATAATTTAGCGAGCAAATCAATATGCACACAATTAATGCCTTGTTCATAGCGCGAAACCTGCTGCTGGCTAACACCAAGACATCGAGCTAACTCCTTTCCCGTTAATCCTTTTTCTTTTCGTAACTGTTTTATTTTAATTCCAATAAATAAATCTATTTCCGATGGAGGAGCATTCATTAACATAATCATTAACTCTATTTATTTTAATAATGAGCAAGAACTCTAAAATAAATCTTCTGCTTGGAAGTAATACATTTGGTCATATATTCGGTCTAAAGGATTAACCAGAAAACCTACCCCTTCTAATAACCATTGAATATTGACGTCAAGACAATCCGCAATACAATAGATTTGCGCTATATTCAGTCGAGTAAGCCCTCGTTCAATACGAGAAATATGTTGTTGCGAACATAACAGCCGATCAGCCAACTCAGCTCCACTCAACCCTTTTTTTAAACGGATCCTTTTTATGTTACTCCCGACAATTTCCTTCGGAGATATCATAGACGTTCCTCCATAAGAAATAGATACTTAGCCTTATTCAACTA